>JBDSKE010000275.1:0-18072 GCA_039917105.1 Candidatus Eiseniibacteriota bacterium | reverse complement strand
ATGAAAGCCCTCTCTACACGAAACGATGATCCCCAACGGGCCAGCCGTCCGTTCGATGCGAGCCGAAATGGCTTCGTCATCGGTGAAGGCGCCGGCATCCTCGTCCTCGAGACCGAGGAGCATGCGCGCCGTCGTGGTGCCACACTGCTTTGTGAAGTCGCTGGCTATGGAGCCTCGGGTGATGCCTATCACATGACCTCCCCTTGTGTGGATGGTGAAGGCGCCGCACGCGCGATGAAGCGCGCGCTGCAGGATGCCGAGATGGCGTACGAAGAGGTCGGCTACATCAACGCGCATGGAACCTCGACCCCCGCTGGGGATCCGATTGAGGTGACCGCGGTGAAGACGGTGTTCGGCGATCACGCCCGCCGTCTCATGATGGGCTCGACGAAATCCATGACAGGGCACCTCCTGGGTGCCGCCGGCGGACTCGAAGCGGTCGTCACGGCACTTGTGCTGGCTCGGGGCGTCATCCCACCGACCATCAATCTCGAAACACCGGACCCAACATGCGACCTGGATTTCGTCCCGAATCAAGCGCGAACACACCGCGTGACAGCAGCTCTCTCGAACTCATTCGGGTTCGGGGGGCACAACGTGACCCTGGCCCTGAGGGCGGTCGAGTAAAGGCACGCTCGCGCCGTCGCGGCGGTCGTGGACGCCGACGCGCCGGACGCGAGCAGGTTCCTCCGTCTCCGCCGAAGCGGTCGTTCTGGAAATGGCTCAAGGCGTTCTTCGTGGGTCGTCCCGCGAAGCCGCGTCGTGAGCGCGGGGGTCGCGAGCGGGAGCGGGAACGCGAGACGTCGAACTCCCAGCAGGAAGCTCGTGTGCTGGCGGAGTTCTGCAAGCATTTCAAGGTGCCATTCCGGGACATGGGACTGCTCAAGCTGGCGCTCACCCACCGGTCCTACTTGAGCGTTACCGGGCAGGGGCCGCGCGAGTCCAACGAACGACTGGAGTTCCTCGGTGACTCCGTCCTGGGACTGGTCACAAGCGAGGCCCTGTATCGTCGCCACCCCGACGAGCACGAGGGGCAGCTCACCAAGACCAAGTCGTTGCTGGTCTCCAAGGCCATCCTCTCGCGTCGGGCCCTCAAGATGGGCCTGGGGCGCTTTGTGCTCATGAGTCACTCCGAGGTCGAATCCGGCGGGCGCCAGCGCCTGTCGATCCTGGCCGACGCTTTCGAGTCGGTGCTCGGGGCCATCTACCTGGACCAGGGCTTCGAGGTCTCGCGGCAATTCATCCACACCCATTTGTTGTCAGAATCCGACGCCATCGTGGCGGATAAGCGACACACGAACTACAAGAGCCACCTGCAGGAATATGTGCAGAGCACCTTCCGCACGCACCCCGTCTATCGCATCCGCAGTGAATATGGCCCAGACCACTCCAAGCACTTCATGGTCGAGGTGATGGTCGGCAAGCGCACCTTGGGAGATGGGCGCGGCCACAATAAGAAGGAAGCGGAACAGGCCGCGGCTCGCGACGCGCTGGAGAAGGTGTCGCGAGTGCTGACTTCGGCGCGAGGGGACGCGGCGCACGAGGACGATGAGGATGACATCCTGCCGGAGCCGCGCGGCATCGGGGCGCCCGGCGAGTCAGCCGAGGGCGAGGGCAGGAATCGCCGCCGCGGCCGTCGGGGAGGACGTGGCCGTCGGATGGGTTCCGAGGCGGGAACGACTTCGCCATCATCGCGTCCACTCCCCGAGCATGGGGGACTGAGTCATGCAGCCCAGGACGAAGTTCGCCTGGAAGCGTTCGAGCCGGGCTCAGCGCTCGCTGGCGACGCCGCCTCCCGCTCCAAACGCCTTCTTGAGGATGGATACGGCGACGAGGACGAGGATCTGGAGGAGATCGACGATTCGGGCGTGATCGACGATGAGGCCGTGGACGAGGTCGAGGATCAGGACGATGAGCCCGATGATGACGCCGACGATGATTCCGGGACGGAATACGATGATGATACGGATGATGAGACGGAAGATGAGGTGGAGGTCGATCCGGACAACGCGCCTCCCGCCGAGCGGCCTGCGCGCGAGGTGATGCCTGCGCCGGATGCCTCCGTCCGGTCCGCGATCCCTGCGGCCCCGACGGCCCCGGTCACCTATGGACGCGGGGGTCGGCGGGGATCCGGACGCCGCCCCGGCGCACCCGTCCCAATATCCGCCGTCGGGCCGCTGGAGACAGTCTTGCCCGTCCCACCCCACGAGGAGTTACGTCTGGACGTGTTCGGGCACGATGACGTGCTCGAGGCCCCTCCCCCCGCCCAAGCCGAGCCGACCCCGCCACCCACTGTGGTGCCCGCCAGCAAACGCGAGGAGGATCCGCAGGCCCAGGCTCGGATCGAGGAGATGGAGCGGGCCATGGAGAACTTCGGTCGTCGCCGCTCCGGTGGCACTGGCCGGGGGGGGCGGCGTCGCTGACACTGGAGTCGATGGCGAAAACAGCTGAGGCGGAGGACTTTCGTCCCCCGCCTCGAATACCGCCGCCACATACCCTCAGGACAGGCCCCTCGGAAAATCCATGCCCATGGTGCAGTGGCGACAGTTCGCATGCACCAGTCCATCGGTGCGAAGACGTTGTCGAGTCCACTCAAAGCATCATCGGTGCCAGTGTCCGACGGATCAGACATTGAACCGGCGTTCCATTTGATGGCAATGGGTTACGCCCGTGGGCGGGAAGTGGGGGCGCTCCCTCGCGGCGTCATCAGAAAGCCCGACCACGTCAAAAGTGTGCAGCGGAGTTGGGAGTTCCGATCGAAATGTCGGAAACCAATGAAGTTACGCGTGCTGCGTCAGCTTGTCCCTGACTGCGCAGGAATGTCACGGCTTTCGGATGCGTCGCGCTTGCGGCCGGCCATTCTTTGAATGGTTCGCCGCGAGACCTCCAAGATCTTGGCCGCCTGGGTGACATTCCCACCCGTATGGTCGAGCACCTTCCGGATGTACTCGTCGGTGTGCGCGCGCAGCGAGCGGAAGCCCTTTGCCTCGTCCCGATCGGACTCGGACACCTCCGTTCGCCCAAGCTCGCCATTGTCGCCCAGATGGAAATCGCCCGAGGACAGGATGCTGTCGCGGGCCAGGTCGAATGCGCCTTCCATCGTGTTCTTGAGTTCTCGGACATTGCCGGGCCAGGAGTAACTCTGGAGCAACTTGACCGCGTCTGGGGTGAGGAGTGGCACCGGACGCTTGGCGCGGGCCGCCGCCCGCGCGAGGAAATACGTGGCGAGCACGGGGATATCCTTCTGCCGTTCGCGCAGGGCGGGCAGACGGATCTCGATGACCCTGATCCGATAGTAGAGATCCTCGCGGAACTTGCGCTCCTCGATCATCTTCTTGAGGTCGTGATTGGTTGCCGACACCAACCGGATGTCGACTTCGATCTCCTCGGTGCCACCGACGCGTGTGATTCGATGCTCCTGGACCGCACGCAACAGCTTGGCTTGGAGCGCCGGATTCAGGTCCCCGATCTCGTCGAGGAACAGCGTCCCGCCGTTGGCCTGCTCGAAGTAGCCTTGCCGTGTCTCCTTCGCGTCGGTGAAGGCCCCTTTCTCGTGGCCGAACAGGAGACTCTCCGCGAGGCTCTCGGTGATGGTTGTGACGTTCACCGGCACGAACGGTTTGGCGGCGCGTGGGCCCCTTTCATGCAGGGCCTTGGCCACGAGTTCCTTGCCCGTTCCGTTCCCGCCAAGGATAAGCACGCTTGAATCGCCCGCCGCCGCTCGCGCGACAATCTGGAATGCCTGCAGCATCTCTGGGGAGTTGCCGATGATCGAATCCGATTCAATCGCAGGTTTACCGGGCAGGGGTTGATTCTGCGCGAGGGTGAGTTCACGCTTGTGCTCGATCGCCCGCTCGAGCAATAGCCGCAGGGCCTGGGGCAGGACGGGCTTGCTCACGTAGTCGAACGCCCCTGCTTCGACCGCGTCCATCGCGTGGCTGACCGAGGCGTCACCGGTGATGAGCACGACCGGCACGACGCTGGAGCGCTGTCGGATCCCCCTGAGCAGATCGAATCCGCCGAGCGCGCCCATCTTGACATCGGAGAGCACCACATCGAACGACTGCGCTTCGAACTTCGCGAGCGCATCCTCGACACTGTGGCTCGTCACGACTTCGTGGCCGGCTGCGATGACGAAGGTCGCGAACATGCGCGCCACATAGTCCAGATCGTCCACTACCAGCACCCGGGTCGGGTTCATGACGCCATCCACTGATGAAGTAGGCACGCGAGGGACTCAAGACTTACCACGGAGCCCCCCCGTGGGCCAGAGGCATCGCGCCCCAACTGCGACGTCGTGGTGGCTGGGGTCGAGCGCGTGCTACGCTTGGCCTCACATGTCCAGACCCGCGATCCTCATCGCCCTCGCACTGGCCTTGGCGGTCACGATCGCCACCGGGTCGGCGCTTGCCGCGCCCGCCGACAGTTCAGCGGGCGGCCCGGGGAGGGAGGAAGCGCTCCGTCGTTATCTGCAGGGGCGCTCCTTGGAGCAGGCCGGAGACATCGACGAGGCGCTCAGCGAATATTACCGGGCCCTGGCGCTGGACCCGGGTTCGCGTGCCCTGCTCGTGCGGATCAGTGAGGCAGCGGCGCGCAAGGGCGAGCGTGTCCGTTCCCTGGAGTTCGCCGAGCGCGCGCTGGTCCTAGCGCCCGCCGATGCGCGTGCAAACTGGCTCAAGGGCACGGCGCTGTTCCAGATGGAGCGTGCGGCCGATGCGCTGGGGCCGCTCGAGGCGGCCTGTGCCGCCGACAGCGAGAATGCGGAGTATGCCAGGACGCTCGCTCGTGTGGCTGAAGTGCTCGAGCGAAGGGATCTGGTGTTGCGCAGTTACTCGCGCGTGGTGTGGCTCGATCCGGACGACTCCGAGTCCTGGTTCCAACTCGCGGCGGCCCAAGCGCGCTCCGGTGATTTCGGGGCAGCCGACAGTTCATTGGCGGAGTCACTCGATCTCAACCCGATCCGCCCCGGTGCACTCTTCCTCAAGGGCTGGATCCGCGAGAGCCTGGGTTTCACCGACGAAGCGATCGAGCTTTACCAACAGCATCTTCTCGTTCACACCAAGGACCTGACCACCCGGCGCCGGCTGGTCGAGTTGCTTGCACAGGACAAGCAATACGCCAAAGCCCATGCCCTGGCGCAACAGGTCGTC
Source organism: Candidatus Eiseniibacteriota bacterium (assembly GCA_039917105.1). Taxonomy (GTDB): domain Bacteria; phylum Eisenbacteria; class RBG-16-71-46; order RBG-16-71-46; family RBG-16-71-46; genus CAIXRL01. The sequence goes on along the minus strand of JBDSKE010000275.1, from coordinate 12,922 downwards.
GTGGCACGCCCGCAGGATCCCGATGCGTTGCAGATGCTGGCCGATCTCGCCTTTGCACTTGGCCGCGCCAGCGAGGGTGAGCGTGTGCTCTCGCAGTTGCGCGCGCTCGATGCAGATGAGCCGGAGTTCGTGGCGCGAAGCGTTCAGGTCATGTCTCGCCATGGAAAAGGGCGCGACGGCGCGCGACTGGCCGAGGCATGGGCCGCCGCCCGGCCCGGTGATGTGCGGGGCATGATGCTGGCGGCGCGCGCGCTGGCCACATCGGGCCAGCTCGACTCCGCTGCGGCTCGCGCCCGCCGCGCCGTGGCGGCGGCCCCGGATTCCAGCGAACCACGCCGCCTGCTCGTGCAGGTGTTACGCCAGGGCAAGCATTTCCCCCAGGCGGAACAACAGATCGCCGAGTTGTTGCGCCGGCGCCCCGCGGATGTGGCGCTATTGCTCGAGTTGGGGATGGTGCGCGAGGAGATGGGTGATGTGGAGGGCGCGATTGCGGCCGGCCGCGATGCGCTGCGCCTGCAGCCAGAACTGCCCCCGGTCCTGAACTTCCTGGGTTACATGTTGGCCGATCATGACCGGGACCTCGACGACGCGGAGTCCATGCTCGAACGTGCGGTGCAGCGCGATCCCGAAAATGGCGCCTACCTCGATTCATTGGGATGGCTCTACTACCGCAAGGGACGCCATGCGGACGCACGGCGATTGCTGGAGCGAGCCCTGGCGGAGACGGGTGGAGACCCGGTGATCCATGAACATCTGGGAGATGTGTACAGCGCCCTGCACCTACCGGGATTAGCCAGGGAGCAATACCGACTGAGCCTTGCTTCGGATGAGTCGAACCCGCGCGTGAAGCGGAAGATGCAGGGGCTCCACTGAGCCGAACCGGGCAGAAATGATGCCGCATCTTTCTGCGGTGCAATGGCTTGACCGTCACAAGGATGGCCGTGTCCAGAGCCTGGCCCGGTGGCAGGAGCTGCGCCTGGGTCACTTCCCCGGGCAGCCCCAAATGCAACGCTGGGAACCGCCCCGCGGGTCCGGTGTATGTCACGACGGTGAGGCCTACCTTGGACTCTGAACGAGATTCCCAGTCCCCCCAGATCGTGAGCCTGTCGGACGAGGATCTCATGGCCCGGGTGGCCGAGGATGACGAGCGTGCATTCACCGAACTTGTTGGTCGGTTTCGGGCGCGAGTCACCAATCTCATCAGCCGGGTCTTGAACGACCGGGAGAGTTCGGACGATCTGGCGCAGGAAGTGTTCGTCCGGGTTTTCGTGCACCGGCGCAACTACCGGACGGGGTCGAAGTTCTCGACCTGGGTATTCACTATCGCTGCCAATCTCGCCAAGAACGAGATCCGGCGGAGAGTGCGGCGCAGGAATTGGTTTTCACTGGACGCTCTGACCGAGGTGTTCTCGGACAGCATCATCCAACTCGCGGACCCAACCGAAGGTCGTGAGCAGGTGCTCGAGCGAGAGCAACTGCAAGGGGCGGTCGGTCAGGCTATCGCAACAGTGCCCGAGAAGTATCGACTGGCGCTGGTGCTGCGGGACATCGAAGGACTGTCGTACGAGGAGATCGCTGAAGTGCTCGGCGTGCCTGGCGGAACGGTGCGATCACGCATCAACCGCGCTCGCAGCATGCTGAAGCGCAAACTCCAACCGCTACTTCGAAAGCAGGACGGATCATGAATCGTTGCCACCAGGCAGCGGGTATCTTCGGGGCATACTGGGATCGCGAGACCACCGTCGCGGAACGCGATTGGCTCGAGGGCCACTTCAAGACTTGCCCGCGGTGCCATTCGGAATACGAGCAACTTGCTGCCACTCTGTCCGCCGTGACCGAGTTGCCTCGGCACGAGGTGCGTCCGGACTTCACGCAGCGTGTCCTCGTGGCAGCGCGGGCAGCCTCGGCCGTCGCGGATTCCATCCGCGTGCCGCCGCAGCGTTCCGTACCCTGGGTGCCCGTGGCCGCGACAGCAGCGTTATTACTCGTGGTCGGTGTCTCGTACTTCAACGTGCTCGGGCCCCATTCCGCTCCGGGCGAACTCGCGCGCAACCAGTCCACATCCACCCCCTCGGGCGTGCCGTCTTCGTCCCAGGTGGTCGCAAGCGTGCCGCTCTCGCATGAGCCGGTCGCGGATCCGCGCGTCACCGGCGTTGTCGCCGTGGTCACCGACAGCCTGTTCGACCACACCGCAGATGTCGAGTTCATGCTCGAGCCCGTGCAGCTTCGGCGTGGTCGTGCCCACACCGGGTCGCGATTGCCCGATGGCGTGCAAGGAGACCAGGTCGTCATCACCTTCTAGGAACCCTTGACGAACTACCCGCGATTCACCCTGACCCCGGCTTGCACTCCAGCGGGCGCTGCCCGCGCCGGCCGTAGTCCAGCATGGGCCGCGTGGGGGCTCGTCCTGATCGTGCTGGCCTCGCTTGGGGCACTCCTCGTGCCGACGCCCGTCCGCGCGCAGGCCGGGGGCCAGTTGAGCCTTGGCCAAGTGGAGCAACTGGCCAAGCGCACCCGCCCTTCCATGGTGACGGTCGTGGCGCAGCGCACCGTGTCACACAAGGCGACGGGGAGGGAGCCCGCGAGCAAGCGAACACACAACCGCGTCGGCTCCGGTGTCGCCATCGAGAAGGACGGCATCCTCACCACAGCGAGCGTCGTGATCGGTGCCCAACGAGTGTTGGTGGTGACCGACAACGGCATCCAAGTCGCAGCGCAGGTGGTCGGCTTCGATCCTGTGATGAACGTGGCGCTGTTGCGGGTCCCGGGTCTCACGCTCTCGCCGGTGCGATTCGCTTCACGCCCGCCCGAAGTAGGAGATCCAGTGGTGGCGCTGGGTAGCTCGTACCGCGCCGCGCCGACCCAGTCGGTCGGGCGGATCGCGTATCGCTTCCGAGAGCCGCGCTCGAGCTTGTTGCAACTCACGAACGAGGTGTACCCGGGCAACAGCGGTGGCGCTGCCCTTGATGCACGCGGGGAGCTCATGGGATTGGTACAGGGCGAGTTGGGGACCCCCGAGGCGCCGGGCCAGCGCGATGGACGGGAGCGTCGCCCCGGTGGCATGAGTTTCGTCATCCCCGTCGAGGACATCCGACGCGTCTATGCCGACCTCAAGGGAAGCGGACGCGTGCATCATGGTTTCCTCGGAGTCTCGACCCGGGCCGCTTTCGTGGACAGCGACACACAGCCCGGCCTGCGCGTCCCCATCGGCGCGCTCGTCGAGGGGGTACAATCGGGTGGACCCGCGGCGCGCGTTGGCATCGTTAAAGGGGACCTCATCGTGGCCTTCGACGGGGAACGCATCGAGTATCCGACCCAACTTGCGCGCTGGGTCGCGCAGACGCGTCCCGGGCGGACGGCCCGGCTCGTCTGGGTGCACGACGAGTTGCAGCGTGACGGGCAGGCGACACTCGGTGAGTCTCCGACGGTGATCCCCTCTTGGATGCAGGCGGATTCCGATGCACAGCCGGTGGCCACGCTGCCACGCGCGGATGACCTCCAGCACCAGATCGACCGACTCAGCCGCGAGCTCAAGCGCTTGAAGGGCGCCGACTCCGCTCGGTGACCTGCCCGCGGTCTCGTGTAGACTGCGCCGCGTGAGCCGCGACCTTTCGCTGTCCTTCACGCAACCTCCGCTCCTCTCGCGCATCCGCATCGCGTCGGGCGCGCTCGACGGCTTGGGTGTTTTCACCGCCCGCTGCACCCTTGCGCGCCAGGTGGCGCTCGTGACCGATTCGCATGTCGGGCCGCTCTATGGCGCCCGCGCCGAGCGTTCCCTGAAGCGGGCGGGACTCACGGTCACGCAGATCCAGGTTCCTGCGGGTGAGCGAGCCAAGTGCGAGGCTCAACTCTTCCGCCTGTGGCACGCGTTCGCGGCAGCGGGATTGTCGCGAGCGGGAGCAGTGGTGGCGCTGGGCGGAGGTGTCGTCGGCGATCTGGCCGGATTCGCGGCGGCCACATGGCTGCGCGGGCTGCCGTGGATCGGCGTTCCGACCTCGCTCCTGGCGCAGGTCGACAGCAGCGTAGGGGGCAAGACCGCGATCGACCTGCCCGCGGGCAAGAACCTGGTGGGAGCCTTCCACCAACCCGCCGGCGTGCTGGTGGATCCCGACACGCTCGCCACACTGCCCGCCCGGCATGTACGTGCCGGGCTCGCGGAAGTGATCAAGATGGGGATGGGAGTCGACGCGGCACTGTTCCGGTGGTGCGAGGCGCAGGCGGATGCGCTCGCGGCGGGCGACCCCGACGCCCTTCACGGGGCCGTCACGCGCTCGATCCGGGCAAAGGCGCGCATCGTCAAAGGGGACGAGCGGGAACGGGAGGGTGGCGCGCGCGCGGCGCTCAATCTCGGCCACACGCTTGGGCACGCGCTCGAGGCGGTGCATGGGTATCGCGGGATGCTGCACGGGGAGGCCGTGGCGCTGGGGCTGCGCGCCGCGGCGGATCTGAGCGTCCGCGAGGTTGGGCTTCCGATCGGCTCGCGGGTCCGGCTCGAGGCCATGCTCGATCATGTCGGATTACCCCTGCGGATGCCAGACACCCGGCTTTCGGCCTTGCTCGCTGCGATGCAGCACGACAAGAAACGCTCGCGCGCCACTGTGCGCTGGGTATTGACGCCCTCAATCGGGGCTGCTAGCGTCCCGCGCGCTGTGAAATCGACGTTCGTGCGTGCTGCCCTCATGCAGTTGGGAGCGCGCGGATGAAGCCCACGCAGGGAAGCTCGACGACCATGCCCCGCATCCTGGTCCTGCACGGCCCGAATCTGCGCTCGCTCGGCACCCGCGAACCCGATATCTATGGCCGCATCTCGTTGGAGGACGTGGACCAGCACCTTTCATCGCTCAGTCGTGAGCTCGGCTGTGAGGTCGAGTCGCTCCAGAGTGACCACGAAGGGGTGCTCATCGACGCGCTCCATCGGGCCCGTGGCCATTTCCAGGGAATCGTCCTGAACCCAGGGGGCCTGACGCACACGAGCGTCGCATTGCGCGACGCCGTGCGGGCTGCTGCGCTCCCCACGGTCGAGGTGCATGTGTCCAATCCGCACACGCGGGAAACCTTCCGTCACACGTCCTACATCTCAGGTGCCGCGCTGGGCGTGGTGCAGGGGTTCGGTGTGGACAGCTATGCGCTCGCACTGCGCGGGCTGATGGGATACCTGGCCCGTGGCGATCAAGCGTAAGAAGCGGGGCCAGGCGGCCCGGAAATCCGCCGCGAGCAGCGTGAAGCCCAAGCCGGCTCCTGCCGATGACTCCGGTGGTGCGATGGCTGGGGGCTTTGAGCTGCGCGAGTTGCGTCAGCTCATCCGCCTCGTCCAGAACACTGGTATCGGCGAGCTCGAGCTGGCTTCGGGTAGTCGCTCGGTGCGCATCTCCGCAACGTCGTCCCCGTCGGCCCAGTGGGTGAACGTGCCCGCGACCGCCCCGGCACGACCGGCTGTTCCGGATCCATCGGCCACCTCGGCGACGGCCGGCGCACCTGCGGCGGATGCGGCCAGCGACCATCTCAGGGCCATCACTTCGCCGATGGTGGGCACTTTTTATCGCTCGCCGGCACCTGACGCGGAGCCTTACGTCGAGGTGGGTGACATCGTCGAGGTCGGACAGACTGTCTGCATCATCGAAGCCATGAAACTCATGAACGAGATCGAGAGTGAGTTGAAGGGCAAGGTGGTCCAGATGCTCGTCGAGAACACCCAGCCGGTGGAGTTCGGTCAGAAGCTCTTCCTGGTGGAGCCGGTCTGACAGCCGGTCCTGAGCCGTTCCCTGGCGCGCGTTCCCCGCGCACCGAGGGACTGGCGATGATGGGGGCGACATGAATATCCGCAGCGTGCTCGAGAAGATGATCGCGGCCCGAGGAAGCGATCTGCACCTCAAAGCCGGCAGTCCACCCGTGGTGCGCGTCGATGGCGTGCTCTACACCCTCGATGAGCCGGCGCCGACATCGCAGGACCTGCGCGAGGTCGGAAATCAGCTGCTCAATGAAGAGCAGCGACTTTACTTCTCCACGCACAGCGAGATCGATTTCGCTTTCGGCGTCTCGGGGCTGGCCCGGTTCCGTGCGAACATCTTCATGCAGCGTGGCACACCCGCCCTGGCGCTTCGCCATGTTCCGGTCGAGGTGCCGACGCTTGAGGATCTGGGGCTTCCGCCGTCCGTTCGCGACCTGGCATTCTCGCCGCGCGGGCTGCTGCTGGTGACCGGTCGTACCGGATCGGGCAAATCCACGACGCTCGCCGCCATGATCGACACCATCAACCGAACCACCACGCGCAATGTCATCACGGTCGAGGACCCAATCGAGTTCCTGCATCGGGACCGACTGTCGTTCATCCACCAGCGCGAGGTGGGACTCGACACGGCGTCATTCCATGATGGCCTGCGCTATGTGTTGCGCCAGGATCCGGACATCATCCTGGTGGGTGAGATCCGGAACCTCGAGACCATGGGTACGGCACTCATGGCCGCGGATACCGGCCATGTGGTCATGAGCACATTGCACACCACGGACGTCGTGCAGAGCATCCAGCGCATCATCTCGTTCTACCCGCCGCATCAACACGACGAGATCCGCATGTCACTGGCCGCGAACCTGCGCGCGGTGATCTCGCAACGACTGATTCCGCGCAAGGACGGCGCCGGGCGCGTCCCCGCAGTCGAAGTCATGGTGAGCACGCCGACGATGCGCGAGTACATCCTGGATCCCGAGAAGATCCCGTTGCTCCACAACCTCATTGCCGAGGGTGTCACCCAGTACGGCATGCAGACCTTCGACCAGTCGGTGCTCGCGCTGTTGCGCGAGGGGATCATCACCGAGGAGGAAGCGCTGCGGAACTGCAATAACCCCAACGAGCTCAGCCTCAAGCTCAAGGGGATTTCCGCCACTTCGGACCGCACATGGCAGGCCGTCGATGCCGCGACGCCCGCGAAGGAGCCCGTAGCGGACTCCGCGGGCACATCGGGCTCACAAGCCGCTGGCGGTTCCAAGAAGGACTGGATGTCCCGCGAGTAGACGAAGCTGAGCGGAACAGAAAGCCACCCCGCCGCCCATGTTCCGCAAAGTCCTGATCGCCAATCGCGGCGAGATCGCGCTGCGCGTGATCCGCGCCTGCAAAGAACTCGACATCGCCACCGTGGCGGTGTTCTCAGAAGCTGACCGCGACAGCCTGCATGTGCGGCTGGCCGATGAATCGGTGTGCATCGGTCCGCCCCAGCCGGCTCAGTCCTACAATCACATCGCGCGACTGATCGCGGCCGCCGAGGTGACCGGGGCCGATGCGGTGCACCCGGGCTATGGATTCTTGTCTGAGAACGCGCACTTCGTCGAGGTCTGCGAGTCGTGCGGATACACGTTCATCGGTCCCAGCCCGGAGATGATCCGACGCATGGGCGACAAGTCCGAAGCCAAACGCACCATGCGCGCCGCGGGCCTGCCCCTCGTGCCCGGAAGTGACGGCGAGTTGGCTGATGTCGATGAAGCAGTCGAAGTGGCGCGGCACATCGGCTTTCCCGTCATCGTCAAGGCATCCGCAGGCGGGGGCGGACGCGGTATGCGCATCGCATGGGATGAACGCCAGTTGCGTGCGGGATTTGGAATCGCGCAGGCCGAGGCGGGCGCCGCCTTCGGGAACAGCGCCGTCTATCTCGAGAAGTACATCGTCAAACCACGCCATATCGAGTTCCAGCTTTTCGGCGATGGGCAGGGCAATGTGGTGCATCTGGGCGAGCGCGAGTGTTCGGTGCAGCGCAACCACCAGAAGCTGATCGAGGAAGCGCCCAGTTCGGTCCTCGACGCCGCCGCTCGCAAGAAGATGGGCGCGCTGGCGGCTTCGGGCGCCGCCTCGATCGGCTATCGCAATGCCGGCACGATGGAGTTCCTCTACGACCAGGATGGTTCGTTCTACTTCATGGAGATGAACACACGCATCCAAGTGGAGCACCCGGTGACCGAGGAGGTCACAGGCATCGATCTGGTAAAGGAGCAACTGCGCGTGGCAGCGGGCGAGAAGATGTCCTTTGCACAGAAAGATGTGATCTGGAAGGGCCACGCGATCGAGTGCCGGATCAATGCCGAGGATTTCGAGCACGGATTCCGGCCCAGCCCCGGCCAGGTGACTTACTGGTACAAGCCAGGCGGGCCGGGCCTGCGCGTCGATAGCCATGTCTACGGGGGCTACTCGATACCGCCGTACTATGACTCCATGATCGGCAAGTTGATCGCTTATGGGAAGGATCGCGCCGAAGCCCTGCGCCGCATGGAGATCGCGCTCGACGAAATGGTGGTGGAAGGCATCAAGACCACGATCCCATTCCACAAGCTCGCGCTGCGCCATCCGCGCTTCCGCGCCGGCGATCTCGACACCCGGTTCGTCGAAGAGCTGCTCCAGGAGCATCAGCCCGCAGCCAAGGTCTGATGCCGCGCGTTTTGATCGAGGTGGTGCCCGTGGCGGCCCGGGTGCAGGCCGGGCTCGCGGGCTTGGTCGACCCGGCGGGTTCCGACACCGTGGGCGTGGCGATCGACGTGTTGAGAGCCACCAGCACACTCACACGGGCGCTCTGCAACGGGGCGGTGGGGGTGGTGCCCTTCGCCGACCCGGCTGCCGCGCTCGCGTTCCGCAAACGCAACCCGGGTTCGCTGGCGTGTGGCGAACGCGACGGCGCGATCGTGCCCGGCTTCGACCTGGGCAACTCCCCGCTCGAATACACCCGCGATCGAGTCAGCGGTCGCACACTCGCATTCGCCTCGACGAACGGGTCGCGCGCGATGCTGTCGCAATCCGGTTGTCGGGTGCGGCTGTTGGGGGCGTTCATCAATGCCTCGGCGGTCGTGCGGGCGTGCGCGGATGCCGCACAGGTGTGCCTCACGTGCGCGGGAGACCGCGGCCAGATATCGCACGAGGACCTGGCATGCGCCGGCTGGATCGCCCAGGCGCTTGTCGAGCGTGGATTCGAGCCGACGGGCGCGGACACGGCACTGGCGATCGATGCTGCGCCCAACGGTGCCGAGGCCGTGCGCACTGCGGTCGAGGACTCACCCCATGCGCGCGCGTTGGCGATGCTGGGTGCGGACTTCCAACGCGACGTGGCGTACTGCGCCATGCTGAATGTGGTGCCGCACTGCCCGACCTGGTGAAGCGCAGTCAGCGACGCTGCGCTCGCAGCATCATCACGAGTCCGACCATGCCGAAAACGGCATCCGCGAGCCATGCCGCGAGGTAGGGGGGGAACGCCCCGTTGTGCCCCAATGCTTGTCCCGCGCGCATGAAGCCGTAGTAAAGGAACGAGATCGCAACCGACAGTCCGAATCCCATGGCAGCGCTCTGCGTGCGCAGGCCGGTGGCCATGGCACCGCCGATCAACACGACGACGAGGCAGATGAGCGGGAACGCGAGTTTCAGGTGCAGGTCCACCAGGTAGTTGTTCACGCGCGCGCCGCTCGTGCGCAGTCGCTCAATGTATCGCTGCAACTCGAAATAATTCATCTGGTCGGGTTTTCGCGACTCTTTGGCAAAGTCCAACGGCACCTCGGCCAGGCCATTCACGGCCAGGCGCTGGAACGGTTCGGCCTTCTCGGTGCCATGACTGAATGTCCGAGTGAAGCCCGAGACGAACACCCAGCGCTTGCCATCCCACGCCGCCTCACTCGCGTCGATTCGCCGCGTGAGTTGGCCGGCTTGGAACTCCTGGAGCGAAACCTCGTGCATACGCCGCTCCGGCACGATGTAGAGCCGCATGTACCAGATGCGGCCACCCTGGCCCAGGTAGGTGACGTCGGCACGCTCCGACAATCCCACGCGCGTGATTTTCTGGATGCGTTCGTTGTAGATCTGGTCGCGCGCCTCGTTCGCCGGTGGGGCCACGAACTCGTTGAGCAGCAACGAAGCAAAGACGGCGGCAACGGCCACGCCCAGCACAGGAGCCAAGATGCGGACGAGCGACAATCCGCAGGCACGCATGGCAGTGAGTTCGCCGAACTTGTTGAGCTGACCCAGCGACAGGAACGTGGCCAGCAGCAGTGCGACGGGCATGACCTTGACGATCACGTCGGGGGAGAGATTCACATAGTACTGCAGCACCAACGCGAACGGCGCCTTGTGGTCAAGGAACACATCGATTTTCTCGATGAGATCGACCACGATGAAAATGGCCATGAACCCCGAGAGTCCGAGCGCGAGGTATCCCGTGAACTCGCGCAGCAGATAACGGTCCAGGATCCTCATGCCGCCCCGGCTCGGTCGGGCGGAGCCGCCGTTGCCTTGGTCGCCGGTGTGCGCGCGTAGGCGCGGCGGCGGTGCCAGGGCAGCGGCACATCGCATGCCCGCGCAGTCTGGTCGATTCCCAGCACACCCAACACGATGTTCGCGAGCCAGATGGCGAGCCACGGTGGCAAGATGAGTCGATTCGCCAACTCGCCGCCGGCGATCAGGCAGATGTAGTAGAAGAGGAAGAAGCCGATCGACATGAATGCAACCGCTGGTCCGCCTCGCTTGACTCGCATCCCGATCGGGGCGCCCAACAGGACGAACACCACGCACGCCACGGGAAGCGCGAACTTCTTGTGGTACTCGACCGACAGTTCCGCGATACGCTTGCGCAACGATTGCCGTTCCATGCGCCACAGGTCCAGGTCGAGTCGCAATTGAGGCGCCTGGTCGATCACGGCATCGGCGGGGTCGGGCCGCCGAGCGGCTTTCGCCAGCATCGCCCTCATTCGGTCCATAAGAGGCGATCGCTCGGGTGCGAGGAAGCGGATCGCAGGGCCCTTGACCCCGGCGTCGCGGAACCGGTGGATGCGCTGCTCGAGCGAACGATTGTACTGCTGCTCGACTTGCTCGATCTCGACGGCCAGAACTTTGGCGCTCTTCTCCCGATCGCCGCGGGCGGAGTGCACGGTGCGCTCGAGCACGCCTCCCGCGTCACGCATGTAAAGAATGTGCTTCTGGAACACGAGTCGATGGTAGCGCCGCGGACCGCCGACTTCCGGAGGGATCTCGTGGATCTCGCCATCCTTCAATTCGAGCACAGCTGTCCGGCCATCGGGCGTGTAGGTCAGGAAACCACTTTTGGCGAGGATGGTGGTGGGCGGGGCACCGGTGTTGAGTTGGTATATGGTCACGCCCTTCAACTCGTTCGTGACGCCGTTCACCGACTGCACGAGCATGTTGTAGCCCGGGAAGTCATTGATGAACACCCCTTCCTGAAGCTTCACCGTGGGCCGCATTCGGCCGATATCGATGAGCAGGCTCGCAAACGAGTGATTCATGTCGGGGTAGACGTGGTTATTGAAGAGCGTGAGGCCCACGGCGAGGAGCACCGAGACAAGCAGCGAGGGGAGGATGACGCGGAACATGTGCACGCCGCTGGCGCGCAAGGCGGTGATCTCATTGTCCTGCGAGAGCCGGCCAAAGGTCATCAACTCGGCCACGAGCACGGCGCATGGCACCGAAAGCGCCAGGACGAACCCGAGCGACAGGCCGAACAACTGCAGAACCGCCAGGACCGGGACCCCTCGGTTGATGATCAGGTCGAGGTAATCGAAGACCACATCCATCTCGAGGATGAAGGTAACGACCCCGAATCCGAGCAGGAAGGGAACCAGATGCTGTCGCAAGATGTACCAAGGGAGGATGCGCACGGCAGCGCAGCCTACTCCATGGCCATGATCGGGGCACAGTCGACCAGTCCAGTCTTTGACCCCCCCCGGACCGGCTGTTACGGTCGATGCCCGCGCACCGCTCCCCGGAGGCGCGCTCCATACGCATGATCACTACCCTGACGGTACCCACGCTCGCGGTCCTGATGGCGCTTTCCGGGATCCCGGGCCTCAACGCCCTCCCTGGGCTGCGTGGGTCTCACCGTGTCAAGGTCGTGCGCACCGCGGCGGATAGTCTGCCCCCGCCTTGGAAGACGGCATCGAAGCTGGCGCTCGAGAACCTGTTCGTCCGGGCTGGCCTGCCGCCGCTGGCCCCCGCGGGAACTCCGGTCCAGCTTTCCCCCTCGCTCGACCCGCGCAAGCTTCGGGTGGGGCTCGACCCCAAGAGCGGCGAGTACATCTGGGGCGTCGAGGTGGGGGAGGTCCGGTTGGGAGAGGGGCACCGCCTCCCGCTGGCCACCTACAGTCACGAGGCCATGGCGCGGCAGTTCCGCGAGCGCTGGGCCGAGCGCTCGCGCGCGAATCTCAACTCGCTCGGCAGCAACTCGGCGGCGCAACGACAGGGGCTGTCATTGCCGATCCCGGTGCAGTTGCCCCAGCGTATCCAGAGCATCCTGGGGCCGGGGGGGCCGGCACTCAATGTCTCGGGATCCGAGAGCATCCGCCTCTCCGGCACCAGCAACTGGACCAACCAGCAGACGGGCCTGCTGGGGCAGCGCAAGAGCCTGTTCCCCTCGCTCGATATGCAGCAGGATCTCGACATCCGCCTCGAGGGGCAACTCTCGGACCGCATCAAGGTCAACCTGCTGCAGAACTCGGCCAACCAGATACCGCTCGCGAATCGCATCGCCATCAACTACCGAGGCGATGAGGACGACCTGATCCAGGCGCTGGACCTTGGGAACACGAGCCTATCGCTGCCCGGGACCCAGTACGTGTCCTACTCGGGCAAGAACGAGGGTCTGTTCGGCGTTAAGGTCGCAGCCCGCTATGGAGCGCTCGACCTGACCGCGTTGGCGAGCAAGCAGGAGGGCCGCTCGGAACGCTCGTCGTATTCGGGTGGGGCGTCCAGCCAGAAGATCCGCATCTCGGACTTCGATTACATCAAGGGGCAGTACTTCCTGCTCTACGATCCGAACTACGGCAGCGTCTACGAGATTCCCGATCAGAGCATCCGCATCTACTTGGACGATGCCAACTACGGCAATGACGCGACCGCGATCCGTGGCCGTGCGTTGATCGACCCAGAACGATCGCTCTCGATGGGGCTGGA
>JBDSKE010000274.1:0-6227 GCA_039917105.1 Candidatus Eiseniibacteriota bacterium | reverse complement strand
GTGGCCCCCTTTCTTTCCGAGTTCCCCGAGTTCGTCACCACATCCTACTGGGCACGCAGCCGTGGCAAGGCGGGCATGGCGCTGATGAACATGGCGTCCAGCAACATCAACCAATGGACCGTGCTCGCGGCGATGATCCCCATCGTCTACTCGTTCTCCCTCGGCCATCCCGCTGCGATTCCCATCGAGGCTCATCGCACCGAGGTGCTGCTCACCGTTCTGCAGGGAGCCCTCGGAGTGGTGCTGTTATCGAACTTCACCTTCCAAGCGTACGAAGCACTGGGCCTGTTGGTGCTGTGGATCGCCCAGTTCTTCCTGCCGAACCTGCGCGAGGAAATGTGTTGGGTCTATGGACTCTGGCTCGCGCTCGAGCTCGTGTCGGTGTTCTGGCGCTCGGGTCGCCTGCGCGCGTTCGCCGTGTTCCCGACCCTGTGGGCGTCCCACCCACCCAAGGGCCGCGGATGAGCACCCACAGCGCGGCGCCGCTGTTCGCGCGGGTGCTGTGAGGGGCCGCCTCAGCGACGGAATCGGCGCGCCAACCCCTTCGCCAGATCGTCCAGCACCCCCAACTCCTCGACGCGCGCCACGCGGAAGGTGATGGCTGCAAGCGCCAACCCGACGATCGCAGCGCCCGCAACGGTGAGGCCGGCCGAGAGCGCGCCTTGGTGCCAACGCTCGCCGAGTTGCGCAAGGCCCCAGGCCAGCATGGCCACGACCGCGGTCGAGGCAAGCGCCACCCGCACCAGCGTGGCGAGGATGCGGCGCTGCTCGAAATCGCCGACCCGGCGATGCAGGTAGAACGCGAGTTGCAACAGATTGACGACGCTCGTGATCGAGGTCGCCAGCGCCAGACCTGCATGCCCGAGCCCGAGCGAGGCGAGCGGACCGATGAACAATAAATTGAGTGCAATGTTCAGCCCCACTGACACGAAGCTGGCCTGGACAGGCACGCGCGTCTCCCCGAGCGCGTAGAAGGTGCGCGTGAAGATACCCACCGCTGCAAAGGCCGGGAGCCCGACGCAGTACATGACCAGCGCGTCCGCGGTGTGCAGCGTGTCAGCCGCATGGAAGCGGCCATGCTCGAACAACAGTGCAATGACCGGACGAGCGGTGACCGCAAGGAACAGGGCCGAGGGCACGGTGAGCACGAACACCAGCCGGACCGCCCCCGAAAGCGTGCGCTTGAGGGCACCCATGTCGCGGTCGACGGCAGCCCGCGACAGCGCGGGCAGGCTGACCGTGGCCAGCGCCACCCCGAACACACCGATTGGCAACTGCATGAGCCGAAAAGCGTAGTACAGCCATGAGACGCTGCCCTGCTGCAACGATGCGGCGATCACGGTACTGACCAGGATATTCACCTGCGTCGCCGCAAGTCCGATGGTGGCCGGCACCATCAGAGCGGCCACGCGCCGGACCCCGGTGTCGGCCCGTGGCCGCTCGAACCGGAAGCGGAACCCGAGTTTCGCGAGCGCAGGCAATTGGCATGCGAACTGCAACACCCCGCCCAACACGACGCCCAACGCCATCGCGAGGATCGCCGGTTGTCCGAACGCGCGCGTCGCAGGAATCAGGGCCAGCCCGAATGCGATCATGCCCACATTCAACAGCGCCGGTGCAAGGGCCGGCATGAAGAACACGTTGCGGGCGTTCAGCATGCCCATGGCCGCAGCCGCCAATGCCACGATCGGCAGGAACGGCAGCATGATCCGCGTGAGCGAAATGGTGAGTTCGAGCTTGCCTGGGACATGGGCGAATCCGCCTGCGAACAGCGTGACCAATTGCGGCGTGAACAACCAGCCGAGCACGCACAGGCCCAGAAGCATCGCGAGCAACGTCATCATGAGCTGTCGCCCCAGCGCCCAGGCCGCAGCCTCACCCTGTTCCCTGCGCACCGCCGTGAAAGTCGGCACGAATGCGCTGGACATGGCCCCCTCTGCGAACAGGTCGCGGAGCAGATTCGGGATTCGGAATGCCACATTGAATGCGTCGGTTGCGAACCCAGCGCCGAACAACACCGCCATGGTCTGATCGCGCAACAAGCCCAGGACACGCGAGAGCATCGTGGCGATGCCCACCGTCCCGGCATTTCGCGCCACCGCGTTCGTCTCACTCCGCCCGGTCCCGGGGCGCTCCAGTGACTCAGTCACTTGGACCTCGGCCCGCAGTGTCCGGCGCTGGTGGCCGGGGCACCCATCGCGTGTTAGCGTGCCCGCCTATGCTCATGACCACTCCCGATGCGGCAGGACTGCTCACACCGTTGCAGGCATTCGTCCTCGGTGCCATCCAGGGCCTCACCGAACTCTTCCCGGTCTCCAGCAGCGCCCACCTGTACGTGGTGCCACATCTGCTCGGTTGGCCGTATGCGGGTCTGGCGTTTGATGTTGCCCTGCACGGTGGCACGCTCCTGGCATTGGTGATCGCGTTCCGCAACGATTGGATCGGGCTCTTTCGTGACTTCTTCGCACGCGACGCCGCCGTGCGACGCGACACGCGCTCGGTCTGGCTGCAGCTGGTGCTCGCCAGCATTCCCGCCGCGATCGTGGGCAAGTTGCTCGGCGACATCGCCGAGGACAAACTGCGTTCCATGCCGCTGCAAGCAATCATGCTCTTCGTGTTCGGCGGACTGCTGTGGGCGGCGGATCGATTCCTTCCCAAAGGTCGCGAGGTTTCCAACCCGGGGCTCCCGGCGGCGTTGGCGATGGGATTCGCACAGTGCCTTGCGCTCGTACCCGGCGTTTCGCGCTCCGGCATCACGATGACGGCCGGCCGCGCCTCGGGGCTGTCGCGAATCTCGGCGGCACGGTTCTCGTTCCTGCTGGCCACGCCCATCACGTTCGGCGCGCTATTGCTCAAGGGGAAGGACCTTCCCGCCGACCTCGACCTCAAGGTCCTGGCGATCGGCGTGGTGAGCGCCGCCGTGTTCGGGATCCTTGCGATCCGCGTGCTGATGGCCATGCTCAAGCGGGTCGGCTTCGGGTTCTTCTTCGCGTACCGCGCCGTCCTGGCGTTGGTCATCCTCGTGTGGCTCCGCGGGCACTGAATCAGGCGCGCCCGCCGCGTTTGGCGTTCCGCTCACTGAAGTAGCGATTCATGCGGTCGCGCAAGTGCACGCGCGCCCGGTGCAGCCGCGACTTGACCGCCGCCACGCTGAGTCCCAGTTCTTCTGCGACATCTGCGTTGGACTGTTCCATGATGTCGCGAAGGACGAACACCGTGCGCTCGTTCTCGGGCAGCAGGTCGACCTCGGCCGACAAGAGATCGCGAGTCTCTGCGTCCAGGAGGTCCTCGAGCGGCTGCGCCGACCAGTCGGCGATAGCCATCGGCTCGGCATCCTCACTTGCGCTCTGCGACTGTTCATAGGACACGTGACCTTCTCGCCGCTTGCGATATTTCATGAGGCTGGCGTTGGTCGCGATCCGATACAACCAGGTGCTGAACGTGGACTCGGCCTTGAAGTTCTTGAGGCCCTTGAAGGCCGACAGGAATGTATCCTGAAGCGCCTCGGACGCGTCGTCCTCGTTCCGAAGGATCTTGAAGCACAGCCGGTAAGCACGGTCCTGGTAACGCAGCACCAGCTCGTCGAACGCGCGTGTGTCGCCCGCCTGTGCATTGATCACCAGGCCGGCGTCAGGCTCGTGCTTATAGTCCAGGCTCATGCCTCGTGTCTCCCTCGGACTCCTGAACCGAAAATACGGCCCAAGTCAGGTGATTCATACACGATTTCGCCTCCGAGCACAGTCCAGGCCGGCCGGAGGGTCGGCAGATCCCCCGCCGGCGCCGCATGCAGGTCCCGATCCCAGACCACCAGATCCCCCTGCGCCCCCACTCGCAGCACCCCCAGACGCCGTTCCATGGCGGCCAATCGCGATGCGCCGATGGTGTAGGCGGCAAGCGCCTGGTCGAGCGTGAGGCACTCCTGGGGCTCGAATTCCCCCTGTGGCAGAGTATCGGCCCGCCTCCGGGTCAACGCGGCATGAAGGCCCAGGCTTGGCGAGGCGGGCTCGACGGGCGCATCAGACCCGAAAGCCAATGTGGCGCCACTGGCGAGCAGCGACCGCCATGGGTAGCTCCAAGCGCAGCGCCGCCCCCATGCCACTCGTGCTGACTCGGCATCGGTCACGCAATGTTGGGGTTGCATGCTGGCCGCGACCCCGAGCAGGGCGAAGCGCGGCAGGTCCTGCGGGTGCAGAAGTTGGACGTGCTCGATGCGAGGCGGAAGCGGCAATGCTTCGAGCAAGGCCCGACCGCACGCCTCGAACGCATCCAATGCCTCACGCACGGCTCGGTCCCCGATCGCATGTATGCTCACACTGATGCCTGCCGATACAGCGCGCCGGACGATTTCGCGCAATTCCGCTGGCGCATACATGGCCATACCGAGCCCGCCCGCATCTTCGTAGGGTTCGAGCATCGCGGCCGTGCGGGAGCCGAGAGTACCATCGGCGAACAGCTTGAGTGACCCGATCCGGAACCAGGCATCCCCGGTGCCGCTCGTGAGCCCGGCAGCGAGTAGTCCATCGCACGACTCCGGCCCGAACATCTGGAGCACCCGTAGGCGCCGACGGCGTGACAGGGCCTGCATTCGCCGCAGGTCCACGGCGTCGCGCTGGTAGTCGTGCACCATGGTGATACCTGCGGCATGCAGAGCCCCCGCAGCATCGTCAAGCAGCGCATCGTCGACGACCGGTCCAGCCGCCAACTCGAGCGCGTCGAACGCACGCACAGCTTGTTCCCGGATCAGGCCAGTTGGTTCGCCCGACGGCGTGCGATCGAAGCGCCCACCTTCGGGATCCGCACTCTCGCGCGACACGCCAGCCGCGGCGAGCGCTGCCGAGTTGACCCAGAGCGAATGGAAGTCGTGTCGATGGAGGATCACCGGCCGATCCGGTGCCAACGCGTCGAGGCTCGCACGGTCGGGCGGCACATCCCAACTCGATTCGTCCCAACCCCGTCCCACGAGCGGCGCACTTCCGCGATCCGAGGCCAGCCCCTCGCGGACCCGCGCCAGTGCCTCGGAACGCGTGAGCGCTCCGCGCAGGTCGGGCTGCCGACGCGACAAGGCCCAGGGCACGAAATGCAGGTGCGCATCGCACAGGCCCGGTGTCACCGTCGCGCCGCATGCCTCCAGGACCCGCGCCTCCCGCGCCTCTGGGTGGGACTCGAGGGCGCATCCCACCGCCACGATACGGCTGTGTGCGAGCAGGACGCTGTCGGCCTCGAGCAATCCCCCGCCCGACCATATACGCGCATTCCGCACCAGCAGAGCGCGTTGGCTCACGGGTGCTCCGCCTCGACGGTGTTCACGAGGACCCCGACTCCCTCGACCTCGACCTCGAGGCGATCGCCGGGAACGATGGGTGCGATTCCCCCCGGCGTACCGGTGGCAATCACATCGCCGGGCTCCAGGGTCATCACGCGCGAGACGTGTGCAATCAGGCGGGCGATGCCGAAGTGCATCTGGGACGAGCGTGCTTGTTGGCGGATTTGACCGTTGACGCGCAGGCTGAACTCCAGGTCCAAGGGCGAGAGTCCGAGCGCGATGACGGGTCCGAATGGCGCGAATGTGTCGAATCCCTTTGCCCGGGTCCACTGTCCGTCCGTCTGCTGATGATTGCGCGCCGAGACGTCATTGAAAGCAGTCACTCCCGCTACATGGTCGAGCGCCTCCGATTCCGGAACCCGGTGCGCACGCCGTCCGATCACGATTGCAACCTCGCCCTCGGGATCGAGTCGGGTGACTCCGGCGGGATACACGATGGCCCCGCCGGGTCCGAGCGCGGCGCTGGGCGGTTTGAGGAAGAACAGGGGTTCGGTCGGCGGCTCCTTGGCCTTACCCGTGAAGGTGAGGCTCTCCTGCACGTGCTCGAGGTAATTGAGCCCGATGCAGACGAACTTGGTGGGCGCGCACGGCGCCAACAGGTGCACGGCGTCGGGGGGGTCGATGGGACCGCACGGGCCACCCCCGTGCCATGGGGCTGCGCTCAGTCGCATCCAACCCTCGGGTGCGCGCAAGCCATGGTGCACATCATCGCCAAGGCGATATCGGGCCAGGTGCCGGTGAGAAAGCGGGTTCACGAGAGTGTGAGCCTACGCGAGGTGCGGGTCAGGCACAAAAAAAATCCGGCTTCGATCGGGCCCAGAGGCTCGACCTTGGCGGGGCCGTGGGGTTTGACGATGATTCTGGGGCTTTGTTAGCGTGCTGCTCATGACGAAGACCCCGAAGC
>JBDSKE010000273.1:0-20047 GCA_039917105.1 Candidatus Eiseniibacteriota bacterium | reverse complement strand
CGGCAGCACCTTGATGGCGACCTCGCGGCCCAGGCGCGTGTCCCTGGCGCGATATACCTCGCCCATGCCGCCTGCGCCCAGGGGCGCGACGATCTCGTAAGGGCCGAGACGCATCCCGGGAATCAGTGTCATTTCGTGCTCTCCAATAATCCCCACCAGTTGATCAGCGCCGTGGCCTCCGAGCGACCTTCCTCCTCAGGCACCTTCTCGACCAGGAAACGGTCGAGATCGCGCGTCGGGTACAGGTCGACGACTGAGGCAGGAAGGCGGAACAACGCGCGCGGCTTGCCAAACACAGGTGGATCGCCGGGATCCACTGCAGCCGCCATGACCGTTCTGCCGTCCGCGGCGATGAACAGCAACTCCCTCATGTCGCGCTTCCAGGCCGGCCGGCCCAGTAAGTTCTGCGAGGTGGGGTGGGCATAGGCACCGTCGGTGGACACACGCAACTGCCCGCCCAAGTCGGGGAAGTTTCGCGCGTACACCTCGAGCCGCCCGGATTCATCGGACAGATATGCGAGCCAGTGCCCATCGGGCGAAACCGAACCTTGGAGTTCGTTGAAGCGGGTCTGCAACAGCGCTCGCACGGGTGTCGAGTCCCCGAGGGTCACCATCATCAGGTCCTGCTGGGTGTCCAGTCCCTGAGTGCGGTAAACAATCGCCGTTCCGTCGGGCGTGTACTGCAACAAAGTATTGAATCCGAACGGGATCGGAGTGGCCGCCTGCTGGGACCCGGGTGAATCGGCCCGCATCGTCCAGAGCGATCCCGGCCCCCCGCTGGTGGTGCGGGTGAATGCGATCACGCGCCCGTCCGGCGACCAAACGGGGCTGGAGTTCATGCCATCATAAGTCATCCGCTGCATGGTCCCGCGCGCGAGCTCGAGCAACCAGATCATCGGTGAGGCATTGGAATCCAATCCGAACTCGAAGGCAACACGCTTTCCATCCGGCGAGATCTGTCCGCCCCTGTAAATCCCCTCAGGGGCCGGCACTACTCCGAGTGAATGACCTTGGCGGTCCAGCCATTCCGACTGGCGAGCCCTGTCCTCCAAAGCCCACTGTACGACCACGCCCGTGGCCGAGGCGGTGACCGCGGGCGCGCCAGCAGCGTCCGGCGATAAAGCCTTGAGACCGGGGATCGCGAGCGCAGGTCCGGACAACTTGTACGAACGCGGATCGAACCGCTGGGCGCGCAGGGCGTCGCCACTGACGAACAACAGATACCCCGGTGCGGCGAAGACGGCTCCGCCGGCGGCACCGGTCACATCTCTTCCCCGCGCTCCGTCCAACGAGCCCACCGCGAGGATGAAGGAATCGGTATCGCCCTGCATTCGTCTTCCGCCCAGGATGGAATAGATGAAGTGCTGTCCATCCGGCAGGAAGCACGGGAAGCGATGTCCCCTGTCCTTCCCCAGCGTATCCAGAACTGTGGTCGCGATCAGCACCCCGCCGCGTTCTGGGATGCGCATGAGAGGGCCCATCGACCGCGGTTGCAAAACAATGCTCCCGCGTCCCCAAGCCCCGCCGCGTGGCTGCGGTGCATCGCACAGTACTTCGACGGAGCCCGTCGCAAGCAACAGGGTCTTGAGTTTGCCCTCGGCGAAAAAGCCGATGCGCCTACTGTCGGGTGACCAGAATGGCTGCGAGCCCGCGCGCGTTCCGGGCAGCGGCCGAGCATCGTCACGCCGGAGCGGGCGCAACCAAAGGCTCTCGTTCCCAGTCGTATCCTTGGCGACGAACACCACCGAGTGGCCATCAGGCGAGACCGCGATGTCGTAGCAGTCCCCACCCAACCGAACGCCATCTGGCGCGAGCAACGTCAGGGCGGCGGGGCCGAACGATGGGTCACTGGGGCGCAACAATGCGATCAGGCCGAGGGATGCCGCCACGATTGCGAGCGCCACTGCCCAGAGCCACGTCCGAGCGCCCCGCGTCCGCGTCACGGGCACTATTGCCTCGACATGCGCACGCGCCTCGGCCAACAACAGGCGTGCGTCGCCGGCGTCACGCAGCCTCTCGCGCGGATCCTTGCGCAGGCAGCGCTCAAGCAACTCCCGCAGGCGCGGAGACACACCCGCCGGCAGCGCGGTCCAATCGGGTTCACTCTTGAGGATCGCAGCCATGGTCTCGGAGACATCCTCGCCCGGGAACGCGCGATCTCCGGTGATCAATTCGTACAATAGACAGCCCCACGCCCAGAGATCCGCGCGCCTGTCCGCCCGCCTGCCCTTGGCCTGTTCGGGACTCATGTATGCGGCGGTGCCGAGGATGACGCCGGGCATGGTGGCGGGACTGGTCATGGTCGGGGATTGCGTCATATCGGAATGCGGGCCACCGGCGGATCCCTGACCGCGCGCCAACCCGACGTCGAGCACCTTCGCGACGCCGTCGGGGCGCAGCATGACATTGCCCGGCTTCAAGTCGCGGTGGACCACGCCGGCTTCGTGCCCCGCTTCGAGCGCCGTCGCCACTTGCGCCGCGACATCGAACGCCTCGTCCAGCGCCAGCGGTCCGCGCTTCAGGCGTTCGGCCAACGATTCCCCCTCGATCAACTCGAGCGCCAGGCACAGCATGTCGCCGTGCTGCTCGACGCCATAGAGCATGGCGATGTTCGGGTGATTCATCGAGGCCAAGAGCTTGGCCTCGCGCTCGAAGCGCGTGACGCGCTCGGGATCGCGCTCGAATCCTTCGGGCAACACCTTCACCGCGACATCACGACCGAGCCGCGTATCTCGCGCGCGATAGACTTCACCCATGCCGCCGGCGCCCAGGTGGCCGACGATCTCGTAGGGGCCGAGGCGAACGCCCGGAGCCAAGGTCATCGCTTCTCCTTCCGGGCGCGAATCAAGGCCGCGATGCGGGCGCCCCAGCCGATGGAGAGCGCGATCTCGCGCCGTTCATCGGTGCCGGCGGGCGGCCTCGTGAACAGGAACCGGTCGGTGCGAGGGTCGTACGAATAGTCCCGAAATGCAGGTTCGCTCGGGCATGAGGGAACCTCGAACAGCGTGATCGGCTGTCCCAGGACAAGCTCGTCGCCCTTCACCGTCACCTTCACGGACTTGAGCATCTCCTCCTCGATGAAGAACAGTTCGGCGCCCGCGCGCCCCCAACGCACGCCCGTTCCGCCACGTGTGCTCACCTGCCACAACCCGCTCGCTTGGTTCCGCCGGCGCAGGAAGACTTCGTCGCGTCCGGTCCGATTGGAGACATAGGCGAGCCATTGCCCTTCCGGCGAGAGGGTGCCGGCCAGCTCATACGATTGCTGATTGGCATCCGAGGGAAGTTGCATACTCGCCGCGAGGGGCCCGAGCGAGGCGATATGCATGCGTCCACTTGGGGATCCCCACTCTGAATAGAGCGCTTCGGAGCCATCGGCGGTGATACTCGTCACGACGCCGGAGGGAGGCAGAAGTTGGACGAACCGCATTCCGCCTTCGCCGTTGATGCGCTGGGTGGCCAGATGAACAATGCCAGTGGAATCCACGACGGAGTGCGCGATTGCGCTTCCGTCGGGGAACCAGGCGACACTGTTCACGGTGTTCGAATAAGTCAGGCGTCGCAGGGCACCGTCGGCGAGGTCCGCCAACCAGACGTCGCCCGATCCGCCCCCGGACCCCACGATGAGCAGCGCTCGCGCTCCGTCCGGGGAGACCATGGCGGATCGATACTCGCCGGGCGGCACCGGAGTCGGCGTCCAGCGACCTGCCCGGTCGAACCACCCGATCTGACGCTTGGTGTTGATCTCGTTCGACGGGACCCATGCCACCGTGCCGTCACGCGCGATACCCACGAATGACGCCCCGGAGGAACCCTCGCCATCCACGCCTTCCAACACCGGAACCGGCTCCGTGGTCACGCGCGGGTCGCGTGGATCGAGCTGCACCGCGAACAGGGTGCCCTTACGGTCGAACACGAGATGGTCCGGGCCGGCCCATAACGCACGGCGTGCACCACGGATCAGCATCCTGCGTTCGCCCGTCTTGACCGAAACCGCCCCGATATCGGCGCCGTCATAATCCCCCGGGCTGTTCAACACACCCACGGTGAAGACCACCCAGGGTCCGCCATCCAACGCATCCGGCCACCGGTGCGTGCGTTCCTGTTTCACCGAATCAAGCTGGGTGACTTCGACCGCTGGCCCACCCCCGCTGGGGACCCGGTAAAGCGACCGGGTTGCATCGGGCGTGTAGACGATGCTGCCGTCGTCGAGCCACACGCCACCGCGATCCTGCGTGGCCAGCGCGATCGGCACCGGTGCCCCGCCATGCACGGAGACCTTCATCAGATTCCGGGTGTCGAAGAACGCGACCCATTCCCCATCCGGCGAGAAGAAGATATTGCGCGCATCCTGGGTACCCGCGATGGCGAGATCCTCGCGGCGGTCGAGGCGGCGCACATGGATCTGGGATCCCGCTGCAGAGCGCGCCACATAGGCAACCGCGCGGCCGTCCCGGCTCATCGCGACAAAAGCATTGGAGCCATTCTGGGAGATGCGTTGTCCCGCCGACAGCATGACGCTCGCCTCGTGAGCCACCGGTGGGCGCGTCGAACGCTGAACGGCGAACCACGCGAGCGCGGCGAGTGCGGCGCCGATTGCCACCCCCGCCAGCACGGTGGGCATCCAGGACATACGCCGCCGCGCACGCGCTGCCGCATCCGGAGCGCTCCCGCGGATCTCGCTCAACTCGATGCGAGCGTCACCGATATCGCGCAGGCGTTCGCGCGGGTCCTTTCGCAGACAGCGCTCGAGCAAGCGACTGAGCGAGGCGGGCGTCGTCGCCGGCAGCGCGCTCCAATCCGGTTCGCTCTGCAGGATCTGCGCGACAAGATCCGAAACCGTTTCGCCCGAGAAGATCGGCTTCGCGGTGAGACATTCATACATCACACACCCGAACGACCAGATGTCGGTGCGTCGGTCCACAGGCTTGCCGCGCGCCTGTTCGGGGCTCATGTAGGCAGCGGTGCCCAGGATCATCCCTGCCGCTGTGGCCGCATAGGTCATGGTCGGCGACGCCGAGAGACTCACGTCGGACGAGGGTCCCAAGGACGCACCGCCTTTGGCGAGACCGAAGTCCAAGACCTTCACGGCCCCGGAGCCCGTGAGCATGATGTTGGCTGGTTTCAGATCGCGATGGACGATGCCCGCCTCGTGTGCGGTCTCGAGCGCCATGGCAATGTGACGCCCCACCTCGAGCACTTCATCGAGTGGCATGGGCCCACGGCGCAATCGTTCCGCCAACGTCTCTCCATCCACGAACTCGAGGATCAAGTAGCGTTGATCCCCTACCTCTTCGAGTCCGTGGATACCTGCGATATTCTCGTGGCTCAAGCTCGCGAGCAGTTTCGCCTCGCGCTCGAAGCGCGCCAGTCGTTCCGGTTCGCGCGCAAAACCCTCCGGCAGAGCTTTGACCGCGACATCGCGCCCCAATCGGCTATCCCGTGCTCGGTAGACTTCGCCCATTCCGCCGGCGCCAAGCGGCGCGACGATTTCGTATGGCCCGAGGCGTGTACCGGAGACCAGCGCCATATCAGTCCGCGGATCCCAGCTTGCGCATGAAGACTCCCCAGCGAGGGTCGGAGTGCAACAAGCGCAGGTGGGGAGACACGTTGGCGAGGGCGATCCCTGAGTCGTGCTGCGCATAGGAGCGCTCGAGCCATGCGAAGGACTGGTCGACCTCGCCGCGCACGCCGTGCGCTTCGGCGATCTGATAGGCCGAGGTCCCCGCATTATGCTCGGTCAGCTGACGCAACATATCGTCCGATTCCGCGTGACGACCGAGCTTGTGGTAAACAATCGCGAGGCCGTACTGCCGAGCCCAATCGGCCTTCTCCGCCAGGATGAAGACGAGCGCGTCCTCGGGCCGCCCCTGGGCGTCGATGGCGAGCCCAACCAGAGCGCTTACCGCGGTGGCGTGCGGCGAGATCTCGAGTCCAGTGCGGAACGCGGCCTCTGCTTCGGCCAACCTCCCCGTCCCGCGATAGGCCCGACCCAGCGCGGCGTAACTGGCAACACTCAAGGGGTCCAGTTCGACCGCGCGCAAGCAGTGGGTGATCGCTTCTTCAGGGCGACCGACGTTGAATGCCAACTGCCCCACGGCCCGCAACACCTCGGCATTACCGGGGGCGGATTCGAGCGCACGCTGATACGCCGCGTCGGCGCCTTGCCAGTCGAAGTCGTACCAGTGGCGGATGGCCCCGAGCGCCAAGTGCCCCTCGGGCAACCCCGGCTCGAGCGCCAGCGCCTTGGCGGCCGCTTCACGCGCCCGGGCGATGGCAGAGTCGAGGGGAACATGCCCGACAATGGCCCGATACGATTCCGCCCACGAGAGACATGCCCACGCCAGGGCATGCGTGGGTTCGAGCTTCAGCGCGGAGTGAAGCTGATCGATCCCACGCGCGACATCGACTTCGGACAAGCGATTCACCAGGAAGCGCCCCTGCAGGAAGAGCCGATGCGCTTCGGCGTCGTGACCTCGGCCCTTTGCAGCCTGAGCCACCTCGACGCGAAGTTCCCCACTTGCCTTGGAATCCGGCGCTTCGCCAAGCAATGCCGCGCGCAGTTCCTTGACGACGGACTGCGCAATGTCGTCCTGCACCGCGAAGATATCCTCGAGTGTGCGGTCGTAGGTCTCGGACCACAGATGGAAGCCGTCGGAAACCTTCACCAGCTCCACCGTGATGCGCACACGATTGCCTGACTTACGGACGCTGCCCTCGAGCAAGGTGGCGACATTCAGCTTCTGGCCGATCACCGCCTGATTCTCGCCCTGTCCACGGAATTGGAACGACGAGGAGCGCGAAGCCACTCGCAAGCCACGGATCTTGGCGAGCACGCCCACCAACTCATCTGCCAGCCCGTCAGAGAAGTATTCATCCTCCGGATCACGACTCCGATTCACGAAGGGCAGCACGGCAACCGAAGGACGGGCGTCCTCGGGAGCGGCGATCGCGGCGTGAATGGTGTGCGCGGCGAATGAAGCTTCGGAATCCATGGCGCGTCGCACCAACTCGAGTTCGTTCCGCACATCTTTCGCCGTCTGGACCCGCCGCTCGGGATCCTTCTCGAGGCATCGCCCGACGATCCGCGTCATATCGGGCGGCAGTTCCGGTCTCAGACTCTGCAGCGACGCTGGCGTATCGCGCAGGATCGCTGAACTCACATCGGCAGAGGTCGCACCCGCAAAGGGCCGCCGGCCGGTCAGGAGTTCGTACAGGATGACTCCGAACGCGAACAGGTCCGTGCGCGCGTCCACAGTCTCGCCGCGCACTTGTTCGGGCGCCATGTAGGGCACCGTCCCCACGACCTGCCCCACATCAGAAAGGGGCGAGGCCACGGTCATGGCCTGAGTCAGTTCGAGCGGATGCTCTGGCGCCGCGAGCTTCGCGAGGCCGAAATCCAGCACCTTGACCCGACCGTCGCGCGTCACCATGACATTGCCGGGCTTCAAGTCGCGGTGGACCGCGCCACGCCCGTGGGCGGCCACCAACGCGTCGGCCATGGGGATGGCAAGCTCGAGTGCGCGTACGAGCGGGACACCGCCCGGCACGACCACCCGATCCAGGCTGTGGCCCTCGATTAACTCCATGGTGAGGAAGCGGATCCCTCCCGACTCCTCGATCGAATGCAGAGTCACGATGTTCGGATGATTGAGCGCCGCGACGGTCTGCGCTTCGCGCTCGAAACGGGCCAAGCGGGCAGGATCGGAGGCCATGTCGGCGGGCAGGACCTTGATCGCCACTTCTCGCCCAAGTCGTGTGTCCCGAGCGCGAAACACCTCGCCCATCCCGCCGGCGCCAAGCGGCGCGACGATCTCGTAGGGACCAAGGCGAGTACCGGAGGCGAGCGCGTGCATGCTCATGCGACATTACGATATGCGCGGCGTGGCTCCAAGGGGGAGGAAACGGAAAGAAAAGTGCGCACTCGGGTAGAATGCCGACTCGATACTGGAGCGACCGTTCACCCGGATGCGCCCATCCCCACGGGAAGGAATGCCTGTGACCGATCTGAACCCGCAACGCGAACAGATGGCGGATGAATCCATGGTGCGGAACCTCGACGCTCAGGCGCGCGCCATCTGGCCGCAGGAAGCGCCGCTGTTCGCGCGCTATGATCTTGCCCCTGACATCCGCATCCTCGACGCCGGTTGCGGCACAGGCGAGATCTCCTCCCGCCTTGCGGAGATGTATCCCGAATCGTGCGTGCTCGGCGTGGACGTGCTCGACCATCACCTTGCGTTCGCACGCGAGCGCTACGCCAGGCTCGCCGGAAGACTGTCGTTCGAGCACCAGAGTATCTTCGAGTTACCCGCAGCCGATGCGACCTACGACCTGACGGTATGTCGGCACGTGATTCAGTCCGTGCCGCATGCCGAGCGCGTGCTGTCCGAACTGAAGCGGGTGACCAAGCCGGGCGGGTGGCTGCACGTCATCGCCGAGGATTACGGCATGATCCACTTTCCCAGACTTGGTCTGGACGCCAGGGATTTCTGGCACGAGACGCCGGCCCGATTCGGGGAGAAAACCGGCACGGACCTATTCGTGGGTCGGCACGCCCCCGGCCACTTTGTTGCGCTCGGTCTCACCGACATCACTCTGGAATATGTGGTCGTCGACACATTGCGCGTGCCGCGCGAGACCTTTGCGACCATCTTTGAAGCGTGGCGAGATGGCTACGTGGAACCCATCGCGGAGCACACACACTTCACGCGTGAGGAAGCCGCCGCCTATTTTTCACAGATGGTCGCCGACATCCGCGACCCAAAGCGCTACGCAGTGTGGATGGTGCCGGTGATCGCGGGACGAGTGCCGCGGGCGGGCAGCGCACATCATGGCAGTGTGTAGCCGGGAGGCGAGGCTCATGGGCGGCACGATGACCATCCGGATCGGCACACCGGCCTGGAGCACCAGCGAAGGCGGGCAACGCGTGACCGCTGACGTGGACGGCGTCCCGGTTTGGTTCGAATCTCCCGACCTACCACTGGTCCCGTCTGCCGAAAGCTTTGCCTCATTGTTCCTGGTGCCCGCCATGGCGCGCGGTGCCACCATCTTCTCGCAGGCCCCCCTCGACGCCCTCTGGCTGGAGAACTCACGTGAACTCATGGCGATCTTCCATGAGTGGTGGCACTACCCGATTTTCGCACCACAGGCCCCGGCCGATGCAGCCCGCCCGGCTTCCACACTGCCCGAATCACGGGCGCGCGCATTGTTCTTCAGTGGTGGAGTCGACTCGTTTCATGGCCTGCTGAGCTGTGGCGAACAGGTGGAATTGTTGGTTTTCCTCCAAGGATTCGATATTCCCATCCATGATCAACCGCGTGCCGATGCGGCGCTGGCGAGTCTGCGCGCCATCGCCAGCGAACTGGGAATGCGCTCGGGATTCGTGCGGACCAACCTGCGCGAGCATCCGCTCCTCCAGCAGGCTCCATGGGAGCGGACAAATGGCGGCGCGCTCGCATCAGTCGCACACGTGTTGGCGGGCGTCGCGCACGAACTACTGATCGCTTCCAGCATCGCCACCAGCACCGAAGAAGCCTGGGGGTCGCATTGGCGGACGGACAAGTTATTCTCATCGAGCCGGATGGAGCTCCGCCAAGTGGGCGAAACGCACCGCCGCATGCACAAGATCCAAGCGCTGGCGCACGAGCCTCTTGCCCGGCGCCACCTGCGCGTGTGCTGGGCGAATGCGACGGCAACCGGAAACTGCTCCCGTTGCGCCAAGTGCACCATCACACGTCTGGTCCTGGCTCATGCTGGCGTCCTCGATGCATTCACCGTGTTCGATGGCAGCGCCACGCTGGCGCGAGACCTCGACGGCATCCGGAGCGACAAGCGCTTCCAGACGCTGGATGAGTTGTCGCGGAGTCCTCGGCTGGAACCCCACGTGCGCGCCGCCACACGCGCGCTGTACAAGCGTAGCGTACGCATTCACAGCCTTCCCGTGCGCGTACGCCGTGCGCTGATACGCAAGTTGCTCGAGTGGACGCGGCCCATCGGTCGGTGAGGCAGGCGGATGCCGGGACGAGCGCTACAGGTCTTGGGCCCTGTCGGCGAACTCGAGTGCCTGTTGAAGCGCCTGACCTTCGGAATCACACGCGTGGGTGATCAGGGAGTCACGCGTCCACGCCTCATGGAAACCACGCACCTTGCCGTAGTGGTTGTCGGCCAGGAAGTGCGGGATCCCAAGCAGCAGGCTGAGGATATAGGCGTGCAGGCGATTCGTGGCCACCACACGCCCAGCGCTCAACGTCCGAACGCCCCGCTCGAGCCGGTGTCGCAATAACGGCGCATACGTGGGCCCGAGAAGCGGCAAGAGCGATGGCCTCAAAACGGGGCGAAACCGGATGGTCCGGGTGAGCAGACGATTAACTCGCACCATGAGGAGCGTGTCGTCGTCCACCCAGTCCACTGGCTTCAAGCCATCCGGAGGGCGAACCGGACTCCCGGCAGGGGACTCCTTGTCGGCCCGAGACAGCCACAGGACATCCTGTTTGGCGGGACTGGGACGTGAGAGCGGCCCAAGGCAGAAAGCCATGTCGGGGCAGAGCATGCTGGGTGCGCGAAAGTGTTGACGCGCGAACTCCAGGCTGGATCGGTCGCGGAGTAGCAAGGTGAGATCCTGATGCCGATCCAAGACTCGGGCGGCCTGCTCCACCAACGCCGCGGAATCGAAATGGATGCTTTGAGGCAACTGGATGATGCGGTTGTCGGGAAAGTCGGCAATCACCTGTTCGCGCAGCCCATGATGGGTGGGATAGAGATCACCGAAGTTGCCACCACCGCTCAGCAGGATGGTGCCATTGCCCACCCGACGCGCGAGCGCTGCACGGTCATAGGTCAGGCTCGTGCAGAAGTAGCATGGATTACCGCGCCCACTCTGTTGCAGGTAGGCCAATTCCCCTAGCCAGATGAGGCTGTCGCCGACGTTGGGGGCCTGCGGGAAGTCGAGTAGTGCGATCGGGCCACCGCGCGGGATGAGCGGATCGAGCATGCCGGAGATGGTAGCGGTCAGCTTTGCGATCAACTGCACGTGCGACAGGCCCTGCGGGCGCTCAAGCACGCGACCGGACCAGAATGGAACTGTTCATCTGAACGGTGCCCGTGAATGAAGGTCCACCGCTCACACGGATCAGGGTCGTGGGCCCATTGCGGGAATCGCGCTCATGGCCCCCCTGCCAGACCGAGCTCTCGATGGCGTAGAGGCCCGGTGGCACGTTCATCTCAAGCCCGACTCGGAGCCCGAACCGGCCCGGTGGAATCTCGAGATCATGGGTTTCGGTTCCGCACGCATAGATGATGCTGCCGGTCTCGAGCGAACGGACTCGCACGCCCACCACCCCGCGCGCACCCGTCCGTTCCAGAGGCGACGACCCCACGATCTCGAACTCGATACGCTCCCCGGAAGCGGTTGAATCGGCGGACGCGAGCGCGATGGAGTCGAGCTGCACCGCCTGTGCGCCCGCCACGGGCGCCTCACCGGGATCCGCTTGGTAACGCGCGTACATTTCGATGCAATCGGTGGTCGAACCTGCGTGCGCGACCTGACCCTGCACCAACAGTATGGCGCGTGTACACAAGGAAGCGATGCGCTCGAGCTGGTGCGATACGGTGACCGCGGGGATCCCCCGCTGCACCATGGTCTGCATGCGATCGAATGCTTTGCGCTGGAATGCGGAATCACCCACCGCGAGCACTTCGTCGATGATCAGGACATCGGTCTCGAGGTGGGCCGCGACCGAGAAGCCGAGCCGCGCGTTCATGCCGCTGGAGAAGCGCTTGACCGGCGTATCAATGAAATCGGACAGGCCTGCGAACTCGACGATCTCATCGAACTTGCGGGTGACCTCCGCGCGGGGCATGCCCATGATCGAGCCCTGCAGGTAGACATTCTCGCGTCCGGTCAGGTCCGGATGCAGGCTTCCGCCGATTTCGATGAGCGAGCCGATGCGGCCGCGCACCAGGGAACGTCCCCGCGTGGGGCGGATCAGGCGCGTGAGAATCTTGAGGATTGTGGACTTGCCCGCGCCGTTGGGTCCGATGATGCCCAGTGCCTCGCCCGGCTCGACGGTGAAATCCAAGTCCTGCAGCGCCCAGAACTCCTGGCCCTGCAATGCCTCGCCCGCGACACGCTTGCGCAGTAGCGCGCGCGCCATCGACGGGATGAGATCACGAAGGCTGTCATGGCGTTCGCCACGGCGATACTTCTTCCACACCCCCTCGAATTGGACCAACCCATCCTTCATCAGATGCGCTCCGCGAACTCGAACTCGGCCCGATGGAACAACACCCAACTCACCAAGAGCAGTACCACTGAAACCGCGGCGGCAGTGCCGAACGAAGGCAGATCTGGAATCCGCCCATGCAACAGGATGGAGCGATACGCATCGATGATGGGTGTCATGGGATTGAGCTTGAGCACCACCGCGAGCGCCCCTCCGACGCGGTCCACCGGATAGACCACCGAGGTTGCGAACATCCACAGGGTGATGAGGATTTCGACCATGTATTTGACATCGCGGTAGTAGAGATTGCCCATGGACAGCAACAGCGTGACGCCCGCGGTGAACATGATCTGCACCGCAATCACGACTGGGAGCAACAGGGCAAACCAGGTGAGAGGGACCTTGTAATAGAGCATCATCAGGGCCAGCACCGAAAAGCCCACCAGGAAGTCGACGAGTGCGACGAGGATTGTGGAAAAGGGCAATATCTCACGGGGGAAATAGACTTTGGTGATGAGCGTGGAGTTGGAGGTGAGCGCCCCAACCGCGAATCGCAACGTGGAGGCGAAGAAGTTCCACGGCAACAGGCCCGCGTACACGTAGATCGGGTACGGAACCTCGGTCTTGAGATTGACGACGCGAGTGAAGATGAGCGAGAAGATCACCATATAGGTGACGGGCATCAGGACCGACCACCCGAACCCCATGACGGTCTGCTTATACCGGAGCAGTAGATCGCGGCGCACAAGCGAGAACATGAGTTCTCGATAGGCTGCGAGTTCATGGAACATCTCGCGAAGGTCCGCGCGCAAGGCGGACGGAGCATCGGAGCGCGCGGCGTTCTCGGAGATCTGGGGGGAGGGTACGGGCATGCAGTTCCTCAGGGTGGATGCAGGGCGCGGATGATAATCCAGCGTCATCGAGAGCGGAAGTGCGCCATGGCCTGCGTTGAAGCGGGCCGCGACGATCCGTCAAACGAAATCGTCGTTCAGACCGCCACCCCGTGCTCGCGCAGCACCTCATTCAGCGACGTCTTGCGATCCGTGCTCCCGCTGCGGGTGCCGATGATCAGCGCGCACGGCACACCGAACTCACCGCCCGGGAATACCTTCGGCCGGTAGCCGGGTATGACCACGGCCCGGGATGGCACCACACCACGCATCTCGATGGCCTCAGGGCTGCGCACGTCCACGATCAGCGTCGAAGCGGTCAACACCACCCCTGCTCCCAGCACGGCGCCCGCGCGCACCCGCACGCCTTCCACCACAATGCAGCGAGAGCCGATGAAGCAATCGTCCTCGATCACGACGGGTGCAGCCTGGGGCGGTTCCAACACGCCACCGATGCCAACCCCACCGCTCAGGTGCACACGCGCTCCGACCTGTGCGCACGAACCCACGGTAGCCCACGTGTCCACCATGGTGCCCTCACCCACACGCGCCCCGATATTCACATAGCCGGGCATCAGGATGGCGCCCCGCTCCAGGAATGATCCGTAACGGGCCACGCCTGGCGGCACCACTCGCACCCCGGCGGCTTCGAGGCCGCGTTTGGGAGGCACCTTGTCGAAGAACTCCATGGGGCCTGCGGTCCATGTTTGCGAGACGTGCATGCGGAAGTACAACAGGATCGCCTGCTTCACCCACGCATGGGTCACCCACTCGCCCTGCGGGTCCACGGGCGGCGAAGCCACGCGCAGATCGCCGGCGTCGAGTGCCGCGACTGCACCCTCGACGGCACCGCGCAATTCATGGTCCTCCAGCGTGCGGGTACCGTTCCAACCTTCGCCGATGGTGATTTCCCAGCGCCCGAATGGGTAGTCGCTCACGCGGCACCCGCGGGTAGAGCGGTCAGCCTGGCGAGCGCTTCACGGCACTCAGCCAGGGTCGGCACCAAGGCCCATCGCACGAATCCTTCTCCGCCGGGCCCCAGGTAAGAGCCCGGGGTCGTGACGATTCCAAGGCGCAGCAACTGCTCCACGAAGGCCTCGTCGTTCCCACCTGGCGCCCTCATCCACAGGTAGAAAGTGGCTTCGCTCGCTTCCACCTTCCAACCGCGCCTGGCGAACTCGGCCAGGAACAGCGCACGCTTCTCGCCATACTTCTCGCGCTGCGAGGGCGTATGCGTGTCGTCATTCCATGCGGCGATGGCGGCGTCCTGGATGAAGTCCGGGGTCGCGGTACCCGTGTTCGGACGGAAGCGCCGCAACGCATCGATCAGTCGCGGGTCGCCGACCATGAAACCGCTGCGATAGCCTGTCATGGCGCTGCGCTTGCTCAATGTATATAAGGCGATCACGTTCTCAAGCCCGTGTTCCAGGAGTGATTGTGGCGGGCCGCTCTCGAACCATAGGTCGGCATAGGCTTCGTCGCTCACCACCCAGAAGCCGAACTCGCGTGCCTTGGCCACGATCCTCTCCCCCGCCTCGCGCCCGATCACTGCGCCGGTTGGGTTGTGTGGGGAGTTGAGCCACAGCAAGCATGTACGCTTCCAGACTTCGTCCGCCACTCGGTCCACATCGAAACGCCAGTGGTCCTCGCTGAGGAGCGGCACGAAGTGCGGCTTCGCACCGGCGTACAACGCTCCCCCCTCGTACACCGGGTATGCGGGCGTCGGGATCACCACCGTGTCACGAGTATCTTCGGGATCACACACCGCGAAGGCCATCAGGAAAACCGCCTCCTTGGTACCGTTCGCCGGCAACACATGCAGCTCGGGATCCACCTTCACCCCATAACGACGCTCGAGCCATGCGGCGCATGCGGCGCGCAGCTCGGGCTTACCGATTGTCGCGGGATAGCTCGACACCGCCGGCACGGCAGCCTTCATCGCAGCACGGATGAACTCGGGAGTCTCCTCGCGGGGATCGCCCATGCCGAAGTTGATGGTCCTCACACCGGGTTGCTGCAATTCGCGGCGTTTGCGCTCGAGCTTCACAAACGGATACTCGGCCGTCCCGCGCAGCAGCGCGTGGACGGGACCCGGTGTGTACGTGCGGTTCGCGGGGGACATCAACTCTCCGTGGTCAGGAACCTGGCCAGCCATTCATAGGCGCGCCCCAAGTATTCGATCGAGCAATGTTCGTCGGCGCGGTGGCACATTTCGACGTGGCCGGGGCCGAAGTTGAAGGCCGGCACACCCACGCTGGTGAAGCGTGCGACATCGGTCCAACCTTGTTTGCCGGCCACCTTGGCGCCGAATCGTTTCACGAACGATTGCACCTCGGGATGGTCCAGGCATACCCCCCCGGGAGCTGCCGCGTCCACCACCTCGAACCCGAACTCGACGGGCACCAACGTGCGGATCCGCGCCGTGGCCTGCTCGACCGTACGATCCGGTGGGAAACGGTGATTCAGGTTCACCACCATCTCCGCGGGCAGCACGTTGCGTGCCCGACCGGCCTGCACGGTTGTGACCTGCAACGTCTCGCGGAACTCGATTCCCTGCACGATCACCGGGGTCGTGGGGAACTTGGTGATGCTCGCAAGCCAGTCGGCGCCCTCGGTCACTGCGTTCTGCCCCAGCCAGGGTCGGGCCGCGTGCGCCGCGACACCAGGCACGCGCACTTCGATATTCACAATGCCATTGCAACCCATCTCGACATTGAGGTCGGTGGGTTCCAATAGTACCGCGAGTGAAGCTTTCTGGATCCACGGGAACTGCTCGAACAACCGCTTGAGGCCGTTGTTCGCGGCCGGACCTTCCTCGGCGTCATAGAAGACAAGCGCCAGATCGAATCGCAGCGCCGACATCTCGAGCGAATCGTGCAGTGCCAGCATGACCGCATCGCCCGCTTTCATGTCGGTGGTGCCCACACCATAGAGCTTGTCGCCGTCGCGTCGGCTCTTTTCATTCCCGCTCGCGGGAACCGTGTCGAGGTGGCCCGCCAGCACCAGCAGCGGCCTGCCGCGCTGCGGGCCGCGCCACACCAGGCCATTGCCACTCCGGATCACCTCGCCCTTGCCGGCTTTCGCCAGACGTTGGGTCACGTAATCAGCGATGGCTCGTTCATCGCCCGTGACGCTGGGAATATCCACCAGGGTGGCAAGCAGGTCGGCGAGTGCTTCGGTCGCATTCAACATGGCGGGCCTCGGGGTGGGAAGGTCCCGACAAAACTAGCATTCAGTTGGTCCGCGTGCCATGCCTGCTGCCCGGGCGTGCTGGTTGCCGGGCTCGCTTGCCACCCGGGAGCGATTCTCCCCATCGCGACACGGCCTCCATCACGCCGCCAAAGCCCATGCCCGCATCGGTCAGTTCGTATTCCACGCCGACCGGCGGGCCCTTGAGCACCCGACGCACCACCAGCCCACGCGTTGCCAACTCCTTGAGGCGCATGCTCAGCATTCGGTCACCGATGCCCATCAGGCGCACCTGCAGGTCGCTGAATCGCAAAGGGCCGGATTCGAGCGCTGCGATGATCAGTCCATTCCACGGTTTGGCCAGGATTTCCATGGCTATTTGGAACTTGGGGCACACTCCTTCGCACATCCGTTTCATGGCTGGACCCTCTTTCAACCCTTGGATGCCGGCACTTTAAAAAAGGAAGCACCTAGTTTTCAGCAAGCGCATCGAATAGGTCGTTCACAATGGACCGCGCATCCGGGGCCACCCATCACGTATCCCATTTCGAGGTAATCGGCCATGACCAGGACCATCTCGATGTTCGCGCCATTCCACTTGGGTGCCATCGCGTTGAACAACCGCATCGCCATGGCACCCATGACGCGCAATCGCTCAGGAGAGGAACGTATCCCCGGCGAACTCACGTTACGATACTACGTCCAGCGAGCCACAGCCGGCGTCATCATCACTGAAGCGACCCAGGTCCACCCAACCGGCGTGGGCTATCTGGCCACCCCGGGAATCCACAACGCCGAGCAGGTCGCCGCGTGGCGCCGCATCACCGATGCCGTGCACTCCGAAGGTGGTCGCATCGTGCTGCAGCTTTGGCACGTGGGCCGGATATCGCATACCAGCCTCCAACCCGACGGCCAGGCGCCGATCGCTCCCTCAGCGATCACTGCCCAGGGCGACGCCTACACCATGGAAGGCCCGCAGCCATTCAGCACCCCGCGCGAGCTCGGTATCGAGGAAATCCGGGACGTCGTGGGCCAGTTCGCTCACGGCGCTCGCAACGCGCTGCGCGCCGGATTCGACGGTGTCGAAGTCCACGCCGCAAACGGCTACCTCATCGACCAATTCCTTCGCGACGGGTCCAACCGTCGCACCGACGCATACGGTGGCTCGCCCGAGAATCGTGCACGCTTCCTGCTCGAGGTGGTCGACGCGGTGGTGGGAGTATGGGGCGCTGGGCATGTGGGCGTGAGGCTCTCGCCGCTGAATCCCTACAATGATATGCATGATAGCGATCCGTTCACCACGTTCACCGTCGCGGCCGAGGGACTGAGCAAGTTCGGGCTCGCCTATCTGCATGTGATTGAACCCGCCTCGACCGCGGACGACGGGCCATCGCAACGGATCACCCCCGTGCTCCACCGCGCGTTCGGCGGTATCATCATGGCCAATGGTGGCTATACACGCGCCTTGGCTCAGGCAGTGATTGCAAGCGGCGAAGCCGACATCGTCTCATTCGGCACACCGTTCGTTTCGAATCCCGATCTCGTCGAACGCTTCGAGAGCGGCGCGGACTTGGCCGCCCCCGATCCCGCCACCTTCTACACGGGCGGAGCGAAGGGCTACACCGATTATGCCGCGCTCACACCAGCGTCCTGATCCCACGTCACGTTCCACCTCAACTCCACATCGGAGCCTTGCATGTATCTGATCTCGGGTGTCAGCGGTAACACGGGCAGCGCGGTTGCGGAGCAACTGTTGGCCAGCGGAGAGAAGCTGCGCGTGTACGTGCGCGACGCCACAAAAGGTGAGTCATGGGAGGCGCGTGGTGCCGAGGTCGCGGTGGGTTCGCTCGACGACGCCGCGGCACTGCAGCAGGCGCTGGTAGGCGTGAATGGAGCTTATCTCCTCATCCCGCCCGACCTGGCTGCGACCGACGCTCTCGGCCGCGGGGCAACCATCGTGGCTGCATTCAAAGCGGCGCTCGAGGCGCAGCCGGTCCCCCATGTGGTGTACCTATCGTCGATCGCGGCTCAAGTCCCACAGGGTACAGGGCCGATTCTCACGCATCATCGCGGCGAGCAGGTGATGCGTTCGCAGAAGTCGCCGGTCACTTTCGTGCGTCCCGGATATTTCATGGAGAACCTGCTGGCGTTCACTGTTCCACTCACGACGGCCGGCGTCCTCCCTGCCTTGTTCGACGCGGACCAGCGCATGGCCATGGTGGCCACCGCCGATATCGGCCGCGTCGCAGCCGAGGCACTCCTGGGCCCGACGCCGAACCAGAATCAGGTGATTGAACTCTCCGGGCCAACAGAATACAGCCTGAGGGACGCAGCCGAGCAGTTCACAAAAGTCCTGGGACGTGAAGTGAATCTCGTGGCCATCCCAGCTGATGCGGTGGCCTCCACGCTGCAGCAAGCAGGTGTCGGGGCCGACATGGCACGCTTGTATGCCGACATGATGGGCAGCATCGCCTCCGGAACGTTCGGATTCGAGGGCGGATCGGCCAGGGCGGTGCGGGGCACCATCACCTTGGAGTCGTTCATCCAAGCGGCATTCGCTCAAGCCGAGTCGAACCGTTAACATCGCGGGGTCCCCCTGCCCCGCCCCTTGGAGGTACCCCTTGGCCACACGCACGCACCGGCTTTCCAAGTCGCGCTTCGTGGCGGGGTTGCAATGTCATCGGCTCTTATGGTGGCGCTCACACGATCGCGGCGCCGCGGAGCTGGTCCCGGATGCCTCGCTGCAGGCTCGCTTCGATGGCGGCAATGAGGTCGGCGCGTTGGCGCGCGAACAGTTTCCGGGCGGCGTGCTCATGCCCGAGGCCCACATCGACTTCGCGGCGACTCTCATCGCCACACGCGAGGCCATCGCCCGGGGCGAACGGGTGATCTACGAAGCCGCGTTCGAAGCCGAGGGCGTGTTCGCTGCAGTCGACGTA
This sequence comes from Candidatus Eiseniibacteriota bacterium, assembly GCA_039917105.1. Taxonomy (GTDB): domain Bacteria; phylum Eisenbacteria; class RBG-16-71-46; order RBG-16-71-46; family RBG-16-71-46; genus CAIXRL01. The sequence goes on along the minus strand of JBDSKE010000273.1, from coordinate 811 downwards.
CTGCATCGGGACGGCGAGGCGTGGACGCTGACCGAGGTCAAGGCGTCGACGAGTTCGAAGACCGAACATGTGCACGATGCTGCAGTACAGACGTTCGTGCTGCGAGCGTGCGGGCTCGATGTGCAACGCATCGAGATCATGCACCTGAACCGCGAATGTGCGTTCCCGGATCTCTCCAATCTGTTCGCGCGTGACGATGTGACGGCGCAGGTCGAGGCATTTCTGCCGCAAGTGCCAACATTGGTGGCGGCGCAACTTGAGATGCTCGATGGCCCCTTGCCGTCCGCCGCCATCGGCGCCCACTGCAATGCACCCTATGAGTGCCCGTTCCAGAATCGCTGCTGGGTGGACGTGCCCGAACATCATGTGAGTGAGTTGTACTGGTCGGGCCGCAAGGCGTGGGATCACGTCGCCGCTGGGATCGACACCGTCGACCAGCTCCCTGAGAGCGCGCTCAATACCGCTATCGCCCGGCGCCAGGTGGAAGCCGTGCGCACGGGAAAGCGCATCGTGGTGCCGGGGATCTGTGCCAAGCTCGACGCGTTCGCCGAACCCGTCGCGGTTCTGGACTTCGAGACCATTCAGTTGGCGGTACCGCAGTTCGCAGGATGTCATCCTTACGCGCAGCTACCCGTACAGTTCAGTGTGCAACGGCGGGGCCGTTCGGGCGCGTGGGAAGAGTTCGGCTACCTCGCCGAGCGCGGTGGCGATCCACGGCCTGAGCTCGCCAAGGCTCTGGTCCAGGCCGTCGAGGGTGCCGCCACGGTGCTCGCGTACAATATGAGTTTCGAGAAAGGCGTGATCGTGGCAC
>JBDSKE010000272.1:0-27862 GCA_039917105.1 Candidatus Eiseniibacteriota bacterium | reverse complement strand
GCGACGCTGAACGAGGAACTCCAGAACCCAACATGTGACTGTCAGCCGTGTGGTTGCAACCCCTGCACCTGCACGCCCGGCCAGACGCTTGTGCCCGGGAGCGACTGCGGTTGCGGTTCTTCCGACTGACAAGCGCGGTCCGCGGCCGCCATCAGGCTGGCCGCGGGCCCGCGTCAGAGCCAGAATGAAGACCACCATGGATACGACACCACTTGATCCGACCGGGCCATCCGCCCCCGCAGTCCTGCCGAACACCCCCGAGGTGGTGCGCGTGTTGGTTGCCAACCATCGACGATTCCTGTCGTTCCTGGAGCGACGCGTGGGCTCACGCGAGGTGGCCGAGGACCTGCTTCAGGACGCATTCGTGCGCGGCCTGCCACGCGTGGCGCAACTGCGTGAAGGTCAGGCGGCGACCGGTTGGTTCTACCAAGTGCTGCGCAATGCCATCATCGATCACCATCGCCGTCGCGGTGCCGAAATGCGGGCGATGGAGCGGGCAGCAGTGCTGAGCGAGACTGAGTCGCCTGCGGCCGACGCCGAACTGCACGACGAAGTGTGCCGCTGCGTCGCCGAACTGCTCAGCACACTCAAACCCGAGTATGCCGCGGTGCTGCGCGAAATCGAGATGAACGAGGGCAGCATCGGGGACTTCGCACGGGCAGCGGGCATCACCTCGAACAATGCCACGGTGCGGCTGCATCGCGCGCGGGCCGCCATGCGCGGGCAGCTGTTGAAGAGCTGCGGAACCTGCGCTGAGCATGGCTGCCTGGATTGCACATGTGGCCCTAGTCGCGGCAGCTCGTGAAGTGCAAGCCTCAGCGCGGCAGGTGGAAGGGCACGCCCGGGCCAAGCGGCCAGTGCGCGAAGTAGAACACGAGCAACAACGCTGTCCACGCCACAAGGAACACGGCCGAATAGGGCAACATGAGCGCCACTAAAGTGCCACTTCCGGCTTTCGGGTCGTAACGTCGCGCCGTGGCAAGGATGAATGGCATGTACGGCAGCAGTGGCGTGATGATGTTGACGCATGAATCGCCCACGCGATAGATCGCTTGGGTGGCTTCGGGGGTGTAACCGAGCAGCACGAGCATGGGCACGAAAACCGGCGCCATGATCGCCCACTTGGCAGAGGCGCTGGACACAAGCATGTCGACCGCGGCCGTGAACAGGATGAAGCTCACCATGAGCCCCGCGCCATCGAGCCCCAACAACTTGAGTTGCTCTGCGCCGCGGATCGCCAGGATGGCGCCCAGATTCGACCAAGCGAAATAGTTGATGAACTGCGCCGCCACGAACGCGATCACGATGTAACCCGCCATGCTGGCGATACTGTCCGACGTGAGCTTGGCCACGTCGTGATCACTCTTCACCTTTCCCGTGGCGATGCCATAGGCCACCCCGGGCACGAAGAACAGCAACGCAATCACCACGACGATGCTCTCGAGCAACGGCTTGAAACGCTCGAGACTCGAACCAGTGTCCACGGCCAGTGGGGCATTCGGCATCAAAGCCAGCGCGCCGATGAGTACGAGCATCGTCAACGTCGCCCAACCTGCGGCCTTCAATCCCCGGCGCTCGTCGGCACCGAGGGCACCTGCCATCTCGCTCGGCCCGTGCCAAGGGCCCAAGCGAGGTTCCACGATGGAGTGCGTCACCCATGTCCCGACCGCGACCAACAGAGGTGTCGAGGCAGCCAGGAAGAAGTAGTTGCCGAGCATCTGCACCTGGTATCCCGGGAGCAGCTTCGAGGCCGTGAGCGCCTCCTGCGAGAGGCCCGCCAACACGGCGTCGAGCGGGGCGGGCAGCAGGTTGGCGCTGAAACCGCCGGCGACGCCCGCGAAGGCCGCGGCCAGACCTGCGAGTGGATGACGCCCGGAAGCCGCGAACAACAACGCGGCGAGCGGCGGCAGGATGACGATGCCCGCGTCGGCCGCCACATGTGAGAGCAGCCCGGCCAGCACGACGCTGGCCGTTAACAGATTGCGCGGCATGCGGAGCACGAACGCTCGCAGCGCCGCCGCGATCAGGCCGCTCCCCTCGGCCACGCCAACCCCCAACATGGCCACCAGAACCACGCCCAATGGTGCGAATCCCATGAAGTTCTTGACCGCGTCGGTGAACATGCGCCGCACATTCTCGCGGGTGAGCAGGTCCACCACCATCACGGTGCTGCCATCTTTGGGATGAATGGCGCTCACACCAAGATGCGAACACACCCAGGAGAGCGCCACGACCAACACCGCGAACAAAGCGAACAGGCTGATGGGGTCAGGAAGGCGGTTGCCCATGCGCTCGAGCATGTCGAGCGTGCGGACGAGCGCACTTCGGTCGGCGGATGGATGCCGCTCGGGCTGCGAGGTCATGTCATGCGGAGCCAGCGATCGCGCAGGACGCGACTCAGGCCCGCTCCTCCCAGATGCGCGCCAACTGGATCACGACCTCGGCGGATTTCGCCATGTCGTGCGCGGACACCCACTCGAGCCGCGAGTGGAACTCGTGCATGCCGCAGAACACGTTCGGCGTCGGAAGCCCCAACTCGGACAGGATCGAGCCATCGGTGCCCCCGCGGATGCGCAACTCCTCGAGCGGAACACCCACACGGCGGATGGCCTCGCGCGCGATCTCGACCACTTCGGGGTGATGCACGAGCACCTCCCCCACGTTGCGGTAGCTCGGTTTCGCCTCGCAAGTGACACTCGCGCCCGGCCAGTCTGCGACCGTCGCGTGAGCAAGCCGCTCGAGCAACGCTTCCTTCTTGACCAGTTCCGGGGTTTCAAAGTCGCGGATGATGAAGCGCACCGTGGTGCGGTCGACCGTGGCGTCGAGGTGATGGGGATGCACGAATCCCTCGCGCTCCTGAGTGGTCTCGGGTGCGAAGCCATCCTTGGGAAGCCGATTGATGAAGTCCGCCGCCACCTTGATGCTGTTGACCATGACGCCAGTGGCGAGCCCGGGATGGGTATTGAAGCCCTGGAAGGTGACCGTCATGGCGTCCGCCGAGAACGTCTCGCTATCGAGCCGTCCCAGGCCCTCACCATCGAGCGTGTAGCAATAGCGCGCGCCGAAACGCTGGACATTGAACTGCTTGACCCCTCGCCCGATCTCCTCATCCGGCGTGAACGCGAGCCGGATGGTGCCATGGGGGATCTCGGGATGCTTCATGAGGTGCTCGGCCACCGCCATGATCACCGCGACGCCTGATTTGTCGTCAGACCCAAGCAGGGTGGCGCCCGAGGCCGTGACGATGTGCTCACCGCGCTTGCCCGCCAACACCGGTAGGTCCTTCACGCGGAGCACCGCGGTGGGGTCGTCCGGCAATACGATATCGCGCCCATCGTAATCGCGGTGCACGATCGGTTTCACATTCGCTCCGCTCATCTCGGGCGAAGTATCCACATGAGCCGTGAACCCGATCACCGGGACCGTCTTGCTGGAGGTTGCCGGGATCGTGGCCATGACGATTGCCTGCTCGTCACGCACGGCATCGGTGATGCCTATGGCGCGCAGTTCCTGGATCAGCTGGTCCAACAACACGAGCTGCCGCGCCGTGCTGGGTGTTGTCGGCGAGCCGGGATCGGACTGCGTATCCACCTTCACGTAGCGCAGGAATCGTTCGAGCACGGGCTCCAACAGCGGGAGATTCTCGGGCATCGGGGGTTCTCCAAAGGGGAGTGGATCATGGACGCGAGCACGCTAGTGCCCCCCGGTGGCCGGAGCAAGCGTTGTTGCACGACCGTGCAGGAGAACCTGCGTCCGTCACATTGCGGTGGCCATTCGCCCATGGCCGCGCGTATTCTGCGGCCCCGCTCGACTCCTGAAGGCCGACCGATAAGTGGAGGAACTGCTGATGGCTGCTGTTGCGGCTGCAAGTGAAGGAACCTGGCTCGGGCACCCCAAGGGCTTGTTTGTCCTCTTCATGACCGAGATGTGGGAGCGCTTCTCGTATTACGGAATGCGCTCGTTGTTGGTGCTGTACATGGTGAACCATCTCTTCATTCAGCCCGACGTGGGCCAGCGCGTACTGGGGTTCACCGCATTGAAGTCCGCGCTCGAGGGAGTCTTCGGTCCCCTTGGTAATCAGGCGCTGTCCTCGCAGATCTACGGGCTCTACACCGGCCTGGTGTATTTCACGCCTTTCTTCGGCGGTCTGTTGGCGGACCGCATCCTGGGCCAGCGCAAGACGGTGGTGATCGGCGGCCTGCTCATGGCGCTGGGCCATTTCCTCATGGCCATCGAATCCATGTTCTTCCCCGCGCTGATGTTCCTGATTCTCGGCAATGGCTGCTTCAAGCCCAACATCTCGACGCAGGTGGGCTTGCTGTACCCGCAGGGGGATCCCCGCCGCGACGGCGCGTTCTCGATCTTCTATGTGGGCATCAACCTCGGCGCATTCCTGGCCCCGCTGGTGTGCGGCACGCTGGGCCAGAAAGTCGGCTGGCACTACGGCTTCGCTGCCGCTGGCGTGGGCATGCTGATCGGCCTGGTGGTCTACTTGATGAACCAGAAGCATCTCGCGACCGATGTGCTGGAGCAGACCAGGATCGATGCAGCCGCGGCGAAGCAGGCCGGCACAGAGACAACCAAGGCCAAGCTCACCCAGGAAGAGTGGCTGCGGATCGGCGCGATCGTGGTGGCCTGCATCATCGTCGCCTCGTTCTGGGCGGTCTACGAGCAGCAGGGAAATGTCATGCAGCTATGGGCGGACCGAAACACCAACTGGAAGTTCTTCGGCTGGACGATGCCTTCCACCTGGTACCAGTCGTTCAACCCCTTCATGATCTTCCTGTTCACGCCACTGCTCACATCGCTCTGGGCCATGCAGTCCGCCAAGGGGAAGGAACCCTCGAGCCTCACCAAGATGGCCATGGGCTGCGTGCTGTTGGGTCTGGGGTTCGTCGTGATGATCGTGGCCTCGACCGGGATGTCGCCGGACGCCAAGCGCAGCGTGTTCTGGCTGGTGGGATCCACGCTCATCTTCACGTTCGGGGAACTCTACCTGTCCCCCATCGGGCTCTCATTCGTGACCAAGGTCGCACCGGCTGCAATCGTTTCGATGATGATGGGCGTGTGGTTCCTGGCCAACTTCATCGGCAACTACATGAGCGGCTACCTGGGCACCTACTGGGAGAAGATCCCCCACTCGCAGTTCTTCATGCTGATGACCGGTATCGCCCTGACCGCCGGGCTGGTCCTGTTCATCATCGGGCGCCCACTCAACAAGATCGTGAGCGGGCACGACAAGCTGCGTTAGCGCGCCCGCGTTCCTGCCAGCCACTTCTCGCGCCCCACCAGCCACAGCAGCAGGGTGATGACCGCGAATGGGATCAGTGCGAGCGCATCGGCGTTGGGGCCCGCGAAGAACGGGTTGCTCGTCTCAGCCCAGTGCGTGAGCGAGGCGTCCACGCTGCCGAACACACCCGCCATGAACGCGATGATGATACCGGCGATGGCGCCTCCGGCGATGTAGCCCGAGGCCATGAGCACGCCGGGACTTTTGTCGCTCTCGGCCACCAATTGTTCCTCGCTGAGTTGGCGGTGCTCGAGTTTCTTGCGTAGCGCCTTGTCCACCAGCCAGCGCACGAGCCCCCCCACAAAAATGGGCGAGGAGGATGAAATGGGCAGGTACACTCCCACCGCGAACGCCAATGATGGGATGCCCGACATCTCGAGCACGATCGCGATCATGACGCCGAACATCACCAGGCCCCACGGCAGATGCCGATCGAGGATGCCCTTGATGATATAGCTCATGAGCGTGGCCTTGGGCGCATCGAACTTGCGCACCTGACTGCCATCCGGACGCGTGTTGTAGGTGCCGTTGATGCCTGGGTCCACGAGCCAAACGGCTTGGCCGGTGTCATCCACAAGATACTTGCCTGCGGGGCCACCCTCGGCGTCGGTCTTGTGCCAGGCGTGGAACGTACGCGGGTCGTCCTTGGCCTGCTGGCCTTTGATGCGTTCGACCTTGCCCTGCCGCGCCGCTGGCGGCGCGGCGATTCCGGCGGGCATGACCTGAGCGACCGGCACATACACCGTGGCCGCGTCATTCAGCTTGAGCAGGATGGGTCCGATCATGAGAGCCGAGAGCAGCGAGCCGATCAGGATGGCGATCTGTTGATAGCGCGGCGTGGCGCCCACCAGAAAACCGGTTTTCAGATCCTGCGAAGTGGTGCCGCCATTGGACGCGGCGATACAGACGATTCCTCCGACCGACAACGCGGTCACATACCAACTGGCGCCGGTCCAACCCACGAGCAGGAAGATGAGGCATGTGAGCAGCAGCGTCGCCACGGTCATCCCCGAGATCGGGTTGGACGAGGAGCCGATCTCGCCCGTGAGGCGCGACGACACGGTCACGAACAGGAATCCGAATACCACGATGAGCACCGCGCCCAACAGATTCATGTGGAGCGAAGGCGAGAGAAGGATGGCTGTCACCAACAACGCCACGCCCCCGAACACGAACTTCATGTTCACATCCTGGTCCACGCGGTCTAGGCTGGCGGCCACCTTGGGCCCGCCCATGTCGCGCAGACCTTCGCGCAGCCCGTGCCAGATCATCGGGAGTGATCGCGCCAAGCTGATGATCCCGCCCGCCGCCACGGCCCCCGCACCGATGTAGAGCACATAAGCGCTGCGGATCTGGTTCGGCGACATGCCCGAGATCGGCACCGTGCCGGGCGCAAGCGGGCCGGCCATGCCCTCGCCGAAGAACTTGATCATGGGGATTAGCATCAGGTAGGCCAGCACCCCACCTGCGCACATCACCGCGGCGATTTTTGGACCGATGATGTAGCCGACGCCGATCAACTCGGGCGAGATCTCACACGCCACCGAGCCGGACTTGAACGGGGCGCCGAAGATCTTCTCGGGCGTGTCCTTCCAGGCTTTGAACGCCGACATCGCCGTTTTATAAATGAGTCCAATACCGAAGCCCGCGAAAATCGTGCGCGCGCTCACCCCCTGCACGCCACTGGCCGCAGCTTCGTCCTTGGCTTGCTGCGACGATGCCGCGATCGACTCGTCGGAAGCGCCCGCTTTGAGCACCTCGGCGCACGCCGTCCCTTCGGGGTACTTGAGCTTGCCGTGTTGCTGGACGATGAGCGCGCGACGCAGCGGAATCATCATCAGGATGCCGAGCAGGGCGCCCAGCACCGACACCAGTGCGACGCGCGTGAGCTCCAGGTCAAAGCCCAGGATCATGATCGCCGGCATCGTCACGCCCACCCCGAACGCGATCGATTCGCCGGCGGAGCCCGCAGTCTGGACGATGTTGTTCTCGAGGATGGTGGCGTCCCTGGCCCCGAACTTACTGAACAGGCGGAACAAGGTGATCGAAATGACCGCCACGGGAATCGAGGCGCTGACCGTGAGTCCGACCTTGAGCACCAGATAGAGCGACGATGCGCCGAAGATCATGCCCAGGATGGTCCCGACGAGCACCCCCCGGAATGTGAACTCGTTCATCACCGTGGTGCTGGGGATGTACGGAACGGAACGCTGGGCCGGGGCGGCCACGGCCTGTGGATTGAACGAGCTCATGCAGGGTTCTCCGATCGGACGGCCTTGGGACGGTCGGAATATCGGAGGGACTCTAGCAGAGCGCCCGCCTCAGCGAAGTGGAGCATCACCGATAGAAACTCTTCACCCGTCCCCACGACTGCCGCCGCACCGGATTCACGATGCCGTAGCACGAGTGCGAGCCGTGCTGGGACCACACGAAGCCATCACTCTCATCCACGAGACCATTGCAATCGAAGTCTCCGCTCAGGTCGGTCGTCCCGAGCTTCGCCGCGAACAAATAGTAGTCGTTCGCGACCACCATCTGATCCCCGTTCTGGTCGGGTGACGCCGCGGGGATAGTCGCGAGCAGGACACCGTCGGCGTAAACAAGCGCTTGGCTCGCGCAACCCCCTCCGGCGCGCAGTTGAAACGTCACGCTGCCCGTCGCGTCGGTGCTCGCACGGACGGTGCGGGCCGAGTAGTTCACGACGTAGCCCGGGTCCTGGACGAGCGAACAGAGCGTCACGAGCGGACAAGCCGAGAAGTCGATCGTCACCAGGCTACCGATCAGTGGATTACCTGCGAGATCGCGGACGACCACCGTGTACGCAATGTCGCCCAAGGGGCACGCGACCAGGCACGTGGGAATCGAGCAACTTGGAGGGGAAGGCACACCGCCAAGCGCGAGTCCCGCGAGCAGCCATGTTGCGGCGAATGCAGCGGAGAGTGCGGCACGGAACACGGGACACCCCCGAGGCCAGATGGGGAGCCGACATTGGCTCCTCCCTTGGAAGAGTGTAGTCCCAAGCTTGCTCGGGGTGTAGACTTCTCGCTGTCTACGAACCCCCACTGCGCTCCCCACCCGGGTCGCGCGCACGGCGCTCATCATGAGTCGCCGGGAGACACGGTGCCCGTGAGCCCCGACTTGGCCGGCTGACCTGCAACAGGGAAGGGATCCGCACCATGTCGACACAACAGGACTCTGCCACGCTCGCCGGCAGCATGACCCCCGTTCGCACCCTGCAGATCTACGTCGGCGGCCGTTGGATCGATTCCACCGCCAAGTCGACCTTCGATGTGCACAACCCCGCGCTCGACAAGGTCATCGCCCGCACGCCCATGGGAGGCGCCGAGGATGTGGACCGCGCGGCGCAGGCGGCGCTCAAGGCGTTCCCGGCCTGGCGCGCCACCCCTCCGGTCAATCGGGTGCGCTTCCTGTTCACGCTCAAGAATCTGTTCGAGAAGAGCTTCGAGGATCTGGCGCGCACCATCACCATCGAGCACGGCAAGGCGCTGGACGAATCGCGCAGCAGCGTGCGGCGCGCGATTGACAACATCGACATGGCGATCGGCATCCCCACGCTGATGCAGGGCCGCTCGCTCGAGGACATCGCCGCCGGAATCGATTGCTACACCTATCGCCAGCCCATGGGCGTGTTCGCGGCCATCACCCCGTTCAACTTCCCCTCCATGGTGCCCATGTGGTTCCTGCCGCATGCCATCGCGTGCGGGAATACTTTCATCGTCAAGCCGAGCGAGCGCGTGCCGCTGTCGCAGCAGAAGATCTTCGAACTGCTGCACGAGTCGGGGCTGCCCGAAGGCGTGGTGAACCTGGTCCATGGTGGCAAGGACGCTGTCGATGGCATTCTCGACCACCCGGCCATCTCGGGCGTGTCCTTCGTGGGCAGCTCGCCGATTGCGCACTACATCTACAAGCGCTCGGCCGAGAAGGGCAAGCGCGTGCAGGCATTGGGGGGCGCCAAGAACTTCGTGCTGGTCATGCCTGATGCCGACATGGAGCGTGCCGCTCAGGTGAGCACCGAGTCGTGCTTCGGTTGCGCGGGTGAGCGTTGCCTCGCGAACAGCGTGGTGCTGGGTGTGGGCAAGGCCTACGACGACATCGCGACTCGATTGGTGTCGGAGGCCAAGAAGATCAAAGTCGGCGATGGCCTTGAGGCGGGTGTCACCATGGGCCCGGTCATCAGCATGGCGCACCGCGAGAAAGTGCTCGGCTATATCGAGCAGGGCATCAAGGAAGGCGCCACGCTGGCGCTGGACGGTCGCGGATACAAGGATCCCAAGAATCCCAATGGTTATTACCTTGGACCCTCCGTATTCACGAATGTCACGCCCGATATGGTCATTGCGCGCGAAGAGATCTTCGGTCCGGTGTTGTGCGTGATGAAGGCGGACTCGTTCGAGCAGGCCGTTGCGATCGTGAAGAAACACGACTTGGGCAACGCCAGCAGCATCTTCACCTCCAGCGGCAAGTACGCGCGGGAATACCGTTATCAGGTCGAGCCCAGCATGTTGGGCGTGAATATCGGCGTGGCGGCTCCCATGGCGTTCTTCCCGTTCGGGGGCGCCAAAGGCAGCTTCTTCGGCGACTTGAAGGCGCACGGCCAGGACTCGATCGAGTTCTACACCGACAAGAAGGTCACGATCACGCGATGGTTCTGAACCAACAGTGTTCCCACGCGACGATGACCCTCATGATTTGGATTTTCTCACCCAGAACCCGTCCAGGAGATGAGCATGCCGCGCAAGCTGATCGGCGGTCTGATCCAGTGCAGCAATCCGATCAATGATGAATCGAAGCCGGTCGAGGTCATCAAGAAGGCGATGTTCGACAAGCATGTGCCCTTGATCGAGGAGGCCGGCAAGCAAGGCGTGCAGGTGCTGTGCCTTCAAGAGATCTTCAATGGCCCCTATTTCTGCCCCGGGCAGGACAAGCGCTGGTACGACTCGGCCGAACCCGTGCCCGGCCCCACCACTGACGCGATTGCGAAGATCGCGGCCAAGTACAAGATGGCCATCGTCATCCCCGTGTATGAACTCGACATGCCCGGCGTGCTCTACAACACCGCCGCGGTGTACGACGCCGACGGCAGTTATCTGGGCAAGTACCGCAAGAACCACATTCCGCACACCTCGGGCTTCTGGGAGAAGTACTTCTTCAAGCCGGGCAATATGGGCTACCCGGTGTTCCAGACCCGCTACGCCAAGGTCGGCGTGTACATCTGTTACGACCGGCACTTTCCCGAGGGCGCGCGCGCGCTGGGCCTGAACGGCGCCGAGATCGTGTTCAATCCAAGTGCCACGGTTGCCGGCCTGTCGCAGTACCTGTGGAAGCTCGAGCAACCCGCACATGCCGTGGCGAATGGTTACTTCGTCGGCGCGATCAATCGCGTGGGCACCGAGGCACCGTGGAACATCGGCAAGTTCTATGGCTCGTCTTACTTTGTCGATCCGCGCGGCAATTTCCTGTCGCAGGGCAATGAGGACGATGACATGCTGGTGGTGGCCGAGATGGACCTGGACATGATCCAAGAGGTCCGCAACATCTGGCAGTTCTTCCGCGACCGTCGCCCCGAGACATACGGCCGGCTCACCGAGCTGTGAATGCGCCACGCATCCGGCGCGTGCTCGAGACCGCGCTGTATGTGACCGACATGGCCCGGGCCGTCGCGTTCTATCGCGATGTGCTCGGGCTTTTTGCGATGGGCGGGAACGAGCGCTTGACCCCGATCGATGCGGGAGAAGGCACCGTGCTGCTGCTGTTTCGCCAAGGGGCATCGGCTGATGGCATCGATTACCCTGGCGGTCGCATTCCGGCGCATGACGGCACCGGACCCGTGCACATGGCATTCGCCATCGACGACGACGCCTTCGATGCCTGGAAGGCGCGCCTCGCCGACCACGGCGTGGCCATCGAAGTGGTGAACCACTGGGACCGTGGCGGACGCAGCGCGTACCTACGCGACCCCGACGGCCATTCGATCGAACTCGCCACGCCAGGGCTCTGGCCGACCTACTGAACCGCGCCCGTCCACGCTGGAGGCGGTTTCGTCGCACCCAGTGCACCTCTGGCCTCGCCCTGAGCTACCCTCCCTCCTCATCCGAACCATCCCCGTCGCCGAACAAGAGCCCCCTACCGCGAATCGTCGCCTCATCCGAGGAACATCGCCATGCCGACCGTCGCCAACAGCATGACTTCATTGTTCACTCTGGCCCTACTCGCCGCGGCCTTCCGAACCGGTAGCGCCGATTCCGCTGCCCCGGGCCGCCAACCTGCGATGCTCACTCCCTGGACGGGTCCCTTTGGCGGCGTCCCGGCATGGACTGGGGTGAAAGTCGACGAGTTCAGTCGGGCCTTCGAAATCGCGATGAACGAGCAGCGCGCCGAGATCCGGGCCATCGCCGAGAACCCGGAACCTGCCAACTTCGAGAACACGATTGCCGCCATGGAGCGCGCCGGCAAATCCCAGGACAGGCTGGGAGCCTACTTCGGCGTCCACTCCTCGGTCCTCAACACCGGCGCCATGCCGGATGTGCAGCGCAAACTCGCGCCAGTGTTCTCGGCGTTCGCGGACGAGATCACGCAGAACACCAAGTTATTCAAGCGCATCGAAACGGTCTATAAGGCCCGCGAGAAGTCAGGTCTGACCCCCGAACAGCAGCGGCTCACCTGGGTTCGTTATACACGCTCCGTACGAGCAGGCGCGAGCCTCGATGCCGAGAAAAAGACGCGGCTCACCGCACTCAACCAACGCTTGGCGACGCTGTACAACAGCTTCAGCCAGAACGTGCTCGAGGACGAGACCAACCATTTCACCACGATCGACGATGCGAAGGGCCTCGCCGGCCTGCCCGAGGACCTGCGCGCGGCTGCCGCGCGTGCGGCCAAAGCCCGTGGGCAGGAGGGCAAGTGGGTGATCGACAACACGCGCTCCTCGATGGAACCGTTTCTGACCTACGGGGCGGACCGCGCGCTTCGCCAGAAGGTCTGGACCACGTATTTCAATCGTGGGGACAACGGCGACTCGACTGACAACAACGCCAACGTCACCGAAATCCTCAAGTTGCGATTCGAACGCGCGAATCTGCTGGGCTATGCATCGCATGCGCACTGGCGCCTGGAACCGCAGATGGCAGGTAAGCCGGAGCGAGCAGTCGAATTGATGGAGTCCGTGTGGACACCGGCCGTGGCGCAGGTGAAGAAAGATGTCGCCGCGATGCAGGCGATTGCTGACCGCGAAGGAGGCAAGGTCACCATCGAGCCGTGGGACTACCGCTACTACGCCGAAAAGCTGCGCAAGGAGCAGTACGACCTCGATTTCAACGAGGTGAAGCCTTACCTGCAATTGGATAAGCTGCGCGAGGGCATGTTCTGGGCCGCCGGGCGCCTCTATGGCCTGCAGTTCAAAAGGCTTCCCGGCCTTGCCGTCTACCACCCCGATGTCACCGTGTACGAAGTGACGGACTCCAAGGGCAAGCACGTCGGGCTGTGGTACTTCGATCCCTACGCGCGCGCGGGCAAGCGGTCGGGCGCGTGGATGAGCGCCTACCGGGGACAGAATCGCCTCGACGCGCCCGTCAGCACGATCGTATCGAACAACTCGAACTTCGTGAAGGGCGCCGCGGGAGCTCCCGTGTTGATCTCGTGGGAAGATGCCGAGACCATGTTCCACGAGTTCGGCCACGCGTTGCACGGGCTCTCCTCCGACGTGAAGTACCCCACGCTCGGCGGCACTTCGGTGGCGCGCGATTTCGTGGAGTTCCCCTCTCAGATCAATGAGCACTGGCTGCCCACGCCCGAAGTCCTGAATCGTTTCGCGCTGCATCACCAGACGGGCAAGCCCATGCCGCCGGAGTTGCTCGAGAAGATCATACGAGCCAAGACGTTCAACGAGGGCTTCAAGACCATGGAGTACCTGGCCTCGGCCATGATCGACATGCGGCTCCACCTGGCAGGTGCCGGCCCCATCGATCCGGACCGATTCGAGCGCGAGGAACTGGCGCGCCTGGGACTGCCCAGGGAGATCGTCATGCGCCATCGCACGCCCCAGTTCACGCACGTGTTCGCGGGTGATGGTTACTCGGCGGGCTACTATTCGTATCTCTGGGCCGACGCGCTGACCGCGGATGCATGGGAAGCGTTCGAGGAGGGCAAAGGCCCGTGGGATACCGCAGTCGCCAAACGCTTCCGCGATACCATCCTGTCCAAGGGCAACACCATGGATCAGGCCGAGGAGTTCCGCGCCTTCCGCGGGCGCGATGTCCGTACCGACGCGCTCATGCGCAAACGTGGCTTCGCACGGCCGTAGGGTCGTTGTATGCTCGTTCGGCCCCTTGCCGTGTGTCCGATGGGGGGCCGGCGTCGTTGTGAAGGCCATCGGGAGGTCGCATGGGGCTCATCATCAAGGGTGGTGAGGTCGTCAACGCGTCGGAACAGTTCACCGCCGACGTCCGTGTCGAGAACGGTATCATCACCGCCATCGCTGCCCGGCTCGACCCCGCACCCGGCGAAGAGACGATTGACGCTTCGGGCAAGCTCGTGCTCCCTGGCTTCATCGATCCGCATGTGCACATGGAGCTGCCCTTCATGGGCACGGTGAGTGCCGACGACTTCGAATCCGGGACCGCATCGGGCGTCGCCGGCGGCACCACCTGCATCATCGACTTCTGCATCCCCGCGCCGGGCGAGTCGCTGCTCACCGCGCTCCAAACCTGGAAGGGCCGCGCCGCCAAGGCCGTCACCGACTACACCTTCCACATGGCCATCACGTCCTGGGGCGAGCACACGGCCGACGAGATGCGACAGGTTGTCGAAGATCACGGCATCACCAGCTTCAAGGTGTTCATGGCCTACAAGGGCGCGATCATGGTGGACGATGCCGCGCTGTATTCGGTCATGAAGCAGGCGGCCAAGCTCGGCGCCGTGGTCACCGTGCACGCCGAGAATGGCGACGCGGTGTACCACTTGCAGCGTGAACTGCTCGCCCGGGGCTGCACCGGCCCCGAGTTCCACCCGGTCTCGCGCCCCAGCGCGGTCGAGGGCGAGGCCACCGAGCGCGCCCTCATGATGGCTCGGTTGCACGGCGCCACGCCGTACATCGTGCACATGACCTGCAAAGAAGCGATGCACGCGCTCGAGCGCGCCAAGCTCGCGGGCCAGCCGTGCTACGGCGAAACCTGTCCGCAGTACCTGCTCTTGGATGACACGGTATTCGACGCT
The DNA here is from genome assembly GCA_039917105.1 of Candidatus Eiseniibacteriota bacterium. Taxonomy (GTDB): domain Bacteria; phylum Eisenbacteria; class RBG-16-71-46; order RBG-16-71-46; family RBG-16-71-46; genus CAIXRL01. The sequence continues at coordinate 13,341 of JBDSKE010000272.1, read as the reverse complement.
CCGGACTTCGGCGGATCGGCCTTCGTGATGAGCCCGCCCATCCGCCCCGCCCACGCCGGACATCACGAGGCGCTCTGGTCTGGAATCAGCAACGGGCTGCTCGACAGCGTCGGAACCGATCATTGCCCGTTCACCCATGCACAGAAGCGCGCCGGTTTGGGCGACTTCACGAAGATCCCCAATGGGGCCGCGGGTATCGAGGACCGCTTGGTGCTCCTGCACACGCATGGCGTGAAGTCCGGTCGCATCAGCCTGCAGCGAATGGTGGAACTGGGCGCCGGCAATCCGGCGCGCATCTTCGGGCTCGCCAAAAAGGGCAGCGTTGCGGTGGGAATGGACGCCGACCTTGTGGTGTTCGACCCGAATGCCAGTGGGACCTTGAGCGCCAAGACGCATCATTCACGCGCCGACCGCAGCATCTTCGAAGGACACGCCATCACCGGCCGAGTCGCTGCCACGATCGTGGCTGGTCGGGTGGCGTTCGATGGCCATAAGCTCCTGACGACGCGCGGCAGCGGGCGATTCATCGCGCGCAAGGCCACGCATCACGCCCAACACGCCGAGGTGAAGTCGTGACGAACGGCCCTGCGCGTCCCGCTCTTGCCGATGCGCGACTCGAATTGCGCATCGCCGACGGCAAGCCGGACTACTCCTCGGGCGAGGCCGTGGCCGAGGCGAATCGCTGTCTTTACTGTCACGACGCTCCCTGCGTGACGGCCTGTCCCACCGGCATCGATATCCCCACGTTCATCCGTAAGATCGGCACGGGGAATGTATCGGGATCAGCTCGAACCATCCTGTCGGCGAATCTGTTGGGCTACTCCTGTGCCCGGGTCTGCCCGGTCGAGGCACTCTGTGTCGGCGCGTGCGTCTACAACGCCTGGCATCGCAGCCCGCCCATCGCGATCGGCCGCTTGCAGCGGCACGCCGTCGAACTCGCCTTCGTGGACGGGCACGCAGCGGACCTCTTCGCCAAAGCCACCCCCAATGGCAAGCGAGTGGTGTGCGTGGGTGCCGGTCCCGCCTCGCTCGCGTGTGCGGGTTATCTGGCCCTGGAAGGCTGCGCCGTGACCTTGTTGGAGCAACGCGCAGTGCCGGGGGGGCTCAACGCCACCGGCGTCGCACCCTACAAGATGCACGCCGAGGGAGCGCTGGCCGAGGTGGAGTTCATCCGCTCACTGGGCGTGGAGATCCGCAGCGGTGTCGAGGTGGGACGTGATGTGACCACCGAGCAGTTACTCGCCGACTACGATGCGGTATTCCTCGGCTGCGGCCTGGGCACCGATTCATCCCTGGGCATTCCCGGCGAGAGCGGCGGCGGAGTTCTGGGTGCGGTGGAGTGGATCGAGCGCCTCAAACTCGAATCGGGATATGCGCTCTCGGGCATTCGGCAGGCCGTGGTCGTCGGTGGTGGCAACACTGCGATCGACGCTGCGCGTGAGTTGGCCAAGTTGGGTGTGCGCGAAGTCACGCTCCTGTACCGCCGCACCGAAGCCGACATGAGCGGCTATCACCACGAGCTGGAATCCGCCCGCAAGGAAGGTGTTCGCCTGATGGAACGCGCGGTGCCCAAGGCGTTCGTCCGTGAAGGCGACGCCCTGCGCGGGATCGAGCTGGCGGACGGCCGCGACGTGCCATGCGACCTTGCGATCCTCGCCATCGGCCAGGCCAAGCTGCGCAAATTGGTCGAGTCCGTGCCCGGCGTGAAGCTGGACGAGAAGGGCCGCGCCATTGCCGACCCCATGACCGGCGCAACAGGTAATCCCAAGGTCTGGGCCGGCGGCGACGCCATCGGCGGCGAGCTCGTGGTGACCGCAGCACAGGACGGAAAGCGCGCGGCGCGCGGCATCTGCGCTGCACTCGGGGTCGCGGTTCGCCCCGACTCACCCATGCATGCGGGGCATCGATAAGCCATGGCGGACCTCTCCATCAACTTCGCGGGCATCACGAGCCCCAATCCATTCTGGCTCGCGAGTGCCCCGCCCACCAACACGGGCGATCAGATCATGCGCGCGTTCGACCATGGCTGGGGTGGCGCCGTTTGGAAGACGCTGGGCGAGCCGGTGGTCGACACCTCCAGCCGCTTTGGCGCGCTGCATGTTGGGGACCAACGCATGGTGGGCTTCAATAACATCGAGTTGATCACCGATCGACCGCTCGAGGTGAATCTCCGCGAGATCCGTGAGGTGAAGAAACGCTATCCCAAACATGCCGTCATCGTCTCGCTGATGGTGGAGTCCAAAGAGGATTGGCGCGAGATCATTCGCCGCGCGGTCGACACTGGGGCAGACGGCTTGGAGCTCAACTTCGGTTGCCCGCACGGCATGTGCGAGCGCGGCATGGGTTCGGCGGTGGGCCAGGAGCCTGAAGTGCTCAAGCTGGTCGCTGGCTGGGCGGTGGAGTTCTCGAGTATTCCCGTGCTGATCAAGCTCACGCCCAACATCGGCGATATCCTCGAGCCCGGCGTGGCTGCGGTGGAGGCCGGCGCACATGGCTTGTCGCTCATCAACACGATCAAGAGCATCGTTGGCGTGGACCTGGACCGCATGGTGCCCTACCCGGTCGTGGGTCAGCGCTCCACCAATGGCGGCTACTGTGGACCGGCAGTGAAGCCCATCGCGCTGCACATGGTGAGCGCCCTGGCCGCCGATCCGCGCGTGACCATCCCGATTTCGGGGATCGGTGGCATCACGACCTGGCGCGACGCGGCGGAGTTCATCGCGATGGGCTCCACCAGCGTGCAGGTGTGCACTGCCGCCATGCATTATGGATTCCGCATCGTCGAGGACATGATCGATGGCTTGTCGAGTTTCCTCGATTCCAAGGGTATGAAATCGGTGAACGAACTGCGGGGCAAGGCCGTGCCCGCGTTCAGCGACTGGGGCGACCTGGACCTCAACTACAAAGTCGCCGCGCGGGTGGACGTGCAGAAGTGCATCGGCTGCGACCTGTGCTATGTGGCTTGCCGCGATGCCTCGGTGAACTGCATCCACACCGGCGCCGAACCGCTGCACGCGGGGCATCTTGCTCCCACGCGCGAAGCCGCGAACGCGCGCCGCGCGGCAACCGGCGTGCATGTGACGTGGGTGGACGAGACCGAATGCACGGGCTGTAACCTGTGTGCGCATGTCTGCCCGGTCGCCGACTGCATCACGATGGTCGACGTGACGAACGGCAAACCGTTCGAGTCATGGAACGATCGGATTGCCAAGGGGACCAGCAAGGTGCCGGGCGGGCTGCACGACTGATAGTGGTCAGCGGTCCACGATTGGCAGCCAGCAGTTGTCGAAGTGTGACCGCCCCGAATGCCGGGTGCTCCCCCTCGAGCGCCAGCGTCGCGTCCGACAACTTCCACCCGGTGAGCGTCACCAGGTTCTCCGCGCGCAGCTGTGCGAACTCGTCCAGGAGTCGAGCGAGCTCGAGCATCGCCCGAAGCGCGGTCGGCCTCCGCCCAAGAACCGCCAGACCCTGTGCGAGCTCGAACTCCATGATTCTCCCCGGATGGAACGACCTATCTGCCGCCGGACACATCAATGAAGCTTCCGGTGGTGAAGGAGGCCTCGTCGGACAGTAGCCACAGGATCGCGTGCGCGGCCTCGTCGGCCGTTCCGCCCCGCTTCATGGGAATGAAGGCCTTGACGCGGTCGACGCGGTTGGGCTCTCCGCCACTGGCATGCATCTCGGTATGGATGAATCCCGGGCGGACCGCGTTCACGCGAATCCCTTCTTCCGCAACCTCGGCAGCGAGCCCGACCGTGAAGGTATCGCCCCTCCCCTCCCGCCATGCTTGGTGGACATACGGCGCACGGCCTCGCGGGCGCACGCGAATGCCCCGAAAACATTGGTCGCGAACACGCGCCGCAGCCGGCCTGATTCCATTGCGTCGACCCGCATCTGCGGTTCGAGGATACCCGCATTGTTCACCAGCCCCGACACGGGTCCCAGTGCCTCGTCGCAGGCCCTGAACATCCTGGCCACCTCCGCCTCATTCGCGATGTCCGCGGCCACCGCGACCGCTTCACCCCCAGCGCTCGTGATCGAGTGGACGACCGCATCGGCGGCTTCGCGGTCGGCGAGGTAGTTGACGCAGACGCGATACCCACGCCGACCCGCCAGGCGAGCGGTCGCAGCGCCGATGCCGCGACTGGCACCGCTGAGGAGCAGGACAGCGGAAGTCACGGCGAGAACCGAACACCTCGGTCTCTCATATTCCCCCGAAGGTGTTCTGCAACCGCTGGTTCACGACGCTGTCGAAGATCGAGCCGAAGCTATAGCTGATCCCGAACGAGGTGGAGTACTGGAATGCCGTGGCCAATTGTCGCCGCCGCGCCAGCACTTCGGTATTGGTCGCGTCGCCGCGCGGCAACGACAACTGGTCGCGGATCCGCGCCACGAATCCGTAGCCGCCCAGCGAGAAGCCCTTCCAGAGCTTCAGGTCGAAACTGCCGGAAGTGGTCACACGGTACTTCGAGGGGTCGTGCAGGTACTGGTTGAGCGAGGCCCTCACGTCGACTGTGCCCCATGGATGACGGAGCGCCATCGACATGTCGAGTTCCTGCGCGACCAACTCCTCGGAAAGCTTGCCATACAGCGTTTCCATCTCGTAGTGCACCTGCGACAGATTGATCTGGTAGCCCAATGTGAGGGAGCGCCGGGACGACTCGGAGTATGGGAAGAAGTCGTACTCGAGCGCCGGTCCGATCCGGATCGAGCGATCGGTGTTCGAGAAGCTCGACGAATACGCCCCCGTCGAGAACCCCGCCGACCATTTGGGCGAAAAGCTACGCACCCACTGCCCTCGTGCCGACCAACTGCGGGTGACACTCGTGAAGCGCGAGCCATTGTCGAACTCGTACTCGTTCTGGCTGTAGTTCTGGCTCACACTCGCGCCGACCTTGTTCGCCTCGGTGACCCGCGTTCCGGACAGTGCGCTATAGAGGCTGATGGAGCGATACGACTTCTCGCCGTTCAGGTAACCGTTCGTGCTGAGCTTGTAAACCCAGTGATTCCACGGATCCTTCACGGCGACGCCGTGCGTGTCGGAGGACTCATCGGGATTCACAAACGAAACATTCAGCCCCTCGGCGCCCGGCCGGGTGATGGCATCGCGCGCGATCAGGGCAGCGAGCGTACGGTGGATGAGCTTGCGCTCATCATCCTCCGACGCGGTCGAGGGAGAGAACACGACGAGCGTGTCCGCCGATGGCCCGCCGCCCCGGGGCCGCATGACGAAGAAGGTGGCTTCGGTGCCGTCCGCGCCCGTATCGCGTGTGGTGACCAGGACATTCACATCGGCGTCGGCGCGGTCTCTCACCCAATCCACCCATGCCATCTCGCGCTTCAGGTAGTCGAAGTCGCAGACATCATCCGAGCAATCGAGGAACAAGCGCAATCGGCGCGCGGGAGGACCGGAGGCATGCTCCTGGGCCGCGGCGGGAACCACACTTCCCGTCAGGTCCAACGCCCAGAGCAAGACGGCGATCTGTAGGATGCGCATCGTGAATCCTCGCATGATGGAGCGGGTGATCAATGGGCGGGGAAGGTCGCAAACCTAACAGAGGTACTCGCACGCGGGCATGTTAATGTCCGGAACGCCTTATCTCGCAGCCCGCCGGGCGCGTCCCGGTACCGGTTATCCGAGGAGGTCCCGCATGGCCGCACACTCGACGGACGCCACTTCGCTTTCGAACGCCGACCTCGCCCCCACCACGCCTGCCCAGCGCACTTGGAACTGGTGGCACTTCTGCTCGCTGTGGATCGGCATGTCGGTCTGTATCCCCACCTATACCATGGCGTCGGGGCTGATCGATGGCGGCATGTCGTGGTCGCAGGCCATGTGTACCATCTTCCTGGGCAACTCGATCGTGTTGTTGCCCATGTTGCTCAACGCCCATGCGGGCGCACGCTATGGGATTCCGTTCCCGGTGTTCGCGCGGGCCAGTTTCGGCGTGCTGGGTGCCAACGTGCCGGCGTTGCTGCGGGCGCTCGTGGCGTGCGGTTGGTTCGGCATCCAGACTTGGTTCGGCGGCGCCGCGCTCTATACGCTCGCCAAACAGCTCTGGCCGGGGATCGCCACGCTGCCCGCCGTGCTCCCCGCGGGGCTTGGCTTGTCGAGCGGCGAGGCCCTCGGGTTCCTGGTGTTCTGGGGCATGAACGTCTGGTTCATCTTGAAAGGCACCGAGAGCATCAAGTGGTTGGAGTCCGTGAGCGCGCCGTTCCTGATCATCGTGGGGCTCGCCCTGCTGGCATGGGCCTACACCAAGGCTGGCGGCTTTGGCCCCATCCTCGCGCAGCCGTCCAAGTTCACGGACAACGCCGCGTTCCTCAAGGTGTTCTTCCCCTCGCTCACCGCCATGGTTGGATTCTGGGCGACGCTCTCACTCAATATCCCCGACTTCACGCGCTACGCTCGTTCGCAAAAGGACCAGGTGGTAGGCCAGATCCTGGGTCTCCCCCCGACGATGACGCTCTATGCGTTCATCGGGGTGGCAGTGACCTCGGCCACTGCCCTCATCTTTCCCGGCGGCCATGTGGTCTGGGACCCGGTCGAACTACTGGGCCGCATCGGCGGCCCATTCACCGTGCTGCTCTCCATGATGGCGCTCAGCATCGCCACACTGACCACGAACCTCGCCGCCAACGTGGTTTCACCCGCGAACGACTTCAGCAATGCCGCCCCGCGCCTGATTTCGTTCCGCACGGGTGGCCTGATCACGGCCTTCGCCGGCATGCTGATGATGCCGTGGCGGTTGTTGGCCAGTTCCTCGGGCTACATCTTCACGTGGTTGATCGGATACTCGGCGCTGCTCGGGCCGATCGGTGGGGTGCTCATCGTGGATTACTTCGTGTTGCGGGGACGCGAGCTGTCGGTGGCGGACCTGTACCGGCGCGGCGGAAAGTATGAATACACAGGCGGCATCAACCCAGTCGCGATAGTCGCGCTGATCGCTGGCGTATTGCCATGCGTGCCCGGCTTTCTGGCTCAGGCGTTCCCAGCGCAGTACGGCGATGTGGCGCCCATCTGGAAATCGCTTTACTCATACGCGTGGTTCCTTGGCTTCGGGGTGGCGGGCAGCGTTTATTGGACGCTCACCATGGTCACCCGTCGTGAAAAGGCACCGCCCGCGTGAGGTTGGGCGCTCAAGCTTGAGCGCGCGCGGCGAATGCTTCGAGGCCGGCTCCAAGGATGCGAATGGCTCTCGCCAGCTTGTCTCTCTCCAGCACATAAGCCAGACGCACTTCGTCGCGACCCAGGCCGGGCGTGCCGTAAAAACCGTCGAGCGGCGCCATCATCACCGTTTCGCCGTCCAGCGAGAACTCCTGCAGGAGAAAAATGGCGAACGCGTTGGCATCGTCGATCGGCAGGCGCGGGCACAGGTAGAACGCACCTTCTGGCCGCCGCACGTGCACCCCTGGCAACTGCGTGAGTGCGTCGTAAACGACATCGCGTCGCCTCTGGTATTCCGCGAGGACGCCGGCAGTGTAACTCGCCGGCACCTCGGTCAAGGCGCAGCAGGCCAACTGTTCGATCGTCGGCGGGCACAGTCGCGCCTGCCCGAAGCGCAGGATGGCGTCCATGAACGCACGATTGCGACTGACGATGTTTCCGATGCGTGCGCCGCACAGGGAATAACGTTTGGACACACTGTCGACGACAATCACGTTCTGCTCGAACCCCTGCAGTGTGAGCACGGAGCGGCTCGTGAGCCCGTCATAGACGAACTCCCGATACACCTCGTCGGCCACCAGGTACAATCCGCGATCCTTGGCGATACTGGCGAGCAACTCGATTTCGGCGTCGGTGTAGACCGTGCCCGTCGGATTGTTCGGTGAGCAGATCAGGATCGCACGCGTCCGCGGACCGATTCTGGCCTCGATCGCCGCGCGCTCGGGCAGGTGATAGCCGTCCTCCCCGTGCGTCGTCACGGGTACGATTTCTACACCCAGCATCGCGGCGAAACCGCTGTAGTTGGTGTAGAAGGGTTCGAATACCAAGACTTCGTCGCCCGCGTCACACACCGCCCCCAGCGTGAACTGGATGGCTTCGCTGCCGGCGGTGGTGACGAAGATCTCCTCGACCGAGAGGGTGACCCCGACACCCGCATAGTACTGGCGCAGCGCGTCCTGGAACTCGGGCAGGCCCTGCGATGGCCCGTAAGCCACATACGGCTGGTCGAACGCCCGGATGCGGTCAAGGATGACCTGCGGCGTGGGGATGTCCGGCTGACCGATATTCAGGCCGTGCACCGTGAGGCCGCGTTCACGCGCAACAGCAGCGTGCGATGCCAGCCTGCGGATGGGAGAGGCTGGCATCGCCGTTGCGCGCTGTGACAGTGACAGTGACGGCACGATTCACTTCTTCCGCAGGCGGGCCTTCAGGCGCTTCACGTCGAGCTTCACCTTGGGCGGCTGGGGCGCCATCTTCTCGAGAGTTTCCGCGACGATCTCCGACACGGCGAAGTCGCGGTACCATTTGTGGTTCGCCGGAATCACGAACCACGGTGCCAGCGGGGTGGCGCAGTGCGCGAGCGCATCCTGAAAGGCCTTCTGGTAGTCGTCCCAGCGAATCCGTTCCTCGAGATCGCTCTCGTTGAACTTCCAGTTCCGACTCGGATCCTCGAGGCGCTTGAGCAGCCGCTCGCGCTGCTCGTCCCGGTTGATGTGGAGGAAGAACTTGAGCACGCTCGTCCCGCTCTCACTCAAATGGCGTTCGAAGTCGTTCACCAGCAAGTAGCGTCGCTTCCACTCCTTCTCGGGCACCAGGCCGTGGACGCGCACGACGAGCACATCCTCGTAGTGGGAGCGATTGAAGATGGCCACTTCGCCTCGACCCGGCGTGACCTTGTGGATCCGCCAGAGGAAATCGTGGTTCGCTTCCTCGGGGGTGGGCACTTTGAACGCATGCACATGTGCACCCACAGGATTGAACGCGGCCATCACTTTGCGGATGCAACCGTCCTTGCCCGAGGCATCCATGCCCTGCAGCACGATCAGCAACGAGCGGCGGTTCTCGGCGTAAAGCCGGTACTGGAGTTCGTCGATGCGGGCAATATTCTCGGCCGTGCGCTCCACCGCCTCTTCCTTGTCCCTGCACCCCGGCGTGGAATCGGCATCCCAGCTCTTCAGCTTGAATCCACGTCCATTGACGTTCAGTCGTTCAGACAGAGACTTCATGCTCCCCACTTTCATTGGTTGGTGTCCGTGCGGATCGAGCAGGGGTGACTAATGAAGGCGCTTGCGCCGGTTTCGGACGAAGTCGCGAAACACATAGGCGCCGAGATTGTTCGGGTCGGTCTCGTAAATGCGTCCGTGATTCAACTCGGTGAGCTTGCGGACGAAATCGAGCAGCATGGGATCTGCCGCCAGCATGAAGGTGGTGATTGTGATGCGCTTGCGTCTGCAGTAGGAGGCTTCCTCGAGTGTCTTGTTCACGATTCTGGGATCCAACCCGAAAGGGTTCTTGTACAACTTACCGAACTCGCGGATGCAACTGGGCTTGCCGTCCGTGATCATGAAGATCTGTTTGTTGACGCCCTTACGGCTGGTGAGGATCCGCTGCGCCATCTGCAGCCCCGCCTTGGTGTTCGTATGATACGGGCCCGCTTGGATCCGCATGAGATCCTTGAGCGGGACTTGCGCGGCATCGTCGCCGAACAGCACCACGTCGAGCGTATCCTTGGGATAGCGAGTCTGGATCAACTGCGTCAGCGCGAGCGCGATGCGCTTGGCGGGCGTGATGCGATCCTCGCCGTAAAGGATCATGGAATGACTCACATCCACCATGAGCACGGTCGCGCAAGCGGAAGCATTCTCCTGCTCGTACACTTCGAGGTCGCTCTCGGTCACCTGGATGTCGTCGATGCCATGATTCTTGACCGCATTGCTCATGGATGTGAGCGGGTCGAGATTGCCGATGTCGTCACCGAACTGCCACGGGCGGGTTTCGGACAGTCGCTCCCCGCCCTTGCCCGCAACCGGCACGCGATGGTCACCCGGGCCGCCCGCGTCCAGCGTCGAGAAAATCTCATTGAGCGAGTCCTGCCGGATCCGGCGCTCCCCTTTGGGCGTCATCTGGAAGCCGTCACCCTCGGGGCGTGCCTCACCCGAATCCTCGAGCAACTTCTTGAACTCCTCGATCCCGAACTTGTCATTGAAGAATGCGTACTCCCGCCCGAAGTGCTCCATCCACTTGAGCGCCTCATCCACATCGCCGCCCGTCTGCAGAAGCAAGTTGCGATAGATCTCCATCAACTGACGCACATGCTCGATGTCGTCCGGGCTCGGCCCCTTCCACTTCGAATAATCGAAACGCACGCGGGACCCCTTCCTCAGCCGCCAAGCGAAGGCTTGGCGGCAGCGAGCATGGCATAGCCCGGATTTCCGTGGAGCGGAATGCGACCCTGCTCCTTCACCACCAGGCCCGCCTGTTGGAACCAGATGCGATATTGCCTGACATGGGCGTGGCTGTAATACATCTGCACCCCTTCGACGCCGCGCCAGTCTGTTTCGATTCCGGTCCAGGCCTCCTGGCCCACGGTCGCCAGTAGTTGCCCTCCCGGGACCAACCAGTCGGCGAAACGCTGCACCAGCGCGGCTTGCTCCTGTATCGGCACATGGATCAATGAGTAGAACGCCACAATCGCATCGAACGAGCCAGGTTCGATCGCGACCGTGGTCATGTCGGCGCACATGAAGCGAGCGCCCGGCACCAGTTTCCGAGCGCGCTCCACATTGACCGGCGAGAGATCGATGCCGGTGACCGCACATCGGCGTGCCAGTTCGCGCGCTGCCGGCAGGCCATTTCCACATCCCGCATCCAGGACCCGCGCGCCGGGGCGGAGCCCAACCATGAAGCGATCGAGCCAGTAAGCATAGCCCGACCCTGCATAGTCGAAATCATCGCCGCGATAGGCGCGCGAGGCGCGCTCATAGGCCTCACGCACCACTGCCCGGGGATCCTGCGTCACCGTCATTTTCCTTCCAACAATCCACGGCTCTTGGCATCGAGCCCCGCATCCAGGCTGACCACACGTGGCGTGATCACGATGATGCTCTCATGATGCGTCTGTTGGACGATCTCGCGCGAGAACAGGAAGGGCAACACCCTTCCCAGAACCGGAAAACCGCGCTTCACCCTGCGATCCACGGTGCGGGTGAAACCGCCGAGCATGAGTGTCTCGCCATCTTTTGCCACGATACTGTTACTTAGAATCTGCCCGCGCTTGACCGGGGCACCGAATGCAGCTCCGGGCGTCGAGGTGAACTCGGTCAGTTCACCTTCGATTTCAAGCCGCAGATAGCCGCTCTCGCCAAGCGACGGCGTCACTTCGAGCTTGAGTCCGGCATCCATGGTTTCGGTCACATATTGATTGGTGTAACCATTCGCCTTGGCCACGTAGGTGACCCGCTCCCCATCCAGAATAGTGGCGGTACGGTTGTTGACCGTGAGGATGCGGGGCGTATCCCGATAGGTTGCAGCACCCTTCTCCTCAAGCAGCGTCAGCGCGTTGAACAGTTGCGCGCCCGCGTTGAGTTGGGAGCTGGTGCCGATCCGCGAGGCCCTATCCTCCGATGAGATGGGAAAGGGAGTTGACGAGTTCCGGCGAGAGATATCGTACGCGCTGTTCCTCAGCCAATCCGCTCGCACACTCGTGGACACCCGGCTCCAGTCCACCCCCAGGTCCCGCGCCTTGTCGAGATCCACTTCGACGATACGCGCCTCGAGCGAGATCTGCCGTGGCGGCAGATCGCTGGCCTTGGCCAGCGCTTCGATCCGGCTCACATCGGCATCCTCACCGATCAGGATGACGCGATTGGCGGAATGTTGAAATCGCAGCTCGACCGTGTGATCCGCACCTTCCTGCGCCCAGGTGATCAGCCAGCGGCCCGCCATCTCGCGTGCGCCAAGCACGTCTGCCATTTCGGCAGGCGGCGTGTAGAGCGGGACGATCAACGCGGTACGCGTCGCGGCCCCGGGGATCGAAGCGCTACCCACCAACGCAAACATCACGAGCGCGGCGACGGCATTCCTCTTCATGGCTGCCCCTTCAATACCCGCTGCGGCCTTCCCTGCACCGAGCGGGCGCGGTGCAAGAGTCGGGGGGGTCAGCTTTCGCCCATCCCGCTCAACATGGACTTGAGCATGTCTTTATACTCCGTCGAAGCCGAGTCGGTTCGGTCCCTTGAAAGCATGGAGTTCTGGTGCAGGCCCTCCAATACGAACTCCATCGCCACCGCATGCTCGCCCGCATTCTTGGGCTCAAGGTATTGGGCCGCCAACTCCGGCAGCCCCTTGACTGCGCTGAGTTGCAGCTGGAACTCCTTGTCGGGCACATCGTCACTGACGCTCAGTTGGTTCCCATTCGAGAACCACTCGAGCACCGGGCGGTAGACCGAAGTCGCCTGCGCCTCGCTCTCCTGCGGCGGCTCGACGCCGCGTGGGCCGCGACGCTTGGCCCTGGGCTTGAAAGCATCGGGAAAGCGTTGACCGAAAATCGCCTTCACGCCACGCCCGAGCAGCGCCTTCGCCACATTGAGCGCGCCTTCCTGCTCGCCCTCGAGCACCAACTCGACTTTGCCGCTCACCGCGCTGACCGCAGCCTGCAGGTCACACACGCGAGTCACCACGCGCGATTCGCCGGTCCGGATGCCTCGGCGCTCGGCATTGCTCACCAGATTCTCCAGCAACGAAATGGTGAGCCGTGCCGACACACCGGAGTTCTGGTCCACGTACTCGCTGCGACGCGCTTGAATCGCAACTTCCTCGACCAACTCGAGCATGAAACCCGGCACCACCACCTCGATGCCCGAATCGCGCTTGATCCACGCTTCCTGTTGGGTGATCGCCATGCCCTGTTCACGTGTCAGGGGATAGTGCGTGATGATCTGGGAATGGATACGGTCGCGCAGCGGCGTGATGATGTTCCCACGATTGGTATAGTCCTCCGGGTTCGCCGAGAACACCATGGCCACATCGAGAGGGATGCGAACCGGAAAACCGCGAATCTGGAAATCCTTCTCCTCGAGCAGGTTCAGCAGGCCCACCTGGATGCGCGGCTGCAGGTCAGGCAATTCGTTGATTGCGAAGATGCCGCGATTGCTGCGCGGGATGATGCCGTAGTGAATGACCCGCTCGTCCGAGTAGTCGAGCTTCAAGCTCGCAGCCTTGATTGGATCGATATCGCCGATCAGGTCGGCGATGGTGACATCCGGCGTGGCCAACTTCTCTTGGTAACGCTCGTCCCGATGGATCCAACGCACCGGTGTCTGTTCGCCAAGCAACTCGATCTGGGCGCGCGCAAAGTGCGTGAGCGGTTGCAAGGGATCACTATTGAGCGGACA
>JBDSKE010000271.1:0-15386 GCA_039917105.1 Candidatus Eiseniibacteriota bacterium | reverse complement strand
GGCGGGCGGAGTGGGCAGGGGCTGAAAACGGGCAACGCTCGGTTCGGCCGTCCTGGCCGAACCTCCCTGTCCCTCGTTTAACGCCTCCGGCCATCCTGGCCTACGGCTACTCGGGGCTGCCCGTTTTCAGCCCCCGCCCACTCCCCCCGCCCGCAGTACGGCCCCCGCACACGAGTTCAGTGGAACAGACTCGCGTAGGCCCTGAACCAGCCATCCCCGAAGAGATACACGACCATGGCCGCCGGGCACAACAGCGTGCCGAAGGGGAGTGCGGTCATGCGGTCGCCCTTGCGGCGGGCGAGGAGCGTCACGCCCCAGATGCTGCCGAAGAGTGCTGCGACGAAGATCGTCATCAGTGCCAGTGGGCCTCCCAACAAGGCTCCGAACATGGCGGCGAGCTTGACGTCGCCGCCGCCCATGCCTTCAACCCTGCGGATTCGGAAGTACAGCTCGGCGACGAGCCACAGGAGTCCAGCGCCACAGAGCATCCCGAACATTGCTTGCCGTGCGCCGAGGGGGCCGAGTAGAGCAGCCGCTATGCCGATCAGGGTGCCGGGGAATGTGAGTACGTCTGGCAACAGCTGGAAGTCGAGGTCGATCCAGAGCAGCGCGATCAACAGGAAGCCCCAGATCGCAACGAGCGGATAGGCAGGGGTCAGGCCGTCGTGGAGGAAGACCGCAATCGCCCAGGCACCGCAGAGCAGCTCGGTCAGTGGATAGCGCCAGGCGACGGGGGCGGCACAATGGCGGCAGCGGCCGCGGTTGAAGAGCCACGAGAGGACGGGGAACAGGTCGAGAACGCCAAGGATGTGACCACATCGGGGGCAGCGTGAGCGGCCGTGCACCCAGGACTCTTGCCGAGGGACTCGATGGGCCAGGGCCGTGACGCCGCTACCCATGACCACACCGAACAACCCCAACGTGATCAGGACACAGGTTTCGGGGTTCACCGGCCGATGCCCTTGCAGCAGCCATTGAGTCGTCCGCTGTCCTCTGCCAATATGCCGCGCAAGTATCGCGTGGATCCGGTCCATCCCAAGGTGAACTTCATGCGCACCGTGTTGTTCCTCGCCATCGTGGTCAACAGTCTCGATCTCTTCGCGACCAGCGTCGGCATCCACTGGTTCGGGAATCGCGAGGGCAACCCGTTGCTCGCGGGACTCGCCCATGAGCACTGGCTCGCGTTCGTCATGGTCAAGGGTGCCCTGGTACCGCTTCTGATCGCGCGGCTCTACCGATATCGGCGGCAGACTCCAGTGCTCGCCACAGCCGGGATGGGGCTGGTCACGGTCGCGCTGACCGTGGCCCTTGGCCAGTGGATCGGCTGGATGGCCGGCGTACTTCAGGTCTCCGGCGTTCTGCGGATGTGAGGCTGCGGCCTAGGGCTGTTCGGGCAGGATGCGCGGCGTCACCTCGATGACCAGATCCTTCTTCGTCGTCGTGATGCTCTGGTGCTGGAACAGAAGGCCCAGGAGCGGGATGCTGCCAAGCAGGGGGACGCGTGTGATGCTCACGGTCTTCTCCTCGGATAACAATCCGCCGATGATCACGCTGCTGCCGTCCTTGAGGCGCACCGTGGTGGACGCCTGGCGGGTGGCGATGATGGGAAGGTCGGCGTTGTTGCCCTTGAACCCGGTCACGCTGCTCACTTCGGGCTTGATGATCGTGGTGATGTAGCCGTCCGCATTGATCAGCGGAGTGATGCTGAGCTTGATACCGACCTCCTCGCGCTGAACGGATTGCACCGGCGCGGCGCCGCCACCGGCGAACACCGTGCCGCTCACGAGGAACGGGATGCGCTGGCCCACCAGCATCGTGGCTTCCTTGCCGTTCAGGGTGGCGAGCTTGGGATTGGCGAGCACGCGCGCGTTACCCTCGCGAATCAAAAGGTCGATCGCCACTTGGAAGGCTTTGGCCTGACGGCTCAGGGTGTGAATGCCGGGGATGTTACCGTTCATATTCGGCGGCAGGAACGGAAGTTGGTCGGGGAGTGCACCGCTTGCGGACGGCGCAGGGTTCCCTTCCACGATGAGGACTCCTTGGCGGTTGAGCAGGTCCCAGTCGATGCCTAACTTCTTGGTGTCATCGGTCGAGACCTCGACGATCCGCGCTTCGAGCATGACCTGCCGAGCGGGGCGATCCAGTTCGCTGACGATGGATTCGATCTCGGAGATGATGCGCGGGCTTGTGACGATGATCAGGCGATTGCCTCCGCGGTCGATCTCGATCTGGTCGGTCAGGCCCCGGAGCGCGGCCTTCACATCGTTCGCGTCCGCGAATTTGAGACTCACCACATAGGACGAGAGGCCGGTCTCTTCCTTGAGCGACTTCGCCTCCGCCACCAGGATGGAGTTGCCGATGCGCTCGTATGCCAGACCGGCGGCACGGACCACGAGGTTCACGGCCTGCTCGACCGGAACATCTTTCATGTGAATCGTGATCTTGCCGCCAGAGACGCCGGGGCCGGTGATGATGTTGAGATCCCCTTTCTCGGCCAGGATCTTGAGCACGCTCGGTAGGTAGGTCTCATCCGCATCGATCGAGACCAGCCGTGTGAGGGCCGCTGCCCGGACCGGATGGGACAACACGGCCACGAGTGCGAGCGACAGGAGGGTAGTGAACCAGTAGGACTGCCGAAATGTGAGGCGCACGGTCATTCTCCCGAGGACTTGCGTGTGAGTACGATGGATTCGTCGCCTCGCTTGAGTACGACTTGTTCGGGCCGGATCGAGGTCACGACGAACTCATCGAACAGCAGGCCCTCGTGGATGGTCCAAGCCCTGCCCTTCCAGTTCACGATGGCTCGCGGGTCATTGTCCCACACGATCGCGGTGAGCACCGGGCGCGCTGGCGGGGCGGGCACCTCGAGACGGGGAAGTTTCGTGGCGGTCTTGATGGCGACCGGCGCCGATACGCCGCCAAAGCGGAAAGGATCGCGGATCGTGGCGGCCATGGGGCGGAATGCGCGGCCCAATTGTTGGTCGAGCATCAAAAAGGGGTCGTCCGCCGCGATCGCGACGGCAGGTTTCCGTGCATGCCACGCCCCGGCCGCGCGCAGCGACGTCCAAGTCTGCAGCAGGACTAACGCGAACAGTGCGATGGCCGCGAGCGGTGCGATCAGGTTCCCGACATTGCGGGTCATGGTTTCCTCGGAGTGCGACGCAGGATGAATCCGGATGCATATAGATCGATATCCTGATTCCCCTCGGCCACCGGAGCAATGGTGAAACGTTCGATCGTGATGAGCGAGCCGTTGCGAGCCAACTCGTCCAGCACCGCCAGCAGCGAGGCGTACGGCCCGCGCAGCTTGACATGCGCGCGGGGCTGGATGGTGCTGGGCGACTCGCCTCCGGCATCCGGCTCCGCAACGATCACATAGAGGCCATTTCGCCCGGCCACATCGGACAGGCGCTGCACGAGCTCGGCTCCGAGCAGTCCGGCGCGACTTTTCTGGTCGGCCTCGGCCTCGCTGAGGGAGTGGTCCATGAGCAGCGCGTGAACGCGCGGCGGAAGCATCGCCTGCACCTGCGAGCCATCGAACACGGCCCCGGACTCGCCCGCAGTCTTCAACGCGGTTTCATACCGTCGCACCACGGGCTGGAACAGGGCGTTGTGGGCCGCCATGAACACTGCGGTCGTGATTACTGCAATCAGAAGGGGCAACTGGCGGCGAAGCCGCGCGTCCAGAACAGGATTCATCAGCGGCATTCCACCACGAACTCGGCCTCATCGCCGCTCGCCGCCGAAGCACGGGTCGAAGCGAGCCGTACCGCACCCAATCCCGCCGTGAAGACCGAATCGCGGGAGAGTGCGTCCACGAATCCCATCACGGATTGCATGCGATCGCGGCCCGCAGAGCGGATCTCCCCGATGATCACGAACTTCGCTGCGGCGCCTGAGGTGTTATCCGGATTGAACTGAAGAGAATGAATGCGCGCCCCTGGCGGAAGGATCTCGGATAACCGTGCCAACCGGTCCCGCCACATCCGCGTGTTCAGCAGGGCAGCCTGTGCTTGGGCGGCGTCGGTGGGCGACGGTTGCCACGCCTGTTCGCCCGCTTGGGCCTGACGAAGTCGCGCTGTCTGACGCTCGAGCATGCGCGTGCGTGACGCCATCGAGGCACAATTCAGTCCATACAGCCCGATCACCACGGCGAGCGCGCCAAAGTAGGTGAACCATAGCCCTAATCGCAGCAAACTTCGGCGCGCGCGGGTTTGCTCCTGTTGGAACGCCTCGCGACGGAAATTGATCGTGAACTGGGCCACTACGCGGTCCTCAGCGCAAGGCCATACGCCTGCGCGAACTGGGGGCCACCGATCGGGTCTACGGCACTGGGGTCGCCCCCGAGGGAATCGAGCGGATTGAATACGAGCGTGGGGATCTCGAGAAGCTCTGCGAGCTGGCCGGCGATGCCGGGAAGGCGTGCGGTGTTGCCGCTCAACCACAGAGTGAAAGGATCAGGGAGCGGAGCCAGTGTTCGGTAGAACGCGAACGAGCGCCGCAGCTCCTCGGCCATTTTCTCGAGGCTCAACCTTACGGCTTTCAGCTCGCGTGAGTCCCATTGGATGCGCATGCTGGGATCATCGGAGCCCGCCTCCAGCTTCCATTCCTCGGCTTCCTCGAATGAGATCCCGAGCGAGGCGGAGATGGCTTCGGTCACGGTGGTGCCGCCAAAATCCAGGCGACGGCTGAAGTACGGCGCGCCTTTCTGGAATAGCGTCAGATAGGAGCCGACATGACCCACATCGAGGAGTACGCGCGCCTCGGTGTCGCGCTCCACTCCTTTGGACAATGCATTGGTGAGCGCCAGCGGCGCGGCATCCACGATGTCCGCATCGAGCCCGAGCAGGCGCAGCGGGGCGAGCGCGCGCTCCAAGCGGGCGATGGGCACCGCTGCGATCAGCACGTCGAGCCGCTTCTCGGAAGGGTACCGTCCCAGCACTTGA
This sequence comes from Candidatus Eiseniibacteriota bacterium, assembly GCA_039917105.1. Lineage (GTDB taxonomy): Bacteria > Eisenbacteria > RBG-16-71-46 > RBG-16-71-46 > RBG-16-71-46 > CAIXRL01. The sequence goes on along the minus strand of JBDSKE010000271.1, from coordinate 10,440 downwards.
TAGTCGATCACCATGGTCGCCGGATCGAACGGTAGGTGCTTGCGTGACTCGAACCGAAGCGCGCCGGCCACCTCGGTCTCGTCCATGAGCGGCAGGGGGATCTGCTTGACGATCACATCGCCGCCCGAGACGCCCAAGGTGATTCCGCGCAGTCCCCGGGGGGTGAGGCCAGCCAGCGTGATGCATTCGTTGAGCAGGCGGGCCATGGCCTCTGGCGCCAGAGGCGCTTCGAGTACCCCCGGTGCGCGCGGTGCGCGCGGCACAGCGATCTCGGACACCCAGCGGCGGGTTCCGGCGACGCTACCTTGTAATGCGACCAGCTTGATGCTGGCCTCACCCACATCCAGACCCGCCCATGGGCGAGCACGCAGACCCATCTTCATGTTGGGGTTCTACCTCAAGGCGTCGGGCTACGCCAGCTACCTCGGACGACACTGAGGGCATTGGCGGGGGCCGGCGGGGCGGGCAGGGGTTTGGAAGGGTTGGCGTACAGGTTGTTGATGAGCTGATCCATGGATGGGTAGTGGTGCAATGTCAGGTTGTAAAGGATCGCTTGGGGATTCGGGTTATTGTTCGGCCCCATGAGCTGAAGATCGCGGCATAGGATCGACACCTTTTCCGCGGTGGCTTCATACGTATTTCCGGCGTTCACGAACTCGATCACCACCCGACGGTCGGTGGCCATGATCACGCTGACTTGGTCGCCGCCCACCACGTTCAAGCCGCCCTTGAAATGGATGGCGTAATCGGAGGTGGTGCTGGGCGGCGGGGCATTATTCGCACCCGCGACGATGATCAACACTGCTGGGGCATTTAATTTCTGGATTTCGACCTTGGTATTGAACCGAACGCCGGCTGGAACAATCCAGACGACGGTATCTTTCACGGTGATCAAGGTGCGTATGTCATCCTCGTACGAAAACGGTGACCCGGATGTCGGATTGGTTGAGACCTTGTAGTAGGCCACCGAGAGGTTATCGGGGTGAATCGTGAAATCAAGATTGCGCTGGTTGGAGCCAGCCAAGACCGGGGACACCGTGTATGGCGTCGTATGGTTGGCGACATAGTTCGAGATGCTGGGAAGGGTCACTGGGTCGGTGTACTGGAATGTAGGCCCAGTCCATGTTGTCTGGGTGGCGAGCCAGGTGGTGTCGCTTGCGGAGTCCACGAACTGCCAACAACCGCCGGATAACCTGAGCTGACTCGCCGGGTGATTGGTGGGCGGATTGAGCTCCGCGTTCTCGACAAGCACACTCATGGCAACCGTGAACAAGCGCTTGTAGTAGTCGGGAACCGCGTTTGGCGTGAATCGCGCCTCCAGTGTGCGCCGCTCGCCATAGTTCTGGCTGGTGACGCGGATCAGCAGGGTGCTGTCGTCGTCCGAGACGCTCCCCACCGAATCCCATGCTCCACCGAGCCGGTGCTGCATCGCCACGGCACTCACCACGTTGTAGCTCCCCACTGCCGACGTGGCACTGAGCAGACTCTTGCTCGGGGGCGTCATGACGAGCGCCTTGACCATCTCGATGCCGCTCTCGGCATCGTATGAACCTTGCTGCCGTGCGTGGCTCTGGGTCAGCGACTGAGCCTCATAACTCGAAAGTGTGAACAGCGACAGGCCGAGGATCGTGAGCGCTAGCACGAACATCACCACGCCAACGAGGATGAATCCGGGTGCGGGCAGACGCGGATTCACAGGCCCGCCCGGTTCTTGAGCTCGACCCAGGTCGACATGGGGATGCGCTCGCCGTTGGGGGTACGCAGCCGAAGCTCTCGCACGCGTACGAACGTATCGTTGGCGGTCACCTCGAAGCGTTCGACGCGAGAGGCCAGCATCGCCCCGCGACTGGTGGTGGAGAGCTCAGGGCCATCGTAGATGAGCGAATCCTGCCACCAGAAGTAATACACCGAGTCGGGGAATGTGCTGTTGAACTGCAGCTTCAGCGCCCGCTCCCCGATGGGGCCTGTGACCGTGGCGCGGGTGGCCATCGAAGCCCGCTGGCTGATTCCATCCAGGACGAGCGTTCCCTCGCGCTGGGTCACTGCTTGCGACGAAGCGTCCATCCAGACACCCTGCGCGTTCAGGTAGAACGCCACCAAGCCGGTCATGGCGATCGCCGCCAATACCATGACGATGGTGAGTTCGGTGAGCGTGAACCCCCGCGGGTCGAATCGCGTGCGCATCACGGCCGCGGCACCAGGCGAGCGTAAGTGATGGAATCCGCGGATCCGGTCTGCGTCCATGTCACTCGCACGGTGACCAGCTTGAGCGCATTGGCGGCAGGCGTGGCCGGCGGCGGCGGTTCCACGGTCCAGCTCTCGGTCCCGATCGTGGTGCCCTCGTACACGAACGGAACGGCCGTCGTGGGATGGGGGCCGAACGCGAGCGAATCCGAGGTCAGACGCAGGGTACCGAGATATTCCATACGGGCCTGCGCAAGACCCATCGCTCGTCGACTCACGTCGAAGCGGTAGATGAAGCCGCGCCCGATCCCGAACGAGTAGGCCAGACTCGAGATGGCGATGATGGAGATGACGATGCCTATGATGGCCTCGATGAGCGAGAGCCCCTTCGAGTCGAGAGGGACCCGATGCCTGGCACCGGGTCCCCTCTGTGCAAAGTCAGACAGCTTCACGCATGCCCTCGATATGCTCTGGATGGGTCTAGTCTTCCACCCAGATTGGGTTCGACAACCCCTTGCGTGAATGATTGTAGGTAACTTTGAGTTTGTCCGCGACACCCTTGCCGGTGGCAACAACCGTGAAACCATCGTCGAGAGCGCCATTGGCGGACACAGCGAAATCCCAGTTGTTCCTCGCCTCGGTCAGGTCGACGCGCAGATCTTTTTCGATGGCTGCAGCATTGGTGAGCGAGGTGGCGAACGTCTGCCCGCCGGAACGCTGAAGGTAGACCTGCTCGGCGGCGACGATGGCGCCGATTGCGCCCTTGGCTTCAGTCCGCTGAGCGTCCTTGACATAGTTGGTGTACAGCGGAACCGCGACCGCTGCAAGAATCGCCACGATGACGATCACGACCATCAATTCCATGAGGGTGAAGCCACGCTGATTACGCTTCATCCGATGTTTCTCCTCTTGGGCCGTGTGTGGATGCTGTGAGAGGGAGAGAGTGGGTCTCTCGCAAACATCCGCTCGAGTGCCGGGCGTCCGACCAAAGACGGCCCCGGAACGTGTGTCATTGATTCAGGATGCCCGACCGCATTGCGTGGCCGAGGCTGAAGATCGGCAAGTACAGCGCCACAAGCATCAATCCGATGACCAAGCCAAGCACCACGATGGCAATCGGTTCGACCAACGATGAAAGCCCATCGACCTTCGCTGTCACGCGTTGTTCATAGAAGTCTGCGGTGCGCGATAGCATTTGATCGAGTTTTCCGGTTTCCTCACCCGTCGCCGTCATCTGGATGAGCATCTCGGGGAACTCCCCCGAAGCCTCCATGGCACGTGAGAGTGAGATGCCCTCTTCGACCCGCTGACGCACGACATCGATTCCGCGTTCCAATACTTTGTTCCCCGGGACTGGACGCATGATCTTCAGGGCGGTCAGGATCTGGGTGCCGCTGGAGGTCAGGATGCCCAATGTCCGCGAGAACTTGGTGATAGCGTACATCCGGATGAGGTCGCCGAACAGGGGTAGATCGAATTTCATCCGATCCAGCCGGTACCGCCCCTCCTCGGTTCGAGCCCAATACCACAGGGCAATACCCAGAAGTAGCAGGCCCAACAGCACCAAGGCAGCATTGTTGGCAATTGCCTGGCTGAATCCGAGGAGCATCCGGGTCGGCAGCGGTAGTTCCACTTTGAAACGGCTATAGATGGTGGCGAACATCGGGATGATCTTGAGGATCATCGCCATGAACACCATGAAAGCAAAGCTGAGCACGAAGGTTGGGTAGCGCAAAGCTGCTTCGACCTTGAGACGAAGGATCTCGGCACGCTCGAGGTAGGAGGCGGTTTGGTCCATGACCACGTCAAGCGATCCCGAGATCTCACCGGTGTGGACGAGGCTGACGAACACTTCGTCGAAGATGCGGGGATGGCGTGCAAGTGCGCTTGCCAGCGACTCGCCCTTTTGGACTTCGTCGCCCACGCCCTCGAGGACCTCGGCCAGGCGTTTATCATGATGGTCACGCGCGATGCTGCGCAACGAGCGAACGAGCGGCAGGCCCGCCGAGATCATGGTCGACAACTGCCGCGCGAACAGCGCCACTGAGCCCGACTGCACGCCGCGCCCGACATTGCGCAAGGACGTCCGCAGTTCGGCAGCAAGGGTGGTGAACGCGCTGGGGTTCTGAAGTTGCTCGCCGCTGGCGGTGCGGGTCTCGATGAACACGGGCGTCAACTGCATGTTCGCCAACATACGCACGACCTCGTCCTCGGACGTGGCGATCTCGATGCCTTCGTGGGGGCGACCATTGACGTCGCGTGCGCGGTAGAAGTAACTGGGCACTATTCCAGGTCCCCGAGCGTGGCTGAGCGCACTTCGTCGATCGAGGTGATGCCCTCCTGGATCTTGCGGATGCCCGCCTTGCGAAGCGTCATGAAGCCACTTTCCACCAAGTGACGCTTGATCTGGTCCTCGTTCGCGCCGTCGAGCACCAAGCGGCGCACATGTCGGTCCAATTCGAGCACCTCGAATACGGCGGTGCGACCGGAATAACCGGTCTGCTTGCAGGCCATGCACCCACGCCCGCGCGCTACCACCCGGCCTTTGAGGGCTTCGCCATCGTCACCCAACGAAGCGAGTTGCTCGGTGTCGGGCAGGACCATCTCCTTGCAGCGTTCGCAGACCTTTCGCACCAAACGCTGCGCCATGACCAATGACATCGCCGAGCCCACCAGATAGCGGGCAACGCCCATGTCCACCAGACGTGTCAGGGTGCCTGCCGTGTCGTTCGCGTGCACGGTGCTGAACACCATGTGCCCGGTGAGCGCGCTCTTGACCGCGATGTCGGCGGTCTCGGTGTCGCGGATCTCGCCGATCATGATCACGTCCGGGTCTTGGCGAAGGATCGAGCGGAGTGCGCGCGCGAATGTGAGTCCGACTTTCTGGTTCGCGTGCACCTGACTGACACTCTCGATGTGATACTCGATCGGGTCCTCGACGGTGATGAGGTTCTTGTGCACCGTCTTGATGTCCTGCAGCGCCGAGTAGAGCGTCGTGGTCTTGCCACTGCCGGTCGGGCCGGAGATGAGCACCATGCCATAAGGTTGACGGATGACCCGGGCGAACGCTGCCAGTGCGATGCCGTCCAAACCAAGGCTGGCCACCTGCCGGTTGAATGCGCTCTTGTCGAACAAGCGCATCACGACCTTCTCGCCATGCGAGGTGGGCAGCGTCGAGACGCGCAGGTCGACCTCTCGGTCGGGCAGGTGGACGGTGAGCCGGCCATCCTGCGGCAACAACCGCACGGCGATATCGAGATCGGCGAGCACTTTGATTCTTGAGACAATGGCCATCTGCAGATTCTTGGGCGGCTTCATCACTTCGTGCAGCACCCCGTCGATGCGGAAGCGCACCATGATGCGGTCGCGTGAGGGCTCGACGTGGATATCGCTCGCACGCTGGTCGATGGCCTCGGCAATCATGAGGTTCACCAGACGCACGACGGGCGCGTCCTCGACCTGCTGGCGCAATTGCGCGAGGTCGACCTCGTCCGTGTCCTCGGCGGCTGAGGTCAAATCGATATTGTCGAGAATCGCCCCCAGGTGCTCATTCGCGCGCAACTCGGAGTAGAACCCATCGATGGCTTCTTTGACGTCAGTGGGCCTGCCAATCCAGACCTTCAGCTGGCATCCGGTGAGCGCACGCAGGTGATCGAGCGAGACCACATCGAGCGGGTCGCCCACGACGACCTCGAGCACATCGGCTTCGCGTCGCAGGGCCAGGACCTGGGCTTCGCGCGCAAGATGCTCGGGCACCAACTGAACCGCTGCACGGTCTGCGAGCGACAACTGCTGGGCCGTGGCGATGGGGAGGGAGAACTGCTCGCCAAGGACCTCGATCACCTGGGCCTCGGTGGCGAAGCCCAATCGCGCGACGACCTGACCGAATCGTTCCTTCTCCACGCGCGCTTTGAGCGCCTGGGTCACCTGCTCGGCCGTCACAAGACCGCGATCGATGAGGATCTCGCCCAGCCGGCGCGTGGTGAGTCGGAAGGAAGTGGTCATCTCGCGCCCCCTTCGCCGACCATGGGCACGGGGCGGTAGACGCGCTTTTGTAGCGTGGCGCGCTTCTCGACATCGTGGAACAACGTGTAGGCCGTCTCGAAGGAGATGAGCGATTTGTCCACCAACTCCGAGAGCGCATCGTCCATGGACAGCATGTCCTCGCGCAAGGAGGTGGCGATGACGTTCGTGATCTGGTGCACTTTGTCGTCCCGGATCAGGTTCTGGATGGCTTGGTTCACGAACATGAACTCGCGCGCAGCGACACGGCCCTTGCCGTCGAGCCGGGGCAGCAACAACTGGGACACGACGGCTCGCAGTGTCAGCGAAAGCTGTGCACGGATCTGCGGCTGCTGGTGCGGCGGGAACGAGTCGATGATGCGGGTGACGGTCTGCGCAGCCGATTGCGTCGCCATGGTGGAGATCACCAGATTGCCGGTCTCGGCCGCGGACAACGCCATGCTCATGCTGGTCAGGTCGCGCATCTCACCCACGAAGATCACATGCGGCAATTGGCGCAGCGCACCGCGCAGGCCCCGAGCGTAGGTCTTCGTGTCGACGCCGACTTCACGCTGTTCGATCACGGCCTGCTTGGCCTCGAAGATGAACTCGATCGGATCCTCGACCGTGACGATATGGCGACGCGGGCCCGCTTGGTTCAGTTGTTCGAGCAGCGAAGCGATGGTGGTGGACTTGCCGGCACCGGTCGGGCCGGTCACCAGAATCAGGCCGCGCGAGGTGGAGAGGAGCTTCTCGACGACATGCGGTGCGAGCCCGATGTCGGATGGCACCGGGATGTGCAGGGGCACGATGCGGATGGCCGCACCCCAGTAGCCGCGCTGGATGAACAAGTTAATGCGAAAGTGGGCCACGCCCGGCATGAAGTAACGCGAGTCGAGTTCAAGGTCGCGCAGGAACCGCTCGTGCATGGCGGGAGTGAGGAAACTCTCGGCCATGCGGCGCGAGTCGAGCGGAGAGAGCACCGGGCAGCCCTCGAGCGCCACGAGCGAACCGGCCACGTTCAGCATGACGGGATGGCCCGCGGTGATGATGAGATCCGACGCGCGCAACTCCACGGCGCGGCGAAGCACGATGTCACGCTCGAGGGGGTTTGGACTCACGTTCCCAGATCGCTCGCGGACTCCGCGCGGCCGCCGTCCTCGTGAGGCAGGACGAGCGCGGTACTGGGATGGGCGGACCGGCGGCGCGGTCCAATGCCAGGGGCGGCCCTGAAGTCGTGAACGGGCCGGGGAGCCCGCCACTGCCTGGCTGAGGATGATCGGAATCGACTTGAGATTAAGGAGCTTCGCCCCCTCGTGTCAATCATCGTGCTCTTAATTCAGGAACTCTGGTGTGCGGCGCGGGTATTCACTAGTGGCACGGCGAAAAAAAACGGTCGAGTACCGCAATTCGTGCTGGACACGCCGACGTCGATTTGGCATTTTACCGCTGCGCGTGCCTGCTCCGGGCAGTCACGTACCCAGGGAAGGGGCGAAATCAGCCGCCCAAGACCCCTTCACAGGGTCCGAGGTCACGCCAGGGAAGGTCGCCCTGCGTTGCATCGGGCAGTCAAGATATCGCGTTTCGCACTCCGCAGTACCCCGGAACTCCCCCGACACAGGCTTCGAACGCCGGACTCATTGCGCAAATTCGCGCAACGATGCGTGTTCGAACACTGCCTCCATCACACATGGGCACTCCCTGATAAAGGGCATGCTTCATGCTGCGGCGACAGCGGCACCCGGTGACCTGGTGATCAGGTCGAACGGAACCCTGAGCCGCCCCGACGTGGGGGAGATCCTGCGTCGGACCGCACTCTGCATCCCTAGGTATGGCTCGCGCGGTAGCGCCCTGGACCCGACATCGGGCCGGCGCTTTGGAGGCAGCGCTCATGCAGCGTTTGTCCTGGTATTCGGCAGTGGTGGTGTTCCTCTTGGTCATGATGACGGGAACAGCACAGGCACAACAGACTTGGAACAGTGTGACACTCACCTGGACTACTCCCGGAGACGATAGTTTGAGTGGAACGGCGTCTCAGTTCGACATCCGTTACTCGACCTCGCCCATCACGATCGCCAACTTCGGTACGGCGACTCGATGGAGCACTGGCGTTCCTACGCCGGCCGCGTCCGGGACCAGTCAGAGCGTCGTGGTGACGGGGCTCCAGCCCACGACCACCTACTACTTCGCCATGAAGACGGGAGACGAAGTGCCCAACTGGGCCAATGTCTCCAACATGGTCTCCAAGACGACGACCGTTGCTCCGGACGTGGTTCGCCCCGCAGCGCTTGCAATTTCCTCGACTGCATCCAACGACACGAGCGTCACGTTGTCGTGGGTGGCCACGGGAGACGATAGTCTGGCTGGCACCGGCGCCGGTTACGATGTGCGCTATTCGACGTCGCCGATCACGTCGGCGAACTGGGCGAGCGCCACGCAGGCCACAGGGGAGCCTACGCCTTTGGTGTCGGGGACGGCCCAGACATTCAAGGTGGGCGGCCTCACGCGACAGACGCAGTATTACTTCGCGGCGAAACTTTCGGATGAGGCGGGGAACAGTTCGGCACTCTCCAACGTGCTGAGCGTGACCACGCCGGACACCAAGGCCCCGGCTGCCATCACGGATCTGGTGGTGGGCTATCTCGGATTGGATCTCTCCAGCGTGGCTTGGATGTCACGTCGGGGTGGCGGCAGGTAGGGGCATGACGGGACTCGAACGCGCGCGCGGCCAGAGCCGCACCACCACGTTTCGAGCTTCCGGAACCTTCATCGCCAGCTGTATGCTCATTGCGCTCCTCGCGCCTGTGCGGACACACGCACAAGGCGCGGGGAGCGACTCTTTGTCCCTTTCCTGGACCGCTCCGGGCGACGATGGGACGATCGGCATCGTGACCTCGTACGAGGTGCGTCTCTCCGCCTCGCCCATCACCAACGAGAACTTCGATTCGGCCACGTTGGTCGCGGACTCGCCCGCGCCACTGCCCGCCAGTTCGCGCCAGCGCATGATCGTGCGCGGACTCACGCGCGCCGCGTCGTACTATTTCGCGGTGCGCGCCACCGACGACGCCGGCAATGTCTCAGGGATCTCGAACCTGCTGCTGTGGGAATGGCCGCTCGATGCTTCGCCGCCCATGCCGCCTTCCGGCGCCATCGGCGCGATACAGGCCGAGGGCAAAGCCGTCGCCATACGCTGGCAGCCCAACGCAGAGCCCGACCTGGCGGGCTACCATGTCTACCGAGCGCTTTCCGCGAGCGGCCCATGGACCCGGATCACCGAGCAACCGCAGCTTCCGACGGAGTACACCGACCAAGCCTTCCCGGGGGAGGCGAAGGAGCTGTTGTACCAAATCAGCGCTGTCGACCGGATCGGTAACGAGAGCGCACGCTCGGCCAACGTCCGAGTCACATTCAGGCATCCATTGGTCGCGGCTCCCCTGGCGTGGAAGATGTTGCCGGCGTACCCCAATCCCAGTCGTCTCGCCGAACAAGCACGGTTGCCGATCGAGGTCCCTGCTTCGGCGAAGGATGCGCACCTCGACATCCTCGATGGGGGCAACCAACTGGTCCGCCGCTTCGATGTCGCGGGCGCTGCGTTCGGGGTGACCGAGCTGATGTGGGACGGCAGGAACGGCGCCGGGCGGCTCTGCGCGCCAGGGGTCTATCGCGGCTGGCTCATCGCCGGTGATGTGCGCCAGATGGTCCGGATCGCGAGGATTCCCTGATGGCGAACGGCGCACGGATGCGCAGCGGAGTCCTTGTCGCGGTCCTGCTCTTGGCGCTCGCCACATCGGCACGCGCAGGCCTGGAGAGCGCCGGCACTCGCGCCGCCAGCTTCCTCTCGCAGGGCACGACTCCGGTGGTGCTGGGCATGGGTGGCGCAGGGCTCGGGCTTTCGCACGACTTGAACGGCGCCGGCCTCAACGCAGCGGCTCTGGGCTGGGTGGGTGAGAGCCAAGTCGCCGTGTCGCATGCGCAACTTGCCGATCAGACTGCATTGGATTGGGCGGCGGTCGCGGGCCGATTGGGTAGCGGCCAAACGCGCTATGGCTTGGCGGCGCACTATCGCAATGATGGGGACATCATCGGCCGTGACGCGAGCAATCGTCCAACCGAGGATGTGATCGGGCAGAGTCTGGCGTTGTCCGTGCAACTGGCCCGTCCCCTCGGCCCACACATCTCCGTGGGCGGTGCGGCCAAATATGTGGGCGAGCATGTGGGCACAGCGCACGGCAACGGCCTGGCATTCGATGCGGG
>JBDSKE010000270.1:0-9362 GCA_039917105.1 Candidatus Eiseniibacteriota bacterium | reverse complement strand
CGCGTGAGTGCCGTGAGCGCCAACTCGCGCGAGTCCGGCTCGGCCCAGCGCAGGGCGACGCGTCGAGGGGCTGGTGCCAGCAGCGTGCCGCGCCACACTTCCACCTCGATGCTGCGGTGCGTAATCGTGTGTTTGACGCGCTGGCCGGTTTGGCGCAGACGGACGCGAAGCCCGAGCGTGCGCAGCAGGGCGCGCAAGGCATGCGCGCTCGCTGAGGGTTGCCCCCAAAGTTCGACCCCCGGCGGCTCCCAGAGTCCCGCGAGCAGCGCCCCTTGGCGGCGCGTCACCAATACGCGGCCCCTGTGCTCGATCAGCACCACCGCGCGACGGACCAGTTCGGGGCCACGGCGCTCCATCACGGGCGGGAACTCACCGACTCGCCCTAATGCGAACGCGCGGCACTGCGCGCGGACCGGGCAGCGCTCGCATGCGGGCGGGCGCGGCGTGCAGACGATTGCGCCCAACTCCATGAGCGCCTGATTCCAATCGCCCGGATGTATTGCTGCGCCCCGCGCGCGCTGCACAGGCATGAGCGATTCGGCCAGCGCCCACAGCCGCTTGGCATCGGCCGGTCGCTTCACTGCCAAAGGCAAAGCCGTCCAGCGCGACAACACGCGCGCGACATTGCCGTCCAGGACGGGCAGTGGGCGGCCCGCGCTGATGCTGAGTACCGCTCCCACCGTGTACCGCCCCACGCCCGGTAACGCCGCGAATGCCTCGGGGGTCCGCGGTATGCGCCCCGCGTGCTCGCGCACCACCGTGCGGGCGGCCTCGTGCAGCATGCGCGCGCGCCGGTAATAGCCGAGCCCCGCCCACACGGCGAGCACATCATCGAGGGAGGCTGCGGCCAGCACGCTCACCTTGGGAAACCGTTTGGTGAAGCGCAGGTAGTATGGCGTTGCGGTCACGACCTGCGTCTGCTGCAGCATGATCTCCGAGACCCAGACGCGATACGCGTCACGCGTCGCGCGCCAGGGCATGGCGCGTTGGTGGCGGCGGAACCACGCCACCAAGGAGCGGTGCAATGCTGGGGCATCGAGAGCGTGCGCCGCCGCGACCGAGGACAACGCGCGCAAGGCCACCCTAGCGCTTGATGCTCGCCGCATCCTTCAGGTTGGGCGTCTGCTGCTGCGAGCCGGTCCAGGCGCATTGCATCGCCACACCGCACCGGGGGCACTCCATGCGAGCGGAGCTACCTTCCAGGGCGGTTGGCATCCAGCGTTCCAGCTTGGTCTGGCAGCCCGGCGTGTAGCACAGATAGACACACAACGGCATGATTCGCTCCTTGGAACATATAGAACAATCAGTCGCTCGGATCCTCGAATACGAACGCGTGCACCGTCAGGCCCGCGGTGGCGGGGGATATCTTGATTACCCGCTCCCCCGCGCCCTGCTCCAACCAGTACAGGCGGGGCTCCGTCACATCGATGTAGGCCGCACCATGGCCATCGAACGCGACATCGGCGCCGGCTTCTTCGGATCGGGGCCAGTGCTCGTCCAGCAGAACCCATAGTCGACCGGTCCCACCCGCAGGTGGACTCACCACTACTGCAGCACGGTGCGCACTATAGCGGATGGAGACGAAATCCGCCGCCCCGGCACGCATGGATGTCGCTCCCTCGGTGCCGGCCCGCCAGCGTCCGACCGGGTATGGAACCCCGGGCTGGCCCTGTTCTTGATAGCGGAACTCCGCGGTCAGTGTGCGCTCGGCGCCTGGCGACAATTGGGCCAGCGGGCCGCCCGAGACTCGACCTGCACCCAGGTACACCGTGCGCACCGAAGTGGGCGTGGCAACGGCGATGAGCCCGGGCAGCGCTGACCCCTTGGGGAACGCGCCATACACTTCTCGAAGCGCGATTTCGCCCGCAGCGAGCGCACCGACGGTGTCGAGCACCACGCGACCCGCCGCATCGGCGACCAGAACATGCGGGCCATCGGTGGCGCCGCCGAGCGCGCTCTGCAATTGCAGCGTGGCATCCAGCGCGATGGGCAGCGTGAGGCCCAGCGATTCCGCGATGCGCACGGGTACTTCACGCTCGGAGCCGAACGCGAAATCGGGCGAGTGGACCGCCACAATGCGGCACCCCAGCGGCGTGAAGGCGCGATGCCAGCCTTCGGCCACCTGTAGCGCCTCGAGCGAGCGCGGATCGGTGTCGCTCCACACCAGCACGAGCGTGGGATGTCCTGCCAGCGCATCGGCCGCGAGTGAATCGCCGCCGATCCAACCCGTGGCAAGGGCAAGCGAGGGCAGGTGTCGTTCCTGTGATTGCGCCAGCCGGCCCAGCCCCGGCACGAAGCGCGGCCCCACATACAGGGTCACCGCGAGCGCCAGGAAGATCGCCAACGATGCCAGCAGGAATACGACGCGACGAGTCAGGGGGTCACCGCCACGGATGATTCCGCATGATCGAACTCCTACGAACTCAGCGAGCCAGTCGCGCGCCCATCACAGTGTACATATCCAACGTGATTTCATCGAAACAGACGCAGGTGACCTGCTTGATGTACTGAGCGCGCGCCAGGGCCAGCTGAATCTCCTGGAGCGCCAGCGCCGTGGCGCGCTCCAGGGGGAAGCGGAAGATTCCCGTGCTGATCGCGGGGAAGGCCATCGTGGCCAGTTGGTGACGCTCGGCCAGTGCGAGCGCGGCGCGATAGCATGACGACAGGAGTTGGTCCTCGCCGCACTTGCCCCCCATCCATACCGGGCCCACCGCATGAATCACATAGCGCGCCTTGAGCAAATAGCCCGGCGTGAGTCGGGCTTCCCCCGTGGGACAGGGCGCCACTTCGCGACAACTCTCCGCCAGTTCGGGACCCGCCGCCCGATGGATCGCGCCGCAAACTCCGCCGCCCGCCATGAGCGCCACATTGGCGGCGTTGACGATGACATCCACATCGAAAGTGGTGATGTCGCCCTGCACGATGCGGAGATGGTCATCCAGGGACATGCATGGCTCCCAGCGCGAAAGGTCCGCTTCACTCAGCGATAGATGATCTTGAGCCGTCCCCAGCTACGCGGCCTGGCCGGCGTCGGCAATGGGACGCACATGGTATGCGTCGGGTCCGAGGTATAGCCCGGGGGGCACACCTGGCAGGAGGTGCTGCCCGGGGACGGTGCGATGGACCCTGCTGGGCACTGAGTGCATGCGGCCGCGCCGGGAGACGGATTGAAATAGCCCGCGGGGCATGCGGTGCACGAGATGCTGCCCGGAACAGAGCTGAAGGTACCCGGGGGGCAGTTGGTACAGGGCGCCGATCCCGTCGGGCTGGCTTTGCCCGCCGGGCAGAGCTGTGCGGAGGCGGGAGCGGCGATCGCAATGCTGAGCAAACATGCGGCGGCGAGGGTGGCGGCCCGTAACGTCATGGCAGGGAACTCCTGAAGGGGTGTGTCGGCTCGGAAGGCGGCAGGGTACCGTTTCGGGATTGTGGTGGGCATGTCAGGCCGCCACAAGGCAATTATGACCGTGCGATCGGCGGCGCCCCCGGCAAGGCCGGTGGAACATGGACGCGGCCGCGCGCGCCCCGGTACAGTCATGGCATCACCTCGCACCTGTTCCCACCAAGAGGACTTCATGCGCGCACCACTCGTCGACACGCACGGTCGCACCGTTCGGGACCTGCGCATATCGGTCACCGACCGCTGCAATCTGCGCTGCGTGTACTGCATGCCGGCTGAGGGAATGGCGTGGCTTCCCAAGGAGCAATTGCTGACATACGAGGAGATCGCGCGACTCACGCGAGTGTGTCTGGAATGCGGCATCGAGGCCGTACGCCTGACGGGCGGCGAGCCCACGGTTCGCGCCGACCTGCCCGAACTGGTGCGCATGCTGCACGATCTGCGGCCCGGCCTCGACCTGTCGCTCACCACCAATGGGCTCAAGCTGCCGGCCATGGCCGAAGCGTTGCGCGAGGCGGGACTCACGCGTGTGAATGTCAGCCTCGACACGCTTGACCGTGCGCGCTTCCATCGTCTGGCTCGCCGCGACCGATTGGCCGAAGTGCACGCTGGCCTCAGTGCGGCCAAGCAGGTGGGATTCTCGCCCATCAAGATCAACGCCGTGCTGATGCGCGGGTTCAATGACGACGAGGTGGTGCCGTTGGCCCGTTGGGCGCGCGAAGAGGGTTTCGAGTTGCGTTACATCGAATGGATGCCGCTCGACTTCGACAAGAAGTGGGACCGCACGCAACTGGTCCCTGCGGCCGAGATCCTCGAGCAGTTGAACGCCGCGTTCGGGATCGTGCCCTTGGAGAACGACGACCCGAGCGCACCCGCCCGCACGTTCCGCTACACCGATGGTCTGGGCCGCGTGGGGGTGATCGCGTCGGTGACCAAGCCCTTCTGTGGACACTGCGATCGCATCCGGCTCACTGCCGATGGCCAGATCCGTACTTGCCTGTTCGCGCTCAAGGAGTACGACTTCCGCGATGCCATGCGCAATGGAGCGAGCGACGACGAGGTGGAACACCTGCTGCGCGCAGCGGTACTACGCAAGGCGCCGGGTCACCTGATCAACTCGCCATCCTTCGAGCAGCCAGCGCGCGGGATGAGCGCGATCGGCGGCTGAAGGCATCATTCATCGTCGGCCGAGTAGATCCGCTCGCACAGGCGCGACAATTCCTTCTGCTCAGCCACGGTGAGCCGTGTCTTGATCACGTCGAGCTGGCCGGCCACGAGCGGGTTGACCTTGGCCAGGAGCGCGCGACCTTTGGCGGTGATGCGAGCCATCGAGCGGCGGGCGTCATCATCACCCCGAAATCGTTCGACCAATCCGCGTTCGATCAAGCGGTCCAGCATGCGCGTCATATCGGGAGCACGGTCGATCATGCGACGCGTGATCTCGAAGCGCGCATAGCCATTGGGATACGCGCCGTTGAGAATGCGAAGTACGTTGTATTGGGGACCCGTCAAATCGAGCCCGGCGAACGCCCGGTCCCAGTAATCGCGCAGGCTGTGCGCTGCCAAAAGCACATTCAGGCTGGCCTCGTGGTGCGGCCCCGCGAACTTCGCTTGGAGCAATCGATTCCTGAGCGTGTCACCCATGTGTGGGTCTCACCGACTGTCCTTGGGCTTCGCCCGACGCCCGGGAACACCCGCGAGCAGTGGGCGTGGCCCCAGGAACATGACCTCCTCCTCCAACTCGACGGCGAACCTCTCCCGCACGCGCGCTTTCATCAACTCGGCCAACGACAACATGTCGTACGCAGTCGCGCTACCAGCGTTGATCAGGATGTTCGCGTGCTTGGCGAAAACCATGGCGTCACCCACACGAAGCCCGCGGCAGTCGCAGGCGTCGAGCAGAGCGCCGGCGGGTACGCGATGCGTGCCGGGCGAGAGTGGCAATCCCGGCGCCTGGAAGCCCGGGGGCAGGTTCTTGAAATAGGAACCCGCGGTGGGCTCGATCCGCCACTGGGGATGTTTGACCCGGCGAATCTCCAGCTTCTCGTCGATCTCGGCCTGCACTTCGATCCGGGTGCCTCGCTCCAACTGCAACAGGCATGACAGCAGTGCTCGCGGTTCCCGCTTGAGGCGCGAATCGCGATAGCCGAACTCGAACCACCCTGCCGGATGTGTTTCGGTGATCGCACCATCGAGCGTGGCAAAGGTGCATTCGATCACGCGCGAACCGATGTCCTGACCGTAACAGCCCGCATTGCCATACAGCGCGCCGCCAACCGAACCCGGAATGCCCGCAGCGTATGCAAGTCCTGCAAGCTCCTGTTCGCAGCACTGTTGGATGAATGTCAGGTAGTCGGCGCCACATTCCACATACACCGCGGTTCCATCAAACTCGACACGCTCGCAGCCGTTCTTCACCACCATGCCGCGGAATCCCTCGTCGGAGACGAGGAGATTGCTGCCTCCGCCTAGCAGGAACAGCGGCAGTTCACATTCGTGCGCAGCGCTGAGCGCCGCTACCAGTCCGTCGGGCGTTCGCGCGGTCACAAAGTAGTCGGCTGGGCCACCGATGCGGAACGTGGTGTGGTGCTTGAGCGGCTCCTGCGTGAGCAGGGCGTCGCCGAGCGTGCGGCGCAAGCGGGCTTCGACACTGGGAGTGCGGGTGGGCATGCGGCGCAGCATCGCGCGTGCGGTGCGCGCTGGTCAAACGCTTGTTGACGCCAAGCGGCACGGCGCGTGCCGGTGTAGGATGCGAGCGGCGTGCGATTCGCGCGCGCCCCTGCCAGGAGAGTCACATGCCGAATGTGGAGATTCGCTACTGCGTGCAGTGAAACTACCTGCCCCGGGCCACCAGTTTGGCGGCCGTGCTCAAACAAGACCACAACATCGATGCAAACCTGATTCCCGGAAAAGGCGGCGAGTTCGAGGTCACGGTGGATGGCTTGCTCGTGTTCTCGAAGAAACAAGCAGGTCGCTTTCCAGACACCGAGGAGATCGTGGCGAAGCTCAGCCCTGGGGGATAGCGCCTTTCTCCAGCCGTAACGCGAACCGCCGCTCCTCCAGCCGCTCGAACACGATTGCATCGCCGGGCTCCAGGCCGCTCTCATGGCACCACCTCATCATGCCCGGGAGTTTGGGCGAGCGCGGGCGGAACATCCATGTTCCGTACTGGATGTCGGTCTCGAATGAGTACCCGCGGTCGGTCTCGAGCGCGATCGGCTTCACCTCATAAGGCCTCGGCGCATCGCTGGGTCCGCGCGGGCCGATGCAGTCTGGCGGGAAGAACTCGAGGATGTCCCACAGCGAGACATTCCGCTGCGTGAACGTCCATACATCCTCGGGAGTTTTGACGAGGATTCGTGCCATGGGGTTCGCACCCGCCGGGGTCGTTCCAGTCATCAGGCACCGAACTGTTCGAGGTGATGATTCCAGTGCTTCCACAGTAGGCGTCCGAGCGTGGCGCCAGAAAGCGGCCCGAACAAAGGATGCACGGCCCCGCCCCTTGCCTCGCCCAGCGCTGCCCAGGCTTCAAGCCTGGCGCGCAGTCCGGCCGCAAGGGGGGCGAACTCGCCCGGCGAAGCCACGCGATATTCGGGCGCCGTCGGCAACTTGCCCTTGGGCCATGGCATCACATCGATCAAGAACCATTTCAGGAGCGGGTTGCGGATCTGCCTGGGGCGAGGTGCAACCGTCAACTCGCCCAACACGTCCCGCATCTGCGCATCGAGGTGCGCGAGCATCTGCGCTGCCGACATCATGCCCCAACGCGGGCGCGTTTCGGGCGCGATCGCCGCGAGCCGTTGGAGCATGCGGGCGCGCTCGGTCGTATCCAGCATCGAAGGCATGACGACCTCCTCTAGCCTTGAACTTCGCCGCCCGCACGCGAGACGCGCGGGCGAGGCACCTTCACCACTTCTGTGGTGAGCGAATATAACTCGCCCCCCAGTCGTCCGACCGGCGCCAGCTTGACCGGATCGACTCGTCCGTCGGTGAGCATGGCATCGTCGACCGAGGCGAACACGACCTCGCCGAATACCACGAAACTTCTTCCCACCTCGAGTTCTCGGTGCAAGACGCACTCAAGGTGGATGGGCGATTCCTGCACTGCGGGAGCGGCCACGCGCACCGACGCCACGGGCGTGAGTCCCGCCACCTCGAACTCACTGGTGTCACGCGGCCAGTCGCCCGCGGTGCGCACCATGGCTTCGAGCATTGGTCCGTGCACCACATTGATCACGAACTCACGCGTCTCGCGGATGTTGCGCAGCGTGTCCTTGGGGTCATCTGCGCGATCATTGATCGCCAGCATGACGATGGGCGGCTCGCTCGTGATGGCATTGAAAAACGAAAAGGGGGCCACATTCATGTGCCCGTCCACCGAGCGCGTGGAGACGAACGCGATGGGCCGAGGCACCACGGCGGTGATGAGGAAGCGGTAGAGCTCGGAAACAGACACTAGTCGCGGATCGAGGTGCATTCGGGCTCGGCATGGCGAGGGTTCGGTGCGATAGTGATCATCCAGCTTTCGGCTCACGGACCTCATCAGAGGAGGCGCGACATGGAAGATACCGCAGCTGCCCAAGCCTCGTTGGAGGCGACGCTCAAAGATGAAATCATCCGCATGTATCAGGAAGTCGCCGACAATCCGAAAGGCACCTTCCACTTCTTCCACGGACGCGGGGCGGCGGAGATGTTCGGCTATGCTCCCGAGTGGCTCGACCGCGCGCCCGCTGGCGCCGTGGACTCCTTCGCCGGTGTCGGAAACCCGCACGAGCGCAGCAACCTCAAGCCGGGAGAGACGGTACTCGATCTGGGCAGCGGCGCAGGACTTGATGCGATCATCGCGTCCTGGGGCGTAGGGCCAAGTGGCAAAGTGATCGGCGTCGATCTCAATCCGGCGATGTGCCTCAAGGCCCAGGCCTACGCGGAAGCGAACGGCACTCCGATGGAATGCCAGACAGGGCGCATGGAGGATATCCCGGTGCCGTCAGCCTCCGTGGACGTCGTGATCTCGAACGGTGTGATCAACCTGTCCTTCCGCAAGCGTCGCGTGGTGGAGGAACTCTTCCGCGTCCTTCGTCCGGGAGGTCGGATCTCGATCACCGACATCGTGAGCGCCAAGCAGCTTTCCCAATCAATTGTCAGCGACCCCAAACTCTGGGCCAGTTGAATTGGCGGCGCTCTCCCGGAGGGAGAGATGTTCCGACTGCTCGAGGAGACCGGGTTCAATCGGGTCCGATCCGCCGTCGTTCCGCGGTTCCGGTTCCGCCAAGACTCGACACAGAGCTCAGCCGAGGCTTACGGCGTCAAAGCTGTGATGATGACCGCGCTCAAACCAGCCGGCGACTGAGGAGGACGCACCACCGAGGGGCTGGACCGACGGTTGTGCTTGACGAGTTCTCGCGGCGCGTCTTCCTCGAGTCACGGGCTGCTCATCGCATTGCGCTCCAGCGCGCGGAGCGGCATTGCTGGTGGCCTGCGAGCCTCGCAATGCGAAAAAGGCTCGTGATATGGACCGTTTCGGTCTGTGCGGGGCTGCACGAACGTCGCGAAAGCCCGTGATATGAATGGCATGTGCCCCCGGCCCCCGCGACCCGCCCCCGCGGATGACTGCCATGAAGACCTGCTCGCTCTCGCACCTCGCGGACCATGTGCTGTTGCGCGATCTCAAGTCACTCGTCGCCCGCGATCGCGCCACGACCGCCGAACTGTTGGCCCACCTCGCCGAGGTCGACGAGCGCCGGCTGTACCTGCCGGCGGCTTACTCCTCGATGTATCTCTATTGCGTGCAAGAATTACATATGTCCGAGGACGCGGCGTTCAGGCGCATCCGGGTCGCGCGCGCGGCGCGGCGGTTCCCCACGATCCTCGCGGCTCTGGCGGACGGTCGGCTCAACCTGACGTCGGTGCTGCTGGTGGCACCGCACCTGACCGCACACACGGCGGACGAGCTCCTGGCTGCCGC
>JBDSKE010000269.1:0-9760 GCA_039917105.1 Candidatus Eiseniibacteriota bacterium | reverse complement strand
GACAGCCTGCGCACGCTGTGGGCGATGGCGGTGCTGGCGGATGGATCGGTGGCGATCGCCGGCGATCGGGGCCGTATCGACCGGTGGACGCCCACGGGCGGCATCCGTCCATGGGCCCGTCTCGCGGGAGGCGAAGTGTTCTGCCTGCTCGCCGACGGCGACGGAGTGGTCGCGGGCACGGGGCCGCAGGGGCTCGTGTACCGGGTCGGGTCCAAGGGTGACACAACGCGGGTGGTCGCGACCGGCGAGAAATATGTCTGGGCGCTGGCGCCCGCTGGTAAAGGCTCGTGGTACGCGGCAACCGGCACCAAGGGGAGATTGCTGCGGATCGAGGTCGGCAAAGTGCGGACTCTGCTGGATACCGAAGAGAGTAATCTCATCTCGATCGCGCCGGACGGTGCAGGTGGTGTGTATGCGGGCGGCGATTCGAAGGGCCGCATCGTGCGCATGCGAGCGGACGGCCGGGCGAGCACCGTGTTCGACGCAACCGAGGACGAAGTCCGGGCGCTCGCGGTGGATCCGCAAGGCGTCCTCTGGGCTGCGGCACTCAGTGCCTCAGCCGTGAGCGGAAGCACGGACGATGCCGAGGACGGTCCCGGCCCGTCGCCATCCCGGGCCGCCGTGAGCGGCGGGCGCGCCGTCCTCTATCGCATTGCACCCGACAGTGCTGCAATCGCATGGTGGACCTCACCGCAACCGATGGTGTACGCGTTGGCGTGGCGACCCGATGGTGTACGGGTGGCAACGGGGAACCGTGCGGGCGTGTTCCGGATCGAGCGAGCAAATGGCGCCTCACAGTTACTCGCCCCCGCCCAGGGGCAGGTGACGGCACTTGCAGTAGGCAGGGACGGCGCGGTGTTCGCGGGGACCTCGAATCCCGCAAGTGTCTATCGCCTTGGCCCCAGCGCGGCCTCGCGCGGCGAGCTGACCCAGGGCGTATTGGATGCGCGCCGCTTCGCTCGATTCGGCCGCCTGCACTGGGAAGGCACCGGCGGCGCGGACTTCTCGACACGCTCGGGCAACACCGATGTTCCCGATACCACCTGGAGCCCGTGGGCTGCATTAGGGTCCGAGAACCGGGTGCGGTCCCCGGCTGCTCGATTCCTGCAATGGAAACTCGCGTTGCACGAAGCCGACGCGCGGGTCGATCAGGTTTCGCTCGCGTATCGCGAGGACAATCTTCCACCCAGGGTCGAGGACCTGAGCGTCGCCATGCAGGGTCGCGATGTCCGCGACGGGGAATTGGGCCCGCGCACGGAAGCCGTGACGCAGACGCTCCCGGGCGGGCAGAAGGTTGAGTACTCCGTGAGTCTCGCGGCGAACAAGGGCCTGCGTGACCTGCCGGTGTGGGCGAGGGGCCTGCGCACACTGACCTGGCGGGGAGTCGACCCGAACGGCGATCCCATGCGCTACCGCGTGCTCCTGCAGGCGCGCGGAAGCGAAGCCTGGGTCGAGATCGGCAAGGACCTCGAAGCATCACTCTATACCTGGAATACCACGACCATCCCCGATGGCTCCTACCTCCTCAAAGTGGTGGCCTCGGATGCCCTCGGCAACGCCGTGGGCGAGGAGCAGTTGGGGGAGGCGGTGAGCGAGATCTTCCGTGTCGACAACACTTCCCCACAAGTCACCGCACTGAATGGCACAGGTCGCCCCGGGGGTGTGGTGATGGAGGGCTCCGCGACGGATGCGGCGGGTCCGTTGACGCGCGTCGAGATCGCCGTCGACGACGGATCGTGGCGCACCCTCGCACCTGAGGGTGGTTTCGCGGACACGAGTCCGTTGCGATTCCGGACCGCGCTCAACGAACTCACGCCAGGCGATCACTTGGTGAGTGTGCGAGCCGTGGATCTGGCCGGAAATACCGGCACGCGCGCGACCACCGTGCGGGTCCCGGCGAAGCGCTGACCCGCGGCGAGCGCCGAATCCCCCATGACGCCTCCCGAAATGACATGGGTTGAAGGTGGGGCTGCTGCGCCTCGGTGGCCGCGTGCCCTGGAACTCGGCGCATTGGCCGCGGGGATGACGCTGTGTTTCACCCTGGCTGGAGCGCTGCCCTCCTGGCGCGCGGAACTCGGCCGCCTGCAGGCGCTGATGGCGGTGGCGTTCGTATTCCTTGCGCTCGCATTGGCACGAATGGAGCGTTACCGCGCGCTGCCACACACCGGTGCGTTCGTGATCGTCGTGGCCTTCGTCCTGCGAGCCGCCGTGTTCACGACCACTCCGAGCCTCTCGGATGACATCTATCGATACGTTTGGGAGGGGCGGGTGATATCGCATGGGCAGAACCCTTATGCCCATGCACCCGCTGACCCCGTTCTCGGCTCACTTGCCGACCCGGCGATTCTTCCACGTGTGAATCATCCCGAGCTGAGTGCAATCTATCCCCCCGTGGCCGAGGCCGGCTTCGCATTGGTCGCAACAGTGTCGGCCACGGTCGGCGCCATGAAGTTCTGGATCCTCCTGCACGAGATGGCGCTCATCGCGCTGCTCGCCCGCTGGTGCCAGAAGCGGAGCGGATCCGCCCTGGGCGCCATTGCCTACGCCTGGAACCCGCTGGTCGTTGTGGAGTATGCGGGGAGCGGCCATCATGACCCGACCGCATTGCTCTGGTTGACCTTCGCGCTCTATTGGATGGAACGGCGCCCGGTGGGGTCGGCACTGGCGCTTTCGGCAGCCGTCTTGGTCAAGCTGGTGCCGCTCGTGGCAATCCCGTTCCTGTGGATGCGCTGGCCGTGGCGCGCGCGGTGGGTGGCGCTCGGCACCATCGGCCCGGGGCTCGGGGCGTTCGCGTGGCTGACGCGAGGGGAGGGCTCCGGGTTGGCCGCCTATGCTGCGCATTGGCGGAACAACGAGTTGTTCTTCCACTATCTCGCCATTGCCTTCGGGGACGACCGCGCCCGATGGCTCGCGGCATGCCTGCTCGTGGCGTTCATCCTCATCGTCCTCATGCGACGGGTCGAGGCCCTGAATGGTACGCGTGCTGCCATTGGCGCGACCTTGCTTCTCGGCCCCGTCCTGCATCCGTGGTATCTGGGCTGGGCACTGGTGTTCGAGCCCCTGCGCGTGTCGGCGCCTTGGCTCCTACTGTCCGCGCTGGCTCTGCTCTCGTACGGTGTGCTCTCGCCGCCGCAGGAGCAGGGAGGCTTCCACCTTTCGTTGGCCTGGCGGTGGCTCGAATATGGATTGCCACTGGCGCTCGCCGCTTTCCTCGCTGGGCGACATCATCGAGCCAGGGGAATGACGCATGTCGTTTGAATCCATTCTCGATTCGTTGCGTCCGCTGGTATCGGGGGATCGCGCCAAGGACGCCGTGACCGAGATCGCCCGGCATCATCGTATCCAGGCAAGCCCCGGCTACGACGAGGCGGCGCGTTGGCTCGTGGACGAGTTGGCTCGCAGTGGTCTCGCGCCCGAGGTCGTGACCGTTCCTGCCGATGGGAATACGCGATATCTGGGGTTCCCCATGGCGCAGGGCTGGCACTGCACGAGCGCCGAAGCCGTTCTGCATGGTGCGACGGAGCCCGAACTGGTGGCATGCTTTGCGACCCACGCACTCTCACTGATTCAACGCAGTGCTCCCGCGCACGGCCGCTTCCGCATCGTGGCGGTAGAGGACGGCGTGGATCCGGGCCAGTACGACCACATCGATGTCCGTGACTGCGTCGTTCTGACAAGCGGCAGCGTGCAGCGGGTGCACCAGCTGGCCGTCGTCGAACGAGGCGCAGCCGGACTGTTGAGTGACGGCCGTCGCTTGGTGCCACCCGTGCGTACCGAGCAGCACGACCGGGACTCGCTGGCCTACACGTCCTTCTGGTGGCAGGGCGACCAACCGCGCGGGTGGGGATTCGTGCTTTCGCCAGAGCGAGGTGCGAGCGTTCGCGCGCGCTTGGCCCAAGACGAGGTGCTCACGCTCGAAGTGGATATCCGTACCGAAAGATTCACCACCGAGATCCCCTTGGTCACTGCCACGATCCCGGGAACGCTGCCCGGCGAGATCCTACTCACCGCGCATCTGTGTCATCCGCAACCGAGCGCGAATGACAATGGTTCAGGTGTGGCGGCTGTTCTGGAAAGCGCCCGGGCGCTGCACGCCCTCTCGTTGACGACGGCATGGCCCGAGCCGCGCCGCACCGTGCGATTCCTGTGGATGCCCGAGTTCACCGGCACGTATGCCTGGCTCGGCGGCGATCCCGGCCGCGCCAGCCGCACGGTTGCGGCTTTGAACCTCGACATGGTGGGCGAGGACCAGGCGCGCTGCGGCAGCACGCTCCTCCTGGAGCACCCGCCGCATTTCGCCGCCAGTTTCGCGGAGGAACTGCTGCTTCGCATCCGTCACGCCGCCCAGGATTGGGTCACGAGCTATTCCGGCCCCGGGCACTATTCGATGGTGCGGATGGGAGAGGTGCCGTATTCCGGGGGGAGCGACCATGCGCTCTGGCTGGATCCGCTCGTGGGAGTGCCGTGCCCCATGCTGATCCAATGGCCGGATCGTTTCTACCACAGCACGCTCGACACTCCCGAACAGGTGGATCCGGCATCCCTTTCACTTGCGGTGCGCAGCGCCGCCACCTACGCCGCATTCATCGCCTCGGCAGGGCCGCAGGAGATCCAGTGGTTGTTATTCGTACTGGCACGCGCGGCGAGGCGAAGGACGCTCCTGGCGCTCGAGCGACCCGATCCCTCCCGAGCGGCCGAGACCGAACGGCTGCGCGGCCTGGTGGCGATAGCGAGCGTCGAGCGCTTGGTGCGCGGCCTGCCACCCGAGCATCCCAGCGTGACCGCCTTTCGCCGGACCCTGCCCATTGCCGCCGACGAACTCGAAGGTTTCCACGAGACCGAGATATTGCCCGCCCTCGCACGTGTCGTTCCTTCACCCACCGCCGTCGTCAGCCCACCCGGTCGCATCCCCGTCCGGCGACTGCACGCGTTGCCCGCACCCATGCGCCATTTGATTGACGGTTGGCCCGAGGCCAGCGAAAGGACGCGCGAGGAGTGGTATTCGCTCGAAAGCGCCATGGGCTCGACTGCGTTGGATTTGGCTTGGTTCGCATGCGACGGGCGG
This sequence comes from Candidatus Eiseniibacteriota bacterium, assembly GCA_039917105.1. Classification (GTDB taxonomy): domain Bacteria; phylum Eisenbacteria; class RBG-16-71-46; order RBG-16-71-46; family RBG-16-71-46; genus CAIXRL01. Next base: position 4,695 of record JBDSKE010000269.1, on the reverse strand, counting down.
CGTGACCTGATGGCGATCGCTCGCGCACTGGCTGCCGAAGGACAACCAGGTGACGCGGCTCAACTGGAGCATTGGTTCATGCTGACCGAGGCCCTCGGGCTGACCACGTGGGCGGTACCCGAATGAAAACCGCCCTCGCGATTTGTGCCGAATCGCGAGGGCGGCCAATGGTGCTTGAGCGTCGTGCCGGGACTCAGCGGGCGGTCGTGTCCATCGGGGCTGCGGGCGAAACGGAAACTGCGGGCTTCGCCGTTGCCGTCAGGTATCTGGCCAAGGGTGCCAGGTACGCCTTCTTGATGAGCGCCAGTTTCTGGGGATTGGGACCGGCCGCGGTCTTGGAAATGCCCGGACGGTCGGCGAGGGCCGCGATCCGGTCAACGGCATCCATGCCCTGGATGACTTGGCCGAAGACCGTGTAGCCCCCGCGGTCCAGGGACGCCTGGTTCGCCACGCAGATGAAGAACTGACTGCCGCTCGAGGCCTTCTTCGGGTTCGCCGCGTCGCCCAGTCGCGCAGTGGCGATGGCACCGCGCACGTGCTTGAGCTTGATCTCCGCCGGCACCGTGTACCCGGGGCCGCCTTGGCCGTCGTTGAACGGATTCGCGTCCTTCGACAACGGATCGCCACCCTGGATCATGAAGCCCTTGATCACGCGGTGGAACGTGGTGCCATCGTAGAATCCCTGGCGGACCAACTTGCGGAAGTTCGCACTGGTCCTTGGAGCCGCGGCATCGGCGGTCCGGATCACGATGGTGCCCTGGGCCGTTTCGAGGACCACCGCCTGCGGCCCTGTGACAGCGGCGAAAGCAGATTCCGGCCCCAGTGCGAGTGCGAACAGACCCAGAGTGAGGAGTTGCTTCATGACAACCTCCGAAAGGTGGGGTGGGCGGGTGTGACCCGCACGGAGCGCTAGGGAGGTTAGAACCAAGCCCGTGACAGGGTCAAGACAGCAGCCCCGTCGAGACTGTTATACTTCACCGCCATCGAGGGCGTCTGTCGTGTCGAATCCGTTTGTTAGTCGGCCATTGCCGCAACGGCCCACATGCGTCCTGTGTTGCCGCGGTCGCCGCGGTGGGAGAAATACCAATACGGCTCGCACATGCTGCAGGCTCCGCAATCGTGCACTGACTCTGGTGCCATCCCGGCCTCGAGGAGGGCGAGCGAGGTCGCGGTCGGGAGGTCCAATCGTGGCTTGGGTTCGAGGCGACGCACCGCCGCCTCGGGAAATCGCGAGGCGACCTCATCATCAACCTCATAGCAACAACCGCGGGCCGAGGGGCCGAAGTGGACTTCGACCGCGGAAGGGCCACACTTGGCCAGTCGGCAGATGGAGTCCAGTGCGGTGACGGGCATCCCGTCTGCGGCACCGCGCCAGCCCGAATGGATGACACCGACTGCACCGGGTGCGGTGAACAACAGGGACATGCAATCCGCTGTGGTGACAGCCAGAACCAAACCGGGCACGCAAGTGATGAGACCATCGCATTCGGGGGTGTGCCCGGGCTGGGTCGCCTCGGCCACCCGGACGCCATGGACCTGGCCCGCGGTCGCGACGCGGTCCGGTGACAACAGCAGCGTACGAAGCAGGAGGATACGATTGGCCTTGACTGATCCAGGCAGGTCCGCGGTCGATTGGCCAAGATTCATCGACTCGTAGGGAGGAACGCTGACTCCGCCCCGACGGGTCGAGAATGCGAGTCTCAAACCGGCAGGCGGCGCGATGGGCCGCCAGTGCGGCACTTCACATGAAGCATCCAGAGTCCACATGAGTCATCGTACGCTAGGCGGCGGCGTCCGCATCGTCAAGCTTTGCGCCCCTTCTCGAGGAGATCATATCCGGTGAATGCACGCAGAGGTCTCTCCGCACTTGTGCTGATCGCACTCGCGCTGCCCGGTCTATTGGCGTGGGCTCAAACTCGCCCCCCGGCTCCCGCGGGTGGCGCATCGCCGGCGATCGCCACAGTGGGTGCACGCAGGATCCCGCGCGATGATTTCGAGCGCCGCGCCGCGCAGGCACTGCAGCAGTTCTCGGGACGAGGGCCGGTTCCGGCCGAAATGCGTGATCTGATCCGTCGGCAGATGCTCGAGACACTCATCCGCTTACAACTTCTGGCGCAGGAAGCCCATCGCACTGGAATCACTGTGAGTCCGCTCGAGGCCGAGGCCGAGCTGAGGAAGGATCCGTTCTTCAGTCCGGGCGGGCAATTCGATGCCTCCCGAATGAATGCGATCAAGACCACCCAAAGGCCGCAGTACGATGCCGCGATCCAAGGTATTTCTGAACAGCTGGCTGCGCGCCGGCTCAATGAACAACTGGAAAAGCGCATGCGCCCTGAGGACGCGGCGATCCGAGCCGAAGCGCGCCGCCAATTGTCCAAGACCACAGTCGACCACCTTTCATTGCGCCGCGGGGATTTCAATGGAAGTTTTCCCGAGCCGCGTGAGACATCCGTACTCACTTACTACCGCACCCATACCGAGGAGTTCCAGCGACCGGGAAGGGCCACGCTGAGCGTCGCCTTCGCGAACACGCCGGGGTTGCCGGAATCCCTCAAGCGCGTTCCAGCCATGTCACAAGCCTGGAACCGGCGGATGAAGCAGGTGGCGGATAGTCTGGTTCGGCTGGTGCGCGGGGGGATGGACTTCGAAGCGGCGAGCGTCCCACTGGGCGGCGCCCGACCGGGGGTCGTCGTGCAGCGGGAGAACTTTCCCGGCTATTGGCAGGGGAGTGCCGCACAGAATGCTCAGGTGTTCAGCGCCCGCCCCGGAACAGTGCTCGATCCGGTGCCCGGCACCGAAGGTTTTCTGATCGTGCGAGTCGACGATGTCATGTCCGCCCATCTCGCCCCGCTCGCCGAGGTTTCGCGCGAGATCCGCGGCAAACTGCGCGCCGATGCCCGCCTGCATCACGCCGATCACGAGCAGCGCGGCCTCTTCGCCTCGATCCGCGATTCCCTCACGGGTCCCGCGTGGCGTTTTCGATACGGCTTCGCCGACACTGCTGCCCTGCGACTCGCGGAACCCTCTGCGGCCGAATTGGACCGCTACTATCGTGGGCATCTGGCCGACTACTCCTCATTCGATGCCGCTCGCGGGCAGATTGTCGCCCGGCCACTGGAAGAAGTGAGAGGCGATGCAAGACTGCGGTGGCTGAGGGAACACCGGATCGAGAGTGCGCGGACCCAAGCCGATCAACTGTTCCGGACCTGGAGTGCCAACAAGCGCGACGCTACGCTCGAGACCGCCCTACGAGCGAAGGAGACCCTGCCCATTCCGATCGGTGCCGACATCGACACGGGGATGGCAGCGCGCGCCATCTCGGACACGGTCTGGACGCGCGAAGGGCCCCGCGCAGCGGGCGTCATGCCGTATGCGCGTGGTTTCGTGGTGTGGCAGACCACGGCGAAACTGGCGAGCCACACCCCAACGTTCGAACAGGCGAGGGATGCCCTGGACCAGTCGGTCCGGGCGCAGAATGAGCAGGAAGAACTTCGTGCAGCACGGAAGCTCTTCGATCGCAATCCGGCACGCTTCAGTTCGGGCAATATCATCTATTTCACCCGAGCGGTGGTGCCGGCCCCGGACTTCATGACGGTCCACCTGACTTCCGCCGAGGTCGAGCGGTTCCACCGAAGGAACATCGACAAGTACTCCGCGCCTGAACTGATGCGGGCGAGACACATCTTGATCTCGCCCCTCGGCCCCAGCGCTGCGGCCGATCGAGCCGCGCGCGAGAAGGCGCAGGGAATCCTGCAGCGACTGCGCGCAGGCGAGGACTTCGCCAAACTCGCTCGCGAGAACTCGGACGACGAGCCGACGCGGGACAAGGGGGGCGATCTCGGCACATTCGGCCGCGGCACCATGCTCGATGAGTTCGATGCCGCAGCCTTCGCCTTGGAACCTGGCCAGATGAGCGACCTTGTCAGAACCCAGTCCGGCTACCACATCATCCTGAGCGTCGAGCATGAGCCAGCGGTGATCCAGCCGCTCTCGCTGATTTACTCGAATGTCTCGAGCGACGCCGCGACCGCCAAGGCCGAGACTCTGGCGGTAGAACGGGCGGACAGCCTCATGCGCGTCCTGCGCACTGTTGCGCAGGCCAGGGCGGCGGTCGCGAAGATGTCGCTGATTTCGAACCAGTACCAGCATCGCGTCGGCGACGCGATCAATACCACCAACGTGCGCCCCATGTTCGAACGGATCGAGAAGCTCAAGGCCGGCGAACTCATGCGGCCTGCGTACCGAGCCAAGGGGCAGGGGGTGTGGATCGCATGGGTGGACAGCATCACGCCGCCCCGCATCCCGGTATGGGAGGAAGCGCGCCCTCGCGTGATCGCCACCTACCGATTGGATGCGGGTCAACGCGCTTTGGAGGCCAAGAAGGCCGAACTCGATTCGCTGTTCGCGCAAGGGTGGTCGTTGGACAGCGTTGCCGCGCTGTGGGGCGGCCTCGATCGGATCCGCGACGCCTCCGTGGGCAAAGGCTTGCCGACCATGAGTGGCGTCGAGCGGGTCGATTCGTTGTTGTTCGGCACAGCGCACAACGCCCCGCTCGGAACCGGAGTCACGAGCGACTGGCTCGCGCTGCCCAATGGCTACGCCCGCCTTCGGGTGTTGTCTCGAAGCGAGCCATCGGCGGACCAGCTTGCTTCACGGACCGAGAATCTTCGTCGTGAAGCAATCGAACGCCGATTG
>JBDSKE010000268.1:0-4868 GCA_039917105.1 Candidatus Eiseniibacteriota bacterium | reverse complement strand
CCCCTGTATCGACAGAAGGACCAGTCGATCACCACGCAATGGGACATGAAGTCGGTCGAGAAGGCTGGCCTTCTGAAGATGGATTTTCTTGGGCTGCGCACGCTTTCGGTGTTGCAGGAATGCGTGCGCCTTGTTGGCGAAACGCGGGGCGAACAGGTGGATCTGCAGACCCTGCCCGAAGACTCGGACCGCGCATTCAAGTTGTTCCAGGATGGGGACACGGTAGCCATCTTCCAGTTCGAATCCTCGGGCATGCGGGACTACCTCAAGAAGCTCAAGCCGACGGTGTTCGAGGACCTGGTGGCCATGAATGCGCTGTACCGCCCGGGCCCGATGGAGAACATCCCGTATTTCATTGATTGCAAGCATGGGCGGCAGGTGGCCAAGTTCGACCACGCCACGCTCGAGCCGATCCTGCGCGGCACGTACGGCGTGTTCGTTTATCAGGAGCAGGTCATGGCTGCAGCGCACGACCTGGCGGGCTTCTCGATGTCGCTGGCCGATGAGCTGCGCCGCGCGATGGGAAAGAAGAATGTCGAGGAGATGGCCAAGAAGCGCGTTCAGTTCACCCAGGGCTGTGCGAAGGCTTCCAAGCTCAACGAAAAGACCGCGGACAAGGTCTTCACTACGATGCAGAAGTTCGCAGGCTATGGTTTCAATAAATCGCACAGCGCCGCGTATGCATTGGTGGCCTACCAGTGCGCCTATCTGAAGGCACACTATCCGGCTGAGTTCATGGCGGCCTCGATGACTTCCGAGATGAACGACAGTGCCCGCATTGTGACACTCATCGAAGAGTGTCGGCGGATGAAGATCGAGATCCTGGGTCCGGATGTGAATGCCTCGCAGTGGAAGTTCACGCTCGAGGGCGGGAAGATCCGCATTGGCTTGGGCGCGGTGCGGAACGTGGGGCAGGGTGCAGTCGAGTGCGTTCTGGCCGCACGCGGCGCAGGGCAGGGCTTCCGGGATCTCTACGACCTGGCCTCGCGCGTGGCACCCGGCTCGATCAATCGCCGCGTACTCGAATCGCTTGTGGTCTCGGGCGCATGCGATGGGCTGGGCGGCAAGCGCGAACAGATGTTCGCAGGCGCCGGCATGGCGCTCGACACGGCCTCCTCCATGCACCGCGAGAAGGCCAGTGGGCAATCCTCACTCTTCGGCGCCGATGATTCCGCCGGCGCACTTGCGGTCGTGGCCCCGCCGCTGCCGCACGTGCCCGAATGGACCGGTCGAGAACGCAGCGCCAAGGAGAAGGAGGTGCTCGGGTTCTACTTCGGTGAGCACCCACTCGAGGCATTGCGATCCGAGATCGAGAGCATCGCCACCCACGGGATCGGTCAGGTACTCGAACTGGGCGACGGGGCAGAGGTGCGTGTGGTCGGGATTGTGAGCGAGGTCAATCTGGTCACCACCCGGGCCGGCAAGCTCATGGCGCGGGTCATTCTCGAGGACCTGACCGGACGCGTGGAGTGCACCATCTTCCCCGATGCCCTCGAGCAGGCGCGCGCGCAACTCGTGGTCGATGCCATCGTCGTCGTGTCTGGGCGCATCGAGATGCGCGAAGATCGTGGTGCCCAGCTACTCCTCGCCGAAGTGCGGCCTTGGGACCAGGGCCGCGCGCAGTTCCGCCCCGCGCTGCACATCGAGCTTCGCGCCGAGGACCTGACCGAGGCGCGCATCGAGGACATGGACCAGGTATTGCGTTCGTATCCGGGGGATTCCGAGGTGTACCTTCATCTGGTGAAGCCTGACCATTCCCGCTTGGCGATGCGCTCGCGCCGATACCGGGTCGGTCAGGGGGACGGCGTCATCACGGACCTCCGGTCGCGCGTGCCTTCTGCACGCGCGCGCTGGGGCAAGGGGGCATCGTGACGGTCTGGTTGGAGTTCGAGAAGCCCGTGCTGGAGCTCGAGCAGAAGATCCAGGAGCTCAGGGAGCACGCCGCCGAACGGGGGCTCGAGGCGGATTCCGAACTCGCCGAACTGGTGCGAAAAGCCGAGGCCATGCGAGCGGAGATCTACTCGAAGCTGACGCGTTATCAGCGAGTCCAGATCGCGCGCCACCCCCGGCGGCCCTATACGCTCGACTATCTCGAGCTCTGCTTCACTGACTTCAAGGAACTGCATGGCGATCGGCACTTCGCCGACGATCCCGCGATTGTTGCCGGCATGGCGTTTCTGGACGGCCGGCCAGTCATGGTCATTGGTCAACAGAAGGGTCGGGATACGAAGGAGAACCTGGTTCGCCGTTTCGGCATGGCAAACCCCGAGGGCTATCGCAAGGCACTGCGCCTCATGCAGCTCGCCACGCGCTTCCGGCTTCCCATCGTGACGCTGGTCGACACTGCCGGCGCCTATCCTGGACTCGGTGCTGAGGAACGCGGCCAAGCCGAGGCCATCGCCGTCAATCTGCGCGAGATGGCCACGTTCGACGTGCCCATCATCACCGTGGTGATCGGGGAGGGTGGCTCGGGCGGCGCGCTCGCGATCGCGGTCGCCGATGTGGTGTTGATGTTCGAGAACTCGATCTATTCGGTGATCTCCCCCGAGGGCTGTGCCAGCATCCTGTGGCGCGATGGCAAGCAAGGAGCCAAGGCCGCCGAGGCGCTGCGGCTGGCGGCTCCCGATCTTGTGAGCCTGGATATTGTCGATGGCGTTCTGCCCGAGCCGGTGGGGGGAGCCCATCGTGACTGGCCCACCGCCGCGGCGACGCTGAAGGCCGCCGTTCTCGAGAACCTGGACCGGCTCTCAGGGGTACCACCTCAGGAGCTGCTCGCACGGCGGGCCGCCCGCTTCCGCAGGATCGGCGTGTTCCACGAGGCGGATGCTTGACCCTGTTGGAAGGGCCTCGCTAAACTCATCCGGCAATCCCATCCCCGAACGATGGCCTCATGAAGGAGACCCATGGCGCTCAGCCCTGAACTGCTCAACATCCTGGTGTGCCCTGCCTGCAAAGGTGACCTCCAGTATGACGAGTCCGCACAGTCGTTGACCTGCAACGCCTGCAAGCTTCGTTACAAGGTCGTGGACGACATTCCGGTCATGCTCGTAGAAGAGGCGGAGAAGTTCTGAGTTCACGGCCGGGGGTGGCAATCATGCCTCGCGACGTCGTTCGGCGCTGTGGCGCTCTATTGGCGGCATTCGCCATCTTGATTCCCGCGACCCTCGTGGCCGCGCCGGGGGATGTGCGCCTTGCTCCCGCGACCGCTGGCGCGATCCGACTCACGGTCTCGATTCCCAAGCCTGCCCTGACACTCATGGATACAGGCGAACGCATGACCCGACTCGAGCTCGGGGGATTCTCGCTCGGGGCTGCCAAGGCGGGCTCGCCGGCCATGCCGTCCCGCATCATCACCGTCGCAGTGCCCCCGCTTGGCGAGGTGCGGGTCAGTGGCGTGGCAACCGAGCTCGAAGTCTCCGAGGGAGTCACCCTGCAGCCCCAGGCGGTGAGCGATCCCGACGGGACCACGCTGGCCTACCGCCGCGACCTTGCGGCCTATGGAGTAGCGGGGACGAGTGCGCCGCGCGCGGCGCGATTGCTCGGCGTGTCGTGGCTTCGCAACCAGCGCGTGGCCCGCATTGTGATCGAGCCCGCGGCGTACGAGCCGGCAGCGCGAAGGCTGTCGGTAGCGCGACGTGTCGATATCGACGTGCAGATTCAGCCCATGTCGGACCTGGGTGGTCCTGCTGAGTTGGACGATCCGTATGAGTCGGTGTACCGCTCGGTGCTCGTCAACTTCGACCAGGGCCGAGCGTGGCGTCGGCCGGCGACGGCTGCATTGGTGCGGGCCGCGCAGCGTATGGGCCTCGAGCCCGCGCGCGTCGAAGGCATCGCGCTCCCGCCGGATACCAGTGTGTTCGCAGGTCGCACCTGGCTCAAGTTCGAAGTACGCCAGACCGGGTTCTATTCGGTCAATTATTCACGCGTTCGCAATCTGTTCCTGTTCGACAATGCCCCGGCACCCTTTGACAGCCTGCGCATGTTCACGCTGCCCGGCATTCCGGTGCTGCCCGAGGGCAATTACTGCGACAGTTGTGATTACAAAGAGGTGGCGCTTGGGGTCATCGACAAGCGCGGCGACGGGTTGTTCGGAGGCGCGGGGGAGAACGACGATACCTTCTATTTCTTCGCGCAGGGTCCCAGTGGTTGGGCCGATGATTACAATCCGGGTTACGACGATACGGTGTTCGTCAATCATCCCTACGAGACGGTCAATCATTACTACTTGACTGTCGCAACGTCCGACGTCCCGATGGCCGGCGCGCCCATGCGTATTGCCCAGCGCACGGCAACGCCGACCGGTGGCGGGACGCCGGTGACCACCACGCCCGAGCGCCAGCGTTTCGAACAGGATCTTGAATATTGGCCGGATGCCGCCTCGATCAATTCCACGCTGTTCTGGGAGAAGTGGTTCTGGCGCAGTCTGGGTTCGGGAGCACGATTCGAACATGCGTTCGACCTGGTGCATGCCGACACGACTCAGCCTGCGCGGCTCCGTGCCCGTCAGTGGGGCTTGACGCACAACTTCTTCTGTCCGGATGGCTATGGCGATCACGCGCTGGACGTGACCTTCAACGAGGTGACCTTTCCGCGGCGCATCTGGGACGGACTCACTTCGCGCGAACGATCGGGCCAGACCTGGGACACCACGGGGACGTTCCTCAAGCGGCGCGACAATCGCTTCGCGGTCCAGGTGCCGGTGCTCAACGTGCCGGGGTGCGGGAGTCGCAAGGACCTCAGTGCGCTCGCGTGGTTCGACATCTATTATCGTCGTAAGTTGGAGCCCGACAATGATCGGTTGGAGTTCCACACCGAAGACTCGAGCGGGACGTTCATTTATGACATCGGGCCGTTCAACAGTCCGGTCC
>JBDSKE010000267.1:0-5220 GCA_039917105.1 Candidatus Eiseniibacteriota bacterium | reverse complement strand
GTCCCGGGGCGGACGAGGCCACGCCGGCGCGGGCCGATGCGCTGGTGCGAGCAGGGGCGTTCGCGATCTACCAAGCGGACTACGAAGCAGCACGACCCCGCATCGAGGAGAGTCTCGCGCTCTACCGCCATCTGCATTACGAAAAGGGCATCGCCCGGGCCTTGAGTGGGCTGGCGGTCGTGACAACTTATCTGGGTGACAATGCTGTAGCCCGAGCCTGTTACGAGGAAAGCCTGGCGCGATATGAGGCGCTGGGCCAGAAGCGCGGCCAGGCGAATGTGCTCCACAACCTCGGGTTGCTTGCCTCGGGCGAAGGCAGGCCCACCGAGGCCATTGCCCACTTCGAAGCCGCCCTCGCCTTGCTTGGCACACTCGGGGACCGCCAGCACATGGCGCTTACCCTCGCCGCCATCGCGGGTGCCGAAGTGAAGCTCGGCAACATAGTCGGGGCGCATGCCAAGCTCACACTGTGCCTGGCGCTGGCCCTGGAAGTCGGAGCGGAGCGTGAAACCCTGCATGGAATCGAAGGGACGATCGAGTTGGCCGCCCGCTGTGGTCGCCCGGGTGAGGCAGCGTGGCTCCTCGCGGCCTCGGCCGCGATGCGCCAAAGGTTGGGCTCCCCGCCCGACCCCACCGAATCCGCCATGCGGCGAGCGCTCGAGGTCGAGATCTCGACGGCGCTGGGCGAGCTTGCCTATTCCGAGATCTGTCTGGCGGGGGCTGCCGCCGACCCCGGCAAAGTGGTGGAAAGTACCCGTCAGGTCCTATCCGCCCTCGACCTGAATCCCAACTGAATGATTCCGGGGTCAGCCCAATCGGAGCGTCTCAGCGCCCGTCCAAACCTTATGCAAAAGGTCATGAGGACGGCACAAAACATTGTCATTGCACTATTTCCACCGCGGCGCTAGAATTGTCGGCGTCCAGAACGATTGGCATCCCCCCTGTCGTGCCAGAGTCGTTGGCGAACGTTCACCCGCATCACCCCTGAGGTGTCCCGAATGAAGCGTATTGCGACTCCGCTGTGCCTGTTCATCGGCGCGCTGATCGCGCTGACTCCACAAGTGGCGCGCGCCCAGCAACTCATCATCGATTACGTCGGATTCGACTACGAGGTCCCGGCACCGCCGCCAGGCCAGTTCGGTCAACTTGGCGCAGGTTATGTGGGTCTCGGTGTAGTACCGAACCTTTTCGCCCCGCTCGTCTCTGACACTGCGTCCAATCAGTACACCTACGTCGTGAGCGGGATGACGGTCGTGAACCGCCAGGTCTTCGGCTCATACGTCGTCATCGACTACTCACCTGGCATGCTCTCGGTCTACGAGGACGCGAAGTCCGGCGGCACGCCGGCGGTATGGGCGCCGAACCCGCCGAACGCGCAGGCTCCGGGCTCGTTCACGGACGGCTCGCTGTACCTGCAGGGTACCCTCACGGGCTTCCAGTTCGTATTGAACACCGCGAATGGTTCGGGCAGCTACGAGGCCTCGTGCGTGTGGAACGGCGGCTCGAACCTCAATGACATTCCGTCCGGCGACCGCACGGGTTGGACCTTCGCAGGTGCCACCGGCAACGCGCTCAACATCCCGGCCGGTTACGCGCACCAGATCGACGGGCAGAACTTCATCGTCCTCGCCACGCACAGCCGCCGCACCTCGTGGGGCGGCCTCAAATCCACTTACCGCTGAACCCAGCACGGAGGAGGAAGATCATGAAACTTCGCGAAACAATCCTTGCCGCCGCGCTGCTCGCGCTCGCGGTGGTGCCGACAGTGCAGGCCGCTGGCCCGGCGATCGACTGGGATCCCGCCTATGGATGGCAGGCAGGTGGCACTCCCACGAACCTGCCGCTCGGCGGTGAGTTCAAGATGGTCGGCGTCATCAGCGGTTTCGATGTGCCGCTGCAGGAGTTGAATGCACTCGACCCGACCAAGGAGTACACATTCTATGTGCACAACCTGATTTCGGGTGGAACGGTCGCATCGGGCACTCCGACGATGACGTTCTACGAGACGTACTTTGCGGGTGGAACCATCGAGGTGTATGAGGACCTCTCGCCCGATGCGTCATTCGATCCGAACCCGCCGAACGCTGGCGTTCCTTCGGACTTCATCGACGGCACCATGATTCTGTCGGGTAACTTCTCGCGATTCGTCGTGCAGTCGAATAACTTCACGGTGTACAAGGTCGGCAACATCGAAGGTGACATCACCTGGACGGGCGGCACGATGCTGGACCGCTTCCGCCGCATCGGTGGCGAAATCTGTCCGGGCCTGTACGCGGGCGGCTCGACCTGGAACACCTCGGTCGTCCCGGCCGGCTATCTGTTCCGTCACGATGGCAAGATCGACCTGCAGTGCCCGACGCCCACCACGGGCAGCACTTGGGGCCGTATCAAGTCACTGTACCGATAAGCGGACATCCCCCAAGTGTGAATCGGGCCCCGTGGTGCTCCCCGCCGCGGGGCCTCCGCTTGCCTCGCCTCGCGCCTTGGCGCCACTTGCCATTATGCTTCGCGCCCCCACATTCGCATCTGGCCCGAAGAGGATCCGACCATGCAGGCATTGCTACTCGAGTGGCTGAACCTCCTCCTGCGTTGGGCGCACGTGGTCGCCGCCATCATGTGGATCGGCGATTCTTTCTTGTTCATGTGGATGGACAGCAGCCTGTCGGCGCCGGCCAAGCCGCGTGAGGGCGCCGTCGCGGGCGAGATCTGGATGATGCACAGCGGCGGCTTCTACGAGGTCGTCAAGCGCCGCTACCTGCGGCCGCAGGACATGCCGCCGCAATTGTTCGCGTTCAAGTGGCAGGCCTACAGCACCTGGATCACCGGCTTCCTGCTCTTCGCCATAGTCTATTGGCTGGGGGGGAAGGCCTACCTGCTGGAGCGAGGCGTCGGTCTCACACACGGCAGCGCGATTGCGATCAGCGCCCTGTTGTTGGTCGCCGGTTGGTTCGTGTATGACCTGCTGTGGAGCTCGGTCCTGGGCCGACGTACGCTGTTGGCGAGTCTCGTCTCGTTCGCGCTGCTGGCTGGCACCACGTACGGGTTGACGCAGATATTCGGCGGCCGTGCGGCTTACCTGCAGTTGGGCGCGATGTTGGGCACGATCATGGCGGGCAATGTCTGGCGCCGAATCATCCCATCGCAGATCCAGATGTTGGCCGCGACGCGAGCCGGCACCGAGGTGGATACCAGCTTGGGACTGCGAGCCAAGTCCCGCTCGACTCACAACCACTACCTCACCTTCCCCGTGCTGTTCCTCATGCTCAGCTCGCACTTTCCCAGCACCTACGGGCATGCGCTCAACTGGCTCGTGCTATTGCTCGTGATGGTGTTCGGCGCGAGCCTCAAGTACACCATGAACTTCCGCACCCGGAGCGACTGGCGACTCGTATTGCCAGGGGTGGTGGGCCTGATTGGCGCGCTTGCGATCACTTTGCAGCCGACGCCCACCGCTCAAGCATCCACGAGCATGCGCGAGAGGGTGGCGTTCGAACAGGTCGATGCCATCATGCGACGGCGCTGCGTCACCTGCCACTCCATGCATCCCACGAATCCCTCGTTCCCCGAAGCCCCGAATGGCGTCATGTTCGACGACGCCGCCCGCATCCAGGCGCTCTCGGGCCGGATCCTCGTTCGCGCGGTGCAGACCCAGACGATGCCGCTCGGCAATCTGACCGGGATGACCGACGCCGAGCGCGACACGCTTGGCGCCTGGATCGCGCAGGGCGCGCGCGCCGACTAGACCCCGTACTCCGGAGCCGGCTTTCCCTGTAGGAAGTGGTCGAACCAGCGGCGAATGTGCTGCTGGTTCTGCACACGGCGCGACGGCGCGCCCGAGCGAGACAACTCGTGGCTCTCACCGGGGAACCGGATCATGACCGCAGGTTTACCCTGCTTGAGCAGACCGCGGAACATGATCTCGCCCTGAGCGATGGGAGTGCGCCAGTCCTCTTCGCTGTGGATCACCATCAAGGGCGTGTTCACCCGGTCGAGAAAAGTGGCCGGAGAGCGCTCTGCGAACTCGTTCGGATCTTCGTATGGCGCCTTGCGGAACCACGCAGCGTTGAACATGGCGAAGTCGCTCGAATACCACATCGAGCCCCAGTCCGAGACGCATCGCTGCGTGATCGCGGCGCGGAATCGGTCGGTCTTGGTGATGATCCAGTTGGTGAGCAGTCCACCTCCGCTGCCCCCTGTCACTCCCATGCGCTTCTCGTCGATGTACCCCGTCGCCACCATGTGATCCACCCCCGCCATGAGGTCATCGTAGTCGTGGCCCGGGTAGGCGTACTGGATGCAGTTGGCGAACTCCTGCCCATACGAAGTGCTTCCGCGCGGATTGACATAGAGCACGACGTAGCCGGCCGCGGCGAGCACCCGGAACTCGTGCGAGAATCCGATGCCATAAGCCGCATGCGGTCCGCCGTGGATCTCCAGCACGAGCGGGTACTGCCGCATCGGATCGAAATCCGCAGGCTTCACCACCCACCCCTGGATCTGCATGCCGTCGAACGACGGGAACCAGACCTCCTCGACTGCGCCCAGGCGAGCCTCTTCCAGCGCGGCATCATTGGGACCGAACAGTCGCGTCAGCGCTCGTGTTGCAAAGTCCTGCACATACAGGTCGCCGGGGGTCGTTAATGCTCCGAGCGTCAAGGCGACCCGACGGCCGTCGGCGGAAACATCGCCATGGATGACCTCGTGGTTCGCAGGCGTCAGTGCCTCGACGGCGCCCGAGGCGAGATCCACTCGGGCCAGTTGGCTGGCACCATGCTTGGCATACACGAACACGGCGGCGTTGCCCTGCTCGATGAAGCCCAGCGGCAGGTCGCCGCCGCCGCGCGGTGGATGCTGGTCCGAACTGATGGCCTCGCCCACTGCTGCATCGAGCCCGACCGCCAGGTCGCGGGCCAGCGTGAGCGGCCATGCTCCCTTGAAATGCAGCAGTGTGTTCTGGTCGTACGAGCGGGTCGGCGTCGGGCGGATCCCGCCGATCGCCAGGAACTGGCCGTCCGGCCCCTCGGCGAATGGGCCCAGTGGGCCAGCGATGTCGGCCACGATCACGGTGTCCGCACCGTCGCTGGGCGCTCCCAGTTCAGGCGAGATGGCGCGGATCTCGACATCCTCGACAGGCTGGCCGAACCAAGGCGCCGGACGCCGATCGGTGGTGTAGAGAATCCAACGTCCATCCCGTGACCAGACCGGCGAGGATTCCTTGAA
>JBDSKE010000266.1:0-8592 GCA_039917105.1 Candidatus Eiseniibacteriota bacterium | reverse complement strand
TGCTAGGCTCCAGAGACCTTATGTCCGGCTCGAAGGTGCTCCCCCCTGAACGATCCGCGCTCATCGACCCGTCTCGCGTCGCCGTGGTGATTCCGGCGTGGAACGAGCACGGCAAGATCGGTGATGTGGTTCGAAAAGTGCCCCGTCGGTGGGCCTCCTGTGTGATTGTCGTGGACGACCACTCGGGCGATGACACATCGGACGAAGCCCGCGCAGCGGGCGCCGAGGTGGTGCTTCGACATGCGGTCAATCGGGGTGTCGGCGCGGCGATTCGCACCGGACTATACGAGGCCGTGCGTCTCGGATATGAATATGCGGCCATCCTCTCGGGTGACGATCAACATGAGCCCGACGAGTTGCCCCGCATCCTCGCGCCGCTCTTTTCGGGGGATGCGGATCTGGTGCAGGGATCGCGTTGGTTGCCCGGTGGGGCGACTCCCGGGATTCCGCCGGACCGCAAATGGCTCACGAAGCTCTACCCGTTGCTCTTTCGCATTGCCAGCGGATTCCCGGTGACCGATGGAACGAATGGGATGCGGGCATTCCGCCTCTCCATATTGGAGAATTCCCGAATCCAACTGAAGCAGGACTGGCTCGACCGATACGAGTTGGAGCCCTATTTGTTGTTCCAGGCGGTGGCCTGCCGATACCGTATCGTCGAAGCCCCAGTGACCGTTCGCTACCATGGCCGGGGCACTAGCAAGATGCGACTCAAGGATGGCTGGCGCATCCTGCGACCGCTGGTCTACCTGCGCCTCGGCATGAGGCACTGAACCTCTGGAGTCTCCGTGATCGTACTCGAGAATGCGCGCGTGCTGGTGACGGGCGGCGCCGGCTTCGTGGGGAGCAACCTCGTCAAGCAGCTGTTGGCGGATGGGGCCAAGGTGACCGTGTTGGACGATCTGTTCACCGGCCGCATCGAAAACCTGCCGGCGACGGGGTTCGAGTTCATCCACGGCTCGGTCTGCGATGTGCCCCTGGTGGACAAGATCGTGCGCGAGCACAACCTTGTGCTGCACGCCGCCGCCCGGAACATCGTGGTCTCGACTCGTAACCCGCGCGAAGACTACGAGACCAACATCGGGGGCACGCTGAATATTCTCATGGCTGCCAAGGCCAATCCCGATCGCGTCCAGCGCGTGCTGTATACCTCCAGCACTTCGGTGTACGGCAATCCGCGCTACCTGCCCATCAACGAGGATGACCGCCTCTCACTGCTCACGCCTTATGCGGTCTCCAAGTTGGGAGGCGAGAACTACTGCATGGCGTTCTTCGAACAGTACGGCCTGCCCACCGCTGCGGTCCGTTACTCGAACATCTTCGGCCCCGGGCAGGATCCGGCGAATCCCTATTGCGGCGTGGTCGCCAAGTTCATCGAGGCGCTCGAGGCGGGTCTCGCGCCGGTCATCCATGGGGATGGTGAGCAGACGCGCGACTTCACCTACGTGGACGATGCGGTCCAGGCGACGCTACTCGCACTCACTTCAGAACGGGCGCTCGGCGAAGTGTTCAATGTCGGGACCGGCGTGGAAACCAATGTGAACGGCTTGGTGGGGAAGCTCATCCGCATCATGGGTGTTGATGTCGTGCCCGAGCACAAGGACCGCCGGGATGTGGACAACATCCGCCGACGTGTCGTGAACATCGAGAAGACCCGGCGTACCCTGCGTTGGGTCCCGGAGGTCACACTCCAGCGCGGACTGGAACGCACCGTCGAATGGCAGCGTGCCACCACTGCCGCGCGACGGACGGCCGGAGGCGAACGGTGACCAAGCCCTCGTCGGTGAACAACCCCGCCGAGGTGCTGCGCGGTTCCGAGTACCGTCGCCAGTTCATCGAGCATACGCTCGCGGCGCGCGATGACCATTCCTCACGCGAATTGCTCGCGGCCGAGTGGCGCTATATCGAGCCTCTGCTGCGCGGCCGCCACGATCCCCAGGTTCTCGACCTGGCGTGTGGTTCGGGGCCGCACACACTCGCGTGGGCCGAGAGGGGCTTCGGGGTGACCGGGATCGACTTCGACCTGGACCTGGTGTGCGCCGGGCGGGAGCGGTTGGTGCGAGCCGCCCACGGCTCGGGCGAGGGCGCCCAGCGCGCGCCCGCACGCTGGGCGTGTGGCGATGCCACGCGACTGCCCTTCAAAGTCGGCAGCTTCGACCTGGTCTTCTGCAACTCGCTACTCGAACACGTGCCCGCTTGGCGCGATGTACTCGCCGAGATGAGCCGGGTGCTGCGCAGGGGCGGCGTGTGCGTGATGTACACCACGAACCGAACCTGCCCGCTGCAGCAGGAAGTCAATCACTTCCCGTTCTACTCGTGGTTGCCGGATCCCGTCCAGCGGCGGGTATTGGCGTGGATCATGGCCAACCGGCGCGACCTCGTGAACTTCACGGACTTTCCGGCCATCAATTGGTTCACTTTCCCGGGAATGCGTCAGGCCTTCAAGGAGGCGGGTCTGGAGCCGCTCGACCGCATCGACCTGACCGCGCGTCAGGGCGGGGGAGGCGTAAAAGGCGCCCTCGTCGGGGCCATGAGTCGGCTTCCCCCGCTCAAATGGCCCTATTATCTGTACGCCGTCTCGATGGGACTGTACGGAGTCAAGCGGGGCTGAACAGTAGGGTCGAGGATTTTAAGGGGGCCATGCGAAACAATCATTGAAAGCCCTGTCAGGGGTTTGCTAACCTGTTCTCGGGCGAGAGGTCTCCGCCCGATAGAAGTCCACCGCCGGAGGATTCCCAAGGGTCCCTTTGCTAACTGGGTTGGTCATTCGCAGGACGAGCTTCACCCAGAGTCTTGCTGTCGAGGCTGTGGGCCCGGAGAAATCCGGGAACGACATCTGAGGACACGACACCTTGGTCATTCCCCCGTCGCTCGTACTCGAACAGTCCAGGATCGCCATCGATCGGATGATGCGAGTGGTGTGATCAGCCGCGGGGAGAATCTCTGCCCCACGGCTTTTGTGCATCCGGCGACGACAACTCAGTGTGGCATTGATGAAGCCCGACATCCTCACCTCTTCAGGTACCGAGGCGGCCCGTGGACCGGACTGGCCGACCCCGGTGAACCATCCGGCTAGGGACACACTCATCTTGGACGCGACTCCGCAGACCGGACATTCTCGACCCTCGCATTCCGCGGGCGCGCCCGCCGCCGGAGGGAATCGAGCTCGCATGCCGAACAGCATCACGGTGCATCCCCACGGCTTCGCCAACGGGCACGCGCGCCCTCGGACCGCTGCGCGTGGTGCCTGGGCCAGTGGGGTCCGCATCGGCGCCGCTCAAGCGCGGGTCACTGCGATCCCGTTCGAGACACCGAAGCCGCAGGGCTTGTACCTGCGTTACAGCAAGCGACTCATTGACCTGCTTGGTGCGCTGGCTGCCTTGGCATTGCTCCTGCCGGTGATCGCCATTCTGGCGGTGTTGATCAAGCTCGAATCGCGTGGCCCGGTGTTCTATCGCTCCACCCGCATCGGACGCGGCGGTAGGGCGTTCACATTCCTCAAGCTGCGCTCGATGGTGAAGGACGCCGATCGTCGCAAGCATCAGCTCACGCATCTGAACGAGTCCGACGGCCCGGTGTTCAAAATCGCGCGTGACCCGCGTATCACGCGGATCGGGCGCTTCCTGCGCACCACCAGCCTTGACGAGGTGCCCCAGTTCATCAATGTCTTGGTGGGCGACATGAGTCTGGTGGGTCCGCGGCCCCCCATTGCCGATGAAGTCTCGCAGTACGAGCCTTGGCAGCTCCGCCGACTCGATGTGCGCCCCGGCATCACGTGCCTCTGGCAGATCAGTGGGCGCAGTCGGATCGGCTTCCAGGAGTGGATGCGCCTCGATCTCGAGTACATCAAACACCAGTCGTTGGCCTTGGATCTCAAAATCCTCCTTCGCACCATCCCCGCCGTGCTGTCCCGGGAGGGCGCGTACTGACGGGAGCGCATCGAACGCCCGCGCCTGCGCGGCCGGCCATCGGATCCCATCTCGTCCCGCCCTTCTCGGCCCTGTCCCGCACCCTGATCGCCGCCACGCTCGTGGCGGCTTTGCTGCGTTTCTACCGGCTCGGGGCGCAAAGTCTGTGGATCGACGAGGTTTTCACTTGGTTGAGCGCGGGAGGCGGGCAGCCCACCCTCACCGCTCGCGACCTGCTCGAGAACGTGCATGGGCCGCTGTTCTCGCTTGCACTGCATGCTTGGATGCGAGTTGCGGGCGAATCGGAGTGGGCCTTGCGCTTCCTGCCGGCGGTGGCCGGAACCCTGATGGTGCCGGTCATGGCGTGGCTCGCCGATTCGTGGCTGGGTCGATCGGCTGCCGTCCCCGCCGCATGGCTCACGGCGGGTTCACCGTTCCTGGTGTGGTATTCGCAGGAGACGCGTGGCTACGCTTGGCTCATGCTGTTCGCGGCGTTGTCCTGCGCGACGCTGCTCGAACTGCAACGGCGCTGCGACGCGGGCCGGGTCGCACTTCACTTGTTGGCATCGGCGGCGGCGCTCCTGTCGAATCTTTCGTTCGCCCTGCTGGTGCCATTGCAGTTGTCGTGGTGGTTCGCCGGGGGGGCTCCGACGCGCGTGGCGCGCCGACGCTGGCTGCTTGCCACGGTCGTCATCGCATTGTTGGTGGCAGCGCCCTGGGTGCCACAGGTGGCGCGGACCTGGGACTGGCGTCGCCTCGAGCCCGGACGAGAATCGGTGCACGGCGAGACGCCGCTCCGCCAGGGCAGCACTTTCCATGCAGGCGCTGTGCCGTTCGCCGCCTACAGTTTCTCGGTCGGTTTCTCGTATGGCCCTTCTTTGCGGGAGTTGCGACGCGGCCCTTCTTGGGCCCCGATCCGCCAACACCTGCCCGCCGTGGCCAGCGCGGGAATCGTGTTCGGAATACTCGGAGTGCTTGGGATCGTGGCGGTGGCCAGGCGTCGCCGCGTGGCCGATACCCTGCTCTGGCTCGTCGCGCCGGCGCTCTTGGTGAGTTATTTTGCGGCGCAGAACTTCAAAACCTTCAATCCCCGCTATCTGGCGGTTTGCATGCCCGTCGTGGTGCTCCTGTTCGCGGCCGGCATGGCTGACCTGGGGGGGCGTCGGCGCGCACTGATGGTCCTCGCCGTGGCGGGGGTGTGGGCAGTGGCACTGTCGCAGCACTACCTTTTACCGCAATATGGCCGCGAGGACTATCGCGGCGCTCTCAAGCTGGTGCGCGCGGGGTTCATGCCGGGTGAGCAAGTGCTGGCGGTTGGCTCGGAAGAACCGGTGATCTTCTATGCTCGCGGGCTGGCGAGCCGGCGATGGTGGATCGGTCATGTGGACCACCCCATCCGCTGGCAGCAGACATGGATCGAGGCGACGAGCCAGGCCTCGGGTACATGGGTGGTGTTGAGCCGTTCCGAGGATCTCGATCCGAAGGACCGGTTCGCGACCTGGCTCGATCAGCATTATCCGCAAGCGCCATGCTGGCAGATGGCCGGTGTGCGCTTATGGCATATCCCTGGCGGTGGGGTGTCGGGCGCTCCCAGCGTTCCGCACTAGCACTGTCGCTTCACAGGCGGACCGGTCCCCCCCATGCAATCCCGGTCCGGAGGACTCCAGCATGAAGGTCGTGGTCGTCGGCTTGGGCTATGTCGGTTCGGTGTGTTCCGCCTGTCTCGCCCACAAGGGTCACGAGGTCGTGGGCGTGGATACGAGTCGCTTCAAGGTGGACTGCATTGAGCGGGGCGAGAGCCCCATCGTGGAGAAGAATCTGGGTGAATTGATCGCCGAGACACGCCGCAGCGGTCGGCTGCGCGCGGGCACTGAAATTGCCCAAGCCATGCCCGAGGCCGACCTCGTGCTGGTGTGCGTGGGCACTCCGAGCGCCGAGGATGGCTCGCTCGATCTCTCGCATGTGAAGCGCGCGTGCGCCGAAGTGGGTTCGGCCATCCGCGATACCGGGCGGTTCACCACCGTGGTCATGCGCAGTACGATGTTGCCGGGTTCGGTGCTCCAAGAGCTGACACCGGTGATCGAACAGGCCGCCGGCGGCAAGGCCGGGGACCTGTTCGGCGTGGCCTACAATCCCGAGTTCCTGCGTGAAGGCACGGCAGTCGCGGATTTCTTCGGCGCCGAGTACACCATCCTGGGTGCAGGGTGCGCGCGCTCGGGAGAATCATTGAAGGCCATGTATGCGGGTGTCGGCGGCGAGTTAGTTGTCACGAGTATTCCCACCGCAGAGATGCTCAAGTATGTGAACAACTCCTTTCATGCGCTCAAAGTTTCCTTCGCGAATGAGGTGGGTCGCATCTGTAAGCGCGAGGGCGTCGACTCGCACGAGGTCATGCGCCTGGTGTGCCGCGATACCAAGCTGAACCTATCGCCCTACTATCTCAGTCCCGGATTCGCGTTCGGTGGTTCGTGCCTGCCCAAGGATCTGCGCGCCATCAACAGCCGCGCCCGCCAACACGCGCTCGACCTGCCGGTGCTTTCGAACATCATGCGTTCGAACGATGTCCATGTGGAGGAGGCCATCCACCTGATCGAACGTCACAAGAAGCGAAAGCTCGGGTTCTTGGGGTTATCCTTCAAGGCAGGCACCGACGACTTGCGCGAGAGTCCCATCCTGCGCGTCATCGGGACCCTCGTGGGCAAGGGGTACTCGGTGCTGCTGCATGATCCCAACATCGACATGGAACGCGTGCTCGGTGCCAATCGGCGCTTCGTTGAGGACGAGGTTCCGTACTTGCCCGAGCGCATGCGCACTGATCTCGAGGCCGTGCTGGCGGAGAGTGAAGTGATCGTCGTGGGCAACCGCAATGCGGCATACAAGCTGATCGGCCCCAGGCTCAGGCCGGGTCAGGTGCTGGTCGACCTGGTGGCGGCAGTGAGTCGAGAAAGTGTGGTCCATGGGGAGTACCATGGCCTCGCCTGGTAGCGTGCTCCACCTTTCCCAGAACCTCACGCTGCCGTTCGATCGGCGCGTATGGATGGAGTTGAACGCACTGCAGAGCGCGGGCTACTCGGTTTCGGCGATCTGTCCCATGGGCGATGGTGGAACCGAGGCACACGAGGTGATCAGCGGCATCCACCTGTACCGCTATCCCGCGCCGCCGCTCGCCAGCGGGTTCGCCACCTACGCGTGGGAGTTCCTGTACTGCTGGGTGCACACCCTCCGGCTGACGGTCACCGTGCTGGCGCGCCGTGGTTTCGATGTGATCCACAGCGCCAATCCGCCGGATACGTTCTGGGCCATCGCGATTTTGTTCAAACCGTTCGGTAAGAAGTTCGTGTTCGACCACCATGACCTTTGCCCCGAGCTCTACCTGTCGCGCTTTGGCGACGAAAAGGCAGGCTCACTATTGCATCGCGCGCTCGGCTGGCTCGAGCGGATGCAGTTCGCCACCGCCGACATGGTGATCAGCACCAATGAGTCCTACCGCCAAGTGGCGATTGGCCGAGGTCGCAAGTCGCCCTCCGTGGTGCATGTGGTGCGTAGCGGCCCCAGTCATCAGCGTTTCGCAACGGTGCGCGAGCCCTCGCCCGAGCTCAAGCGGGGCAAGAAGTACCTCGTCGCGTATCTCGGGGTCATGGCGCCGCAGGATGGCGTCGACCATTTGGTGCGGGCCGCGGAGATCATCGTGAAGCAGATGCAACGCACCGATGTGACCTTCACATTCCTGGGGGCGGGCGATTCGTTTGAGGATTTGAAGCGTCTTTCCCACGAGTTGGAGCTGGACGGGATCTGCGTGTTCACGGGGCGGGTGCCCGACGCCGAGGTCGAAGCGGTGCTCGCCACCGCAGATGTGTGCGTCAGCCCGGATCCGAAGAACCCGCTCAATGATGTCAGCACCATGAACAAGGTGCTCGAGTACATGGCGTGCGCGAAGCCGGTGGTGTGTTACGACCTGCGTGAGCATCGTTTTTCCGCTGGCGATGGGGCGGTCTACGCGCAGGCAGACGATGTCCACGATCTGGCGGTGTCGATTGTGGCGCTGTTGGACGATCCTGCGCGTCGTGCCTCCATGGGCGCGTACAACCGCGACCGGTTCCTGACGCGTATGGCCTGGGAGCATAATGCAGGGGAACTCCTGCGCGCCTATGAACAGCTGACATGCGGACCGAAGCCCAGCGCCTGACCGTGCTGCTCGTGGAGAGCGGCAAGAGCGTCGGGGGGACCGAACGGGTGGTCTGGGAACTGGCCACACGCCTGCCCAAGACACGGTTCGACGTGCATGTCTGGCTGAGCCCTTCACCAGGCGTGGATGAGTTCGCCCAGGCGCTCGCGGCCGCGGGCCTGACGGTCAGCCGGACCCCGGAAGTCGATTCGCGCTGGGACTGGAAAGGCATGCTCACAACCTGGCTCAAGCTACGAGCACTCGGGCCCAGGATCATCCATGTGCATCATGTCTGGCCCGCGGCGGACCGCTACCTTGCCCTGCTCGCCCGTGCGGCAGGCGTGCCGCATCTGGTGGTGACCGAACACATCGTGGGAGCGTCACATTCTGCAGGGCAACGCGCCCTCAAGCGATACGAACTGGAGCACGCCGACGCCGTGACCGCGGTGTGCGGCGCGGTCGCGCAAACGGTGGCGGAGGAGTATGGCGTATCACGCGATCGCGTGCGCATCGTCCCGA
>JBDSKE010000265.1:0-7515 GCA_039917105.1 Candidatus Eiseniibacteriota bacterium | reverse complement strand
CTGAACTCCGAGAATGGCACGCTCGTGAACGGTGAGCGCATCACGCGCCGCGTACTTGCCGAAGGCGACCGCATCAGCCTGGGCGATGCGGTCCAACTCATATTCGAAGCGCGCAGCTGAAGGGACTCGGCGTGACCTCTGCACACCTTCGCACCGCCACCGCTGCAGCCACGGACGTCGGTCGCAAACGATCCGGCAATGAGGACAGCTACGATATCTGGGTTTCGGACGGCAGCGAGGGACAACACGCCGCCGACACCCTGATCGTCGTGTGTGACGGCATGGGTGGCTCCAACGCCGGCGAGGTGGCCAGTCGCATGGCGGCCGAGACCGTTGTGCGCGTGTTCGCCGAGGACACCTCGGGGGACGCGGTCGCAGCCCTCAAGCGGGCGGTCGAGATCGCCAACGACGAGGTCCACGAGCACGGTCGTAGTCGCATCGACCTGAACGGCATGGGCACCACCTGCACCGCGATCGCTCTCAGGGGCGATGAGGTGTTCTTCGGGCACGTGGGAGATTCGCGGGCGTATCTGGTGCGCGACGGCCGCATCCGCCAGCTCACCGCCGACCACTCCTTGGTGGCGCAGTTGGTGTCGCGGGGGCAGATCACGCCGGCCGAGGCCAAGACCGATCCGCGCCGCAACGTTGTCACGCGCAGCGTTGGCGTTGGCCCCACGGTCGATGTCGATGCTGAGCGGCTCCCCGACCCACTCGAGCTGGGCGACACATTGTTGGTGTGCTCCGATGGCCTGCACGGCTTGGTCACTGACGATGAGATGGCGCGCTTGGCCTCGGGCGATTCGCTGGACCGGGCCTGCCGTGAGTTGATCGCCTTGGCCAATGAGCGCGGTGGTCCGGATAACATCACGGTGGCGCTGGCGCGGCTCGAATCGGATGAGCCGCAGGATTCGCCCCGCACTGCCCGGGCCCACGAACCCCAGTCCCGCTCGAGCAGTTCGAGTGCCCCGGACGCGCCGGCCCCTCGCAAGGGCGGCGGTTCCAAGCAGCGCACGTTGCAGATGCTGATCGTGGCGCTCATCGTGCTGGCACTCGCGCTCTGTGGGATCGCCTGGGCGCTGCTCGCGCACCAACGCGCCGAGCGCGACCCCCAGGCCTCCAACGGCCGCGGCCAGTCCCCGAGTGGACAGGGGAGCGTCGCATGGCGATGAACAAGGACTTCGGGGCGTTCGAGCTGAAAGAGAAGATCGGCAGCGGCGGCATGGCGTCGGTGTACCTCGCCGTGCAGAAGTCGCTCGCCCGCCCGGTCGTGCTCAAGATCCTCTACCCGCATCTGGCCGAGGACGAGAAGCTGGTCCAGCGCTTCGAACGCGAGGCGCGCGCCGCCGCCATGATGCGGCACGAGAACATCATCCAGGTCATCGACTGTGGTCGTTACGACGACGTGGCGTATATCGCCATGGAGTTCGTCGAGGGCATGGACCTGCGCAAGTGGATCGATGCGCACGGCGCGCCCCCAATCGAGATGGCCATGCTCATGCTGCGCGACCTGTGCCGCGGCTTGGAGCACGCGCACACCCACCGCATCGTGCACCGCGACATCAAGCCGGCCAACGTCATGCTGACGCCCGATGGCACCATCAAGATCATGGACTTCGGCCTTGCCCGAAGCGGTGCCGAGAACAGCACCCAGATGACCATGGTCGGGTCCGTCATGGGCACGCCCGCATACATGTCGCCCGAGCAGGCCACGGGCGAGGTCGTGGACGAGCGTTCCGACATATTCTCGACCGGCGTGGTGGCCTATGAACTGCTCGGCGGACAGCGGCCGTTCGTGGGCGATTCCTACTCCACCGTCCTGCGCTCGATCCTCACGATCGAACCCCCCGATGTGACCCACTTCAATCCGCTCGTGCCCGAGGATGTGGCGCGTATCGTTCGGACCATGTTGCAGAAGGATGTGAGCCGGCGCTACGCCACCATCGCGCAGGTGCGGGAAGAGCTCGAGAGCATCATCGAGCAGATGGGTCTGCACCGCGGCAAGGACCTGTTGCGCGAGTACGCGCTGGAGCCGCAGACCGTGTCCGATCGCTGGCGCGGCAAGCGATTGGCCCGGCACCTGGACCAGGGCCTGTACTACGAGAACATGGGCTTGAGCAAGATCGATGACGCGCTGCTGGAGTTCCGCCGCGTGCTGCATCTTGATCCGGGCAACGCGACCGCTCGCGAGCACCTGAAGAAGCTGGAGCGCGATCGTGATGCGGTGGCCGCCTCGTCCACGCCCGCGCCGCCTGCCGCCCAAGTGGACCCATCTGCGCACACGGTCATGATGACACCCGGCCAAGGTCCCAGTGCGCCCCAGGAAGACCGCACCATGCTGATCTCGCCGGGTGATGCGGCGGCGATGACTGCGGCCGCGCGTAAGCCCGAGCCGGTGGAAATGAGCACGCCGGCAGGCGCGCCACCGCCTGCCCTCAAGTCTTCCGCGGCCAAGCCGCCCACCGTTTCGCCGCCGCCTCGAGCGAGCGTTCCGGCACCCAAGCCACAACCCGCCAAGCCCGCCGGCCCTGCCGCCACAAAGTCGGGGCTGCCCAAGGTCGCGCTCGCGGGCATCGGGGTGACCGTGGTTGCCATCATCGCGGTCGCTGCCATGCTCATGTACCAGCCAAAGGCCGAAACCCCGCCCGAGACCTCGCCCCGCGCGACCCAAGCCGTGGAGCCGCCGGTCACCACGGCGCCGGTCGTGCCCGCGCCGAGCGCGCCGGTGACCACTTTGCCCGCAACCAGCAAGGCGGACGGTTCATTGCTCGAGCAGGCGCGGCAGGCGTTCGCTGCGGGCGATTGGCCCGGCACCACCAAGCTGGCGCGCCAGGCCATGACGGCAAAGGGAACCTCTCGCAGGGACCAGCGTGCTGCGCAGGAGTTGGTGGCCCGCTCGCTCGTGCGAGCAGGGAAGGCCGCCGACGCATCGCTCGTGTACCAATCTCTGCTCCGGAGCAATCCCGCGTTCAGGCCGGATCCGACGGGCATCACCAAGGCCGAGACGGCCACATTCGAACAGGCTCGCGCGGCGCTTGCGAGCTTTGCTGCCAAACCAGCGGAGCCGCAGCCGGCCCCACCTGCAACCTCGGCGGGGCCGGCCATGCTGACGGTCACCGTTTCGCCCTTCGCCGAATCGTTCATCGTCGATGGCGAGACCAAGGACCGCAACAAGCAGAAGCTGCGCGTGCAGCTCACGGCTGGCAAGCACACGGTCCGCGTCACGCATCCCTCGCTTGGCAGCAAGGAGTTCATCGTCGATCTGGACGCGGGCGAGTCCAAGCAGCTCTCGCATGATTTCCTCTCCGCCTCGGCTGGGAGCATCAGTGTCGGTTCTTCGGGTGGCTGGGCAGAGATCTATATCGATGGCGATGCAACGGGCAAGACAACGTCCGCCCTGCTCGAAGGCGTGTTGCCGGGAAGGCACTCCATCAGCCTCGTCCGCGAGGGATACACCGTTGAAGGCGGCCCGCAGACTGTGGATGTGAAGGCTGGCCAGAAGGCCAGTGTCCAGTTCAAGCTCAAGTCGAAGAAGTGACTCGATCCGGGGCAGTCCCGTATCGCGCGACGCAAGGAGGTGTCATGAACCGCACCAGATTGGGACACATTCATTGGGTGAGCCTGTTGCTGCTCACGCTGCCGACCGGAATGGTCTGCAGTGGGCGGCTCGCGCTCGCGCAAGCTCCGGCCGCCGCTTCGACCGTGAGCGCTTCCGCTGCGGCGTTGGCGCAGGCGCAGGCGCTCTACGATCAATCCGATTTCAGCGCCTCTCAATCGTTGTTGCGCGAGAAACTCGCCTCGGGCGTGATCAGCGGCAAGGAAGTGCGCCCCGCACGTGAACTGCTCGCTCGTAGCCTGGTGCGCTCCGGTAACCGAGTCGAGGCGAAGGAGGCGTTCAAGGGAGTGATTCGCCGCTTCCCCGGCTACCGACCGGATGCCGGAAAGGTGCCGCCGGACGAACAGGAAGTCTTCGCAATGGCCGAGCGCGAAGTGCTCGCGGAGCAGATCGAGACGGGCAGGCGCATCCCGGCCAGCCTCTCGTTCTCGATCGGCACGGGGTCTGCGGACAACGAGGACATGGGAAAAGTCATCGACTTCCTCGACGAACTCTACGATTCCGGCGATTCCACCGCGGTGACCGGGCACAAGTACGACGGCAAACTCCAGTTCGGTGGCGCGGTGCGCTTCCCGATCCGCGAACGCTTGTCAATCGAGGTGGAGCTGCAATCTTTACATGCTTCGACGTCGCTCAAGCCCGCGGACTTTGAGGGTCGGTCAATCGGGTTCGACGTCTCTGGGCTGCCGCTCTCGGTCAGCCTCTATCAGGCCGTTCTCTCCGGGCGTTCCTTTCGCCTGAACGTGTTCGCCGGTGGTGGCGTGCTCGCGACCGCGATCTCCGAGGTTGACTACAGTGAACTGAAAGACATCCTTGGCGTCCCCGTCAAGTTGAGCGGCCAGAAAACCGGCTCCTACTTCCATGGCGGGCTCGAGGCCGAGTATCTCGTGACCCAGCGATTCTCCCTGTCGGGCCGGTTGTTGGGCCGTTCCGCCAAGGCCAAGGGCACCTTAGATGGCATTGGATTCGGCGAAGAGTTCAACGGCCGCACGATCGACTTCTCTGGCTTTGGCGCGACCCTTGGGCTGCGCGCCTACATCGGCTACTGACCACGCGGCGCGATGCGACTCGGTCGCATCCGCCAGCAGGGGGGCTTCGTATGGTCCGAGGTAAGAGCATCACCGTCGGGATGACCTGGGCGCTTATGAGCACCATGGTCGCCATCCCCATGTCCATCACCGTGCTCACACCGCAGGTGGCGCGAGCGGAAGCGCCGGCGCTCTCGGCAGCGCAGGCGTTCTACGACGCCGGCAAGTTCACCGACGCGGTCACCGCCCTGAAGACAGCGCTGTCGCAGGGACAGGTGACAGGCCGCGACATCGTCCGCGCCAAGGAATTGCTCGGCCGTTCGCAAGCCAAGGCCGGCGACACGGCGGGAGGGCATGCCACCTTCCTCGGCCTGCTCCGTCAGGATCCGCTCTATCGGCTCGACAAGCTGCGCACGCCGCCCGACGAAGTGGCGGTGTTCGATCAGGCACTCCGGACCTTCGAGGCCGAGCAGCACGCGGCCAGCCGACGGCAGCCCGCGAGCATCAGTCTGTTCTATGGGATCGGTTCCGGAGAAAATAAGGACTTTGGCGAGTATGTTGTCACGGGTGGCGGCGACGAGAAATTCGAGCACAAGCCGGAGTTCGGGATGGGGGTGCGATTCCCGCTGCGCCCGCGTCTCTCGTTTGACCTTGAGATTCAGCGCTTCAAGTCGACCAACGAGGACTCCGCCACGGGTGCAGGTCCGCGAGAGAAGTCCACCTACGAGTTGAGCGCGTTGCCGCTCGTGTTCAGCCTGCACTACGCCGTGCGCGACGCAGGCAAGATGCGCGTGGGCGTCTTCGCGGGTGCGGGCCCGATGCTGAATTCGTATGCATCGGTCACCGATCCCAGCACTTTCGGTGTGACCATCAAGGTCACTGATTCCAAAGTCGGCACCTACTTCCATGCGGGTGTCGAGGGCGAGTACGCGCTGCATCCCAAGCTCGCGCTCAATGCCCGCGCACTGTTCCGGTCGGCGAAGGCTTCGGGCATGTACGAGGGGCTCGACTACAACCAGTATGGCTCCCCGATCACGCCGGCGACGCTTGCCAGGCTGGGCGACCGCGATCTCGATTTCTCCGGCTACGGACTCTCGCTTGGCCTGCGCGGTTACATCGGTTACTGAAGTCCCTTCTGTCGCATCGGGCCGCCCCATCCCGGGGGCGGCCCACTGCCTTCCGCCCTGCTTGGAGGCCAAACATGTCCTTGCTTCGCCGTTCGATCCTGCTTGCGCTCGCCCTTTGCGCGCTCGGCGCGATGCCCGCGCGCTCGCAGACGGCCAGATCCGCCAAACCCGCCCCAACCGTGATGCCGCCCGCCCCAGTGACAGTCAGTGCAAAGGCCGCCATCACGCTCGCTCCACTGGCCGAGGCGCAGCAGCTGTATAACGACTCTCACTTCGAGCAGGCGGCCACGCTATTGGCCGACGCGTTGCGCACGGGCCGCATCACCGGCGACGACGTGAACGTCGCCCGTGCGCTGCGCGCTCGCTGCCTGGCCAAGCTGGGTCGGCGCCTGGAATCCAAGGAGGCGTTCAAGGCAGTGCTGCGTTCGGACCCCGGCTATCGGCCCGACGAGATGAGCGTGCCGCCGGACGAACTCGAGATGTACCGGATCGCCCGCAAGGAGTTCCAAGCGGAGCAGGTCGAAGCAGGCAAGCGCTATCCTTCGAGCATCGGCTTCTGGGCTGGCAAGGGGCAGGCGGTGAATCAGGACCTGGTCGATCTGGCCAGTAGCGCCGGCGCGGGGCCGGCCGATGACTTCGCCGCCAACACCGAGTTCGGATTTTCGGTGCGCTTCCCGATCAAGCCCCGTTGGTCAGTGGACTTCGAGGTCGCACGCCTGCTCGCCGAGACCCAGGACAAACTGCCCTCGACTCGCAATGCGCACGCGACCTACAAGGCCAAGGCATTACCCTTGGTGGTTTCGGTGCTACGGCACTTCGTCGACCGGCCCAAGCTGCATGTGAGCGGCTTCGGCGGTGTAGGCTTGATGATGAGCGAAGCGATCATCGAGTTCCCGCAGAGTCTGGTGGGTGGGCGCGTGATCCCGACCCAATTCGTCGGCGAGGCGATCGGCAAATACGCGCACCTGGGCTTCGAGGCCGAATACCATCTGCAGCCACGCTTGGCCCTTGCGGGCCGCGTGTTGGCCCGCTACGCCAACTCGGGTGAACTGGATTGGCCGCGCAAGGACTTCGAACTCTACGAAAGCTATCCGGCGTCATTGGTGGGTAGCCGCGACATGGATTTCTCTGGGCTTGCCGCACACGTCGGTGTGCGCGCCTACATCGGCTACTGACCGCTCGCGAAAGGAAGGAAACCCGATGCCGAACTCCTTGATCCAACCCCGCCGTGTGGCCGCCGTGCTGCTGGTGCTGTCGGTTGCCATCACGCTCGCCTCGTGCAGTCGCAAGGACAAGGTCCTCGACCCGGTCGTGAGTGGCCCGGTCACCTGGAGCAACACCATCCACCACCTGATCTCGGACCGCTCCCAAGGCGAGACGCCCACCGGGTGCACCAGTTGTCACCACGCCGGGACCACGCTGCCGAACTGGTCCGAGTACACCATCGTGCGTGACTACAACCTGGCCTATCCCGGCACGATGCCGTATTACATCGACAACGCCATGGGCCAGTTCCTGCAGCCCGGTGAAGCGCAGATCATCAAGGACTGGATCGCGGCGGGAATGCCGGAGTAGGGCGCGGCCTTGACGCTCCACGCATCGCCCCACTAACTTGGCCCTCGTGCGACTCCATCCGAAGGTGCTGAAGGGATATCGGCTCTCGGTCCTGGGTCTCGCCCTCGCGTTGCTGCCGTTGATCAGCGGCTGCGCCAAGGCGCCGCTCATGGGCAAGGGAACGCTGCGCGCG
>JBDSKE010000264.1:0-15322 GCA_039917105.1 Candidatus Eiseniibacteriota bacterium | reverse complement strand
CAACGGGGCGACGACGAATCGGGAACCGAGAGGCGGGAGGGTCCCAGGCGCGGCTGCGGCGGCTGCGCCAAACCACAGGCAGGAAGCAATACCCGCGCCCCGGAGCCATTGCAACGCGCACTCCCCCATGCGCGGAACGCGCGGTGGCTGGGGCAGGCGACCCCGCTTAACGGTTGCGAATGCGTGATCCGACCCGTTCACAGGCACTTCCTCCCTTGCTGGCACTTGTGTTGCTCAGGACTTCCCCAGAGATCTGTCACCAGGCTCCTGGCTTGGAGGCCGAACATCCCCCCACTCGGATCTTGTCGATACATTTCTGGAGGCCAACCGTGAAGTACACCCGTTTGCTGCTGGTCGCGATCATGCTCGGCGCGTCCACTCTGACGATCGCTGGCTGTGGCGCATCTAAAGTCCTCAGCCCGGACAATCCGATCGAGTCCGCTCCGCCGGCCGCACCCACCTCCGTTTCCATGACGACGGAAGATGCGACGAGCCGCGACTACCTGAACTGGAATGCCTCCGCTTCCTCGGACGTGGTGAGCTACGAGATCTTCCGCTTCGCGGATGGCACGGTGACCACCGATGGCGAACTCGTCGGCACCATCGCCTCGGACCAGGTCAGCTTCCTGCTCCCGTTGGTGGGCTCGAGCGTCACGGAGTACTACCGCGTGCGCGCCGTGAACTCCAATGACATCACCAGCGCCTACTCCACGAACTGCGACGCGGAACGTACCGCATGGACGGGCGGCGGCGGCCAGATCGACGATCCGAACAAGGGCAAGGACGACCTCAACTGAACACAGCAAGGAATGCGCGTATGGGGGCGGGCCGCAAGGTCCGATCCCTACGAACGGTGACGCCGCGTGGGCCTTCGTGCCCCCGGCGTCATCGCGTTATCACCAACTTCGTCTCTGCGTGCGAACCTGCACTCTCGAGGCGCGCGAAATAGAGCCCGGCCGGCAAGGGCTCCTCGCCATCGTCGCGGCCATCCCAACTCTGAGTTCCGCCCGCTCCCGTGCCGAGCATGAAGCGCCGCACGACCCGGCCGGAGAGATCATGGATCGATAGCCATTGCGGCCGGCCAGATGCGGCCGGCACCCCCTGCCAATCGATACTCACGGGAAACGCGGAAGGATTGCTACGCGCAGCCAGCGCAATCCCCACTCGCCCACGGATCGCTCCACCGACCGCCGTGGCCGCCGCCACCTCGTTCGAGAGGCCCGAGCGTGTGGCCGCGCGATCGGTGGCGCGCAGGCGGAACCAGTACCGTTGGCCCGGGATGAGTCCAGCGATCCGTTGCGATTCCGCCCCGCCCGCGGCGACCAGGGCTGCGCGAGTGAACTGGACCGGAGCTGAATCGAAGTTGGTGTCATCCAAGGGACTCGTGTTCGCCGCGATCGTGTAGCTAGCCGGGGTACCCACGACGCCATCGTCGCCTGTTGCGGTCCACGCCAGCGTCACCGAGCTATCGTCCACGGCCGTTACTCGCAAGTCCGCAACGGCGGTCGGCGCGAAGCCCGGAGTGAGCACGGTGTCGATCAAGGACATGGCGCTGCGGTTGCCGACCTCATCTTGAACGACGAGCGCGAAGTAATAGACGCTCCCCTCCTCCAGCCCCGTGACCACGACGGAATCCGAACTGCCGGGGACGCCCGGCGGCAGGGTCGCCACCAGCACCCCGAAAGGGAACAGCGCGGGGCTGAACGACCGGGGCTGGTAGCGCAACTCCACCCGCGCCGCCTGACCCAGGAAACCATCATCGCCGCTCACCATCCAGCTCACGCGAACCGTCGTCGTGGTGAGCGCCTCGGCCACAAGGTTCGTTGCTGGCGCCGGAGCAGTGCGATCGAGTACGCGCGCCAGGCGATCACCCGCGGCGCTGGCGGTGCGCGCATAGTCGCCGCGCGGCGTCGCCCAACGCGACATGGTTTCGGACCAAGTGTTCGGCCCCGCATCATAAGTGTATGCGTTCGAATCCGCACCGGCCCCCGCGGCGATCTCGGTTGCGCCATCGCCGTCAAGATCGGCAAGCG
Source organism: Candidatus Eiseniibacteriota bacterium (assembly GCA_039917105.1). Classification (GTDB taxonomy): domain Bacteria; phylum Eisenbacteria; class RBG-16-71-46; order RBG-16-71-46; family RBG-16-71-46; genus CAIXRL01. The sequence goes on along the minus strand of JBDSKE010000264.1, from coordinate 13,289 downwards.
AGGACCACTGGCCGGCCAACCCTGGCTTGGGGAACCCCACTACGGCTCGGGCACTATCGTCGTACACCTTGAGTCCAACGGAACTGAACACCGCGATCGCCGGATGGGTGGCCGCCTGCAGCGGTCCCGCGATGATCGGGCCCGAGACATTCGCACCGAGCGGCTTGGGCCAACCTGGTAACGGAGCAGCGGCCCCGAGTGAATCGAACACCGCAAGCGCCAGCGGATTGGCCATCGCGAGCACGATCTCGTCGACGCCATCGCCGTCGAGATCCACAAGTGCCGGATCCTGCGAGGGGTTACCGGAAATGGCCCGCTGCCAGCGCAAAGCACCGTCGGGGTGGTAGGCCGTGAGCTGCCCCGGTGATGCCACGAGCACGCATAACGGCTCACTCGGTGAAGCCAATCGCGCCAACACGGGGGCGCGCGAGGGCAGGGGTACGGACTGTTGCCAGAACAAGCCGCCGTCGCCCTTCAGCACTGTGAGCTGGCTGGCCCCATCGATGAACGCGATCTCATCGCCTGCGATGCCATCGAGGTCGCCCAGGGCCGGCACCACTGGGCCGAACACTGCAGTGTCGAATGGGAATCCTGGACGCACGGTGCCATCGGCGCCGAAGGCCCAGACCGAACCATTGGCCTGTGAGGCCACGATCTCGGGTTCGCCATCGCCATCCAGATCGCCCACCGAGATACCGCCGGTGAATCCCGAGTTGACCCCCGAACGCGCGGGCCAACCCGCGAGGGATACACCATCCTCGCGAAATCCCAACACCGAGCCGTTCCCGGAACCGACGAACAGACCGAAGCCACGCCCCTTGCCGAGTTCAGCACCGGCGAGATTCGCGGCCAGTGTGGCGGAAGGCGCAGCCACCCAGACCGTATCGCCCGTTGGGCCATCGAGCGCCAGCAGCCGATTGTTCGTCGTCACATACACCACACGCGTGCGGCCATCATCGAATCGCAGCACGACATTGGGACCGCTCGTCCGCGCGCGCACTTGGGTGGCGTAAGAGGTCGGCCGCTCGGTGAGCATGCGGAACAGGTCGAGCCGTCCGGTGCCGTAGCCGGTCACACCCGGATTGAGGGCCGAAATGTCCGTGGTGGTCTCGCGTAACCGCAGCAGCGCATTGACCGGCGTGAGGAGTGGTTTTCCCGCCGCGCGCCGCTGCGCCTGGAGTAGCACGACCGCGCCCGAAACCTGAGGTGCTGCGAACGATGTGCCGTTGAGGAACCCCCGGTACGCAGGCGTGCGCCCACCCAGGCTGTCCGCCGCGACACGGGTGAAGAACGTGCTGACGAGCCCGGTCGCATCCGCGCACAGATCCACCCATGGTCCTTTGACATACGCCAACGGGTCGATCACATCGAGGGAATCCGCGCCCGATACCGCGATCACGTCCTCGCGTTGCGCCATGTAGGTGAGCGTGGAGCCATTGTTGCCCGAAGCGTTCACGATCACCACGCCTGCGCGTGTCGCCGCCGTCACTGCCGCGTCCAGCCCGCCCTGGTTCGCCGTGGTGAAAGATGCATTGAGTACATGTGCACCGAGTCGAGTGGCATAGCGGATTGCGGCGGCCGCATACGACATGTCGACCGAACCATTGGGCGGCGTGGCGCCCTGAGCCAACCAACCAATGCGCAGTGGCAGGATGCGCACCTGGGGCGCGACGCCCGCCAGGCCGATACCGTTGCCCGCGAGCGCGCCCACGATTCCGGCGCACGCCGTGCCATGGCCAACCCAGTCATTGGGATCATTGTCCTCGTTCACCCCGTCCTCGCCGCCCGAGGGGAGCACTGCCGCGCTGACGAAATCCCAACCCGAGAAGTCGTCGATGTAGCCATTTCCGTCGTCGTCCACCCCGGGCACGCCCGCCTTCTCGGCCCAATTGATATAGATGTTGCCGCGCTCCCCACGCCCACCCAGGTCGGGGTGATAGGGAATCACCCCCGTGTCGACAATGCCCACGATCAAGCTCGTGTCCCCGGTCGTGATCTGCCACGCCTCGGGTGCACGGATGTCGTGTCGCACCGGTTGGTCGCGGTAGAGCCAGAGCGTGGCGAACGCGAGGGAATCATCGGGGAGCGCCGATGTGGGCAACACCGCGATCGGATCGGCGCTCGCCACTTCGGGCAGCGCGCGGAACGCATCCAGCGCCGCCTGGAGCGAGGTGCCCTGCGGCAGATGCACCAAGTGGAACGCAGTGAAATCGGTGGCGTCATCGCCCCAATCGGGTGCGATCTCGCCGCGAAACTCGGGGCGGAAGGTTGCGCCGCCCATAGCTGCAGCCACCCGATCCACCGCCGCCACCCCCACTTTCGACACCACCTTCGCGGAGGTCGGAGGCGCGCCCCGCGGATGGACCGAACTCGCGGCTGAGGGCGCCAAGCGGATCTCGAGCACATCGCCTCGGTAGAACGCCGGCGGCGGGACGCCCATCCCGTCGCGCCACACGGGCATGTCCAGCCCCGCAGCAGGAGCCGCGGATGCCAGGAGGGCGATCACGAGAACGATGGCGGGTTTTCGCATGGTGGATTGGGTAGCGCGACCAGCGGGGAGAGACACGATCGCGAGGCCCCAAGTGTATCTTGAGCGGACGAGTCACCGCCACCGCTGGTTGAAGGCCATCTGCCTCCCAAGCGCCCTTGGCGCTTGGGCGCCCCCATGTCCGCCGCGCGGCCTTGACGCCCGCACCCCTGCGCCGCATCCTTCCAAGTGTCGTCGGCGCGCACGGGGCGCGCGACACCACCTTTAATAGATGAGTACGGAGAATATGGCCCAGTCCGATCATGATGTCCTGCGCCAGATGCTGCTCGACCGCTCGATGCGCTTCGGAGAATTCGTGCTCAGCTCCGGCGCTACTTCCAGGTACTACATCGATGTGCGCAAGACCAGCCTGCACCCCGAGGGACTCAAGCTGATCACGCGCTTGTTCTGGGATCAGCTCCAAGAGGACGACATCACCGCGGTCGGCGGCCTCACGGTGGGCGCCGACCCTCTGGTGGCCGGCCTGATGTGGTGGAGCATGGAGCAGGGCAAGCCGCTCGAGGGCTTCCTCGTCCGCAAGAATCCCAAGGACCATGGCATGCGCGGTTCAGTCGAGGGCAATCTGGCGGGCCACAAGCGAGTCGCCATCCTCGATGATGTCATCACCAGCGGTGAGAGCGCGCTCATCGCGTGCGAGGCGGCGGAGTCCTATAAGGCCGAAGTCGTGCGTGTGCTGGCGGTGGTCGACCGCGCCCAGGGGGCTCCCCAGATCTTCCAGCAGCGCGGCTACACGTTCACTTCGCTGTACACGATCGGCGACCTGTTGCCGGCTGAGAAGTAGCCCCCCACCAGCCGGGCCAAAGCCAAGGGACGAAGCCGCCGATAACACGGCAGACCCCCGTCCACCCTCTGTCCACCACCGGGAACGAAGCCGATGTTCGAACGACATTTCGGCCTACGCGAGAACCCCTTCCAAGGGGGGCACCAATTGCGGTTCCTGTATCCCAGTCGGGAACATCAGGAAGCGCGGGCCCACCTGCGTTACGGCATCGAGAACCGGGAACCGTTCCTGTTGATCACCGGCGAGGTGGGAACCGGCAAGACCACCGCGATCTACGATGCACTCGCCGAGTGGGGTAGTGAAGTCTCGGTCGCCCTGATCACGAACTCGGCCCTCACACGCCAGGAACTGCTTGAAGAGATCGGCCTGCGGTTCGGCATGTCGTTCCCTTCGGGAGTGAGCAAGCCTCAGGCGCTGGTGCAACTGGAGCGGCACCTGCTTGCGGTACGCCAGCGAGGCGCGCATGCAGTGCTTTTGCTCGATGAGGCGCAGAATCTGGCGCCCGAGTTGCTCGAGGAGATCCGGCTGCTGTCGAACCTCGAAGAACAGGGCGACAAGCTGTTACAGATCTTCCTCGTGGGCCAACCCGAGCTCGAAGCAAAGCTCGCCAAACCCGAGCTGCGTCAGTTGCGCCAGCGAATCACCGTGCACTATCGCCTGAATCCCCTCTCGCCCGAGGAGACCGCAGGCTATATCCACCATCGCATATCGGTGGCGGGTGGCAATGCGTGGGTCGTGTTCCCGCCCGATGCCTGCCGTGAGGTGTTCCGTCTCACGCACGGCATCCCGCGCGAGATCAACACGGTCGCCTCGGCCGCGTTGTTGACCGCGTTCGCAGAGGGCGCGAACTCCGTGCGCCCCGAGCATGTGCAGTCGGTCGCCGAGGAGGCGGAGTTCCGAAGTGTGTTAGGCGAGGCGACCGACACGCCCGAACTGAAGCTGAGCACGCCAACGATTGTTCCATCCACGCTGACCTCGACGCAGGCCCCCTATTGGACACCCCCCGCGCGACCAGTCCCGCCGCCAACACCCGCTGGTCCACGTCCCGAGGATCCGGCGGCTCGCTCGTGGACCGAACCCGAGGAATCAGGGAGCGCCCCCCGTTCGTGGGGATCGGAGCCCAAGCCGCAGCGTCGCGAACCGGTGGCGCCACTGCCTCCCGCTTGGCAGCCGCCCGTGCCGCCCGCCCCTGGGATATCCACCGTGGAAAAGGTGGAGCGCGAAGAAATCGACGCGTGGTCGACTGCCGCGCGCGATCTGCTCGAGGCGCGCCGCAAACAGGATGCGAACCCTGCACCCGCTGCGCCGATCCAGACTGAACCTTCCGCGTTCTCGGGACTGTCGCCACGCCTGCGCGATAAGTTGGCCGCCGAAGTGGAAGTTGACGACCAACCCAGGAATAGAACACTGCCCATACTTCTTCTGGCCGCGGTGCTGGCCGTGCTCGGCGTGAGCAGCGTGTTGATGCAGCGCTTCGGCATCATCGACCTGCCGGTGCTGCGTGGCATTGCGGGATCGCCACCGACGCGAACGCCGATCGCCCCGACAGATTCATTGCGTACCGACACAGGCGACTCATTGAAGGCACCCTTGAACGCAATGGTGCCCGCGACCTCGGGGGTGATGGACACCAGCCGAGCGAGGCAGCCTGCGTCCAAGCAAATAGCGGTCGTGCGGCCGACAGCGGGTTCCCGGTCCAAACCCGTGGCAAGACCCGACACGCTGAAGACCTACGCGCTGGCCGTTGGTACCTACATGGATGAGGAGCGAGCCAAATCCGAGCGAGACCGCATGAGTGCCAACACGGGTCTGAGTGCGCGACTGATTCCGTACCATGATTCCGGCGTAACCATGTACCGGTTGGTCCTCGGCAGTTGGAGCTCACGATCCGCCGCGGAGATTCGCGCGAGTCAGTTGGTCCAGGCGAGCCAAGTGAACGAAGCACGGGTGCTGGTGCTGGGGCGGGGCTCGATCCACTGAGCACTGAAGGGCTCAAGTGAGAAACGGGCGGCCCGCTTGAACTCCGAGCGGGCCGCCTCTATCTTGTCGCCCCGCATCAAGCGCTTCGTGCGTCCCCATCGTCTAGAGGCCTAGGACACTGCCCTTTCACGGCGGCGACACGGGTTCGAATCCCGTTGGGGACGCCAGATTGCCCTCCGGTCCGGAATGAAGCCTCAGGCAAGTCGTCAGACCACGAGCGCGAAGGTGAATCACCATTCGCCTCCCTCCACTCAACGAATGATGATCAGGCGCTGGTGCAGGTTGACTTGGCCCGCCTGCAGCCGGACCAGGTAGAGCCCCGGGCGCAATCCGGCGGCGTCCAGCACCGCTACGCGACGTCCGGGGTCGCGCTCACCCTGATCCAGCATCGCCACTTCGCGTCCCTGCAGGTCGAATAGGGCGAGTCGAACGAGCGTCCGGGCGGGGAGTTCGTACTCGATCGTCGCCCGGCCGCGCGTCGGGGTGGGTGCAGGCGGCGCGAGTGCGACGTGCGCGGTGGGCGCCAGGGGGCCGACGGCGAGTAAGGCTGTCGTGTCGGCGATCACGAAAGGGGCGGCTGTCGTGGCCGAAGCCTGGTTGCCCGCAAGGTCTCTCGCCTCCACGCGCAGGAAGCAGTCGGTCGAGGCCGGTCCACCCACGGTCCACGCGTAGGCGCTGGTGCCTTCGATGCCGCCGGCGAGAAGCTCCCAGGGGCCGAGCGATCCCGTTCGCGAGAGGTAGAGATTGGCCGAGAGCACGCGCTGCTCGTCGGTCGCGACCCATGAGGACGTGTATGTGGATCCCAAGAGGAGCGGCGCGTCCGACGGCGCATCGACGGTCACCACCGGGGCGGTCCCATCCGCTGGCAGGACGTGAGCCAGGCCGTGGCGAATGGCATCGCGGGCCTTGTCAAAGTCGCCCGTGAGCCAGACTTCTCCTGAACGCTCCGCGATGGACGAGGTGCCAAATAGAGGGTCGGCCTGGCGAAAGATCCCCACATACCACGGTAGTTTCGCACCCGTGGTGAGATCCACCGCGTGGGCCTCCGTGCGCGGGTAGGGGGCGGGATCGGAAGTTCCAGTCGACCCGCCGGTGTAGAGGGTCGAGCCGTCCACCGCGACGACGTTAGGCGCACCCACGTTCGGAAGCGGTGCCCCGGTGACGGCACCGGTCACGGTATCGACCGCCACCCAGGTAAAGACCTGCTGTCCCGCAGCGGCGGTGATGTTGCCGGCCAGATAGATTTTCCCCCCGTTGGGAAACCCTGCGGAGGTCCAGCCGGTCAGCTGGGGATTCCACGAAGAGAGCGTGCCTGTGATGACATCCACCGCTGCGGCACTTCGCCGGGAGACGCCGTTAACCGTAAAGAAGTCGCCGAGGATGTAAACTCTCGAACCCAGAGCGAAGAGACTGCTGATTTGGAAGTACCTGTCACCTGACGCGTTGACGCTCCAGGGCAGGACTGCGCCAGTGTCGAGGTCGAGCGCAGCCAATGCCGTGGCTCCGTACGGCGAACCGGTCCAGCCGTCCAGGTAGAGCGTGCGACCGCGGATCACCATGTGCTGCACCTTCACGCCAGGCCTACCCGCGGCTGGATCCCAGGGCAGCAGCTGGCCGGTGTTTCGATCGAACGCGGCCAGGCCGTTGCGTGGCTGACCCGCGATGTGAGCAAAATAGCCGCCGACGAGCAAACGGGATCCGTCGCTGGCGAACGTGGCGATCGCCGCGTCCGGGTGCGGATCCCAGTCGGTGATCCGGCCACTCGAAGCTTCGATGGACGCGGCGTGGACCCGAGTGAGGCCGCCGCAGGCACCGGCGCCAACGACGAAAAGACGCCCGCTCCCCAGCGCGAGGCCCTGGACGGGATCGTCCGTCCCTGAGGTCCAGGGCGCTAGGACACCCGAGATCCCGTCGATGGCCGCGAGGCTCCTCGCTACCGGGTTGGCGCCGGCCCAGAACGACCCACCTACGTAGACCACCCCCCCTTCTGTCACGAGGGCAATGACTTGGCTAGCGATCGCAGGGTTCCATGTGAGCGCCTGCCCCGTTCGCGTATCGATCGCGCCCAGCGACCCACGGGACTGTCCCCCGATGGTGCCGAAGCTCCCGCCGACGTAGAGAGTTGTTCCTGCGAGCGCGAGGGCATTCACATACGCCGAGCCCAGGGACGCATTCCAGGGCGTTGCGGCGCCTGATGCGGGATCGAGCGCCACGACGCCGGTGCGGGTTGCGCCCCCCGCGTGCGTGAAAGTGCCGCCCGCGTACACGGCCGAGTCCCCGATCGCCAACGATGTGACCTGATTATCGGCGCCCGGGTTCCATGCGGTTGCGAGACCCGTAAGTGGATCGACCGCGGCGATGTTCGACCGGGCCTGGCCTCCGAGCGCGGTGAACAACCCGCCGGCGTAGAGGGTGGTCCCATCGGTAGCGAGGGCCGAGACCATCGTGCCGGAGCCGGTCGCAGTCCAGAGGACCGCTCCGCTTCGAGTGCTGACCGCGCCGAGGAGAGGCTGACCCGTTCCGTTCTGGTAGCCGCCGACCAGGAGAAGCGAGTCCGAATGCAACAGAAGGCACTTGGGACTCCAGCTCGTGGGGACCGTCGGGTTCCACGCGTCGAGCGTGCCGTCGCCTCGGATGTGCGCAAGATGGAACCGGCGCACCCCCGACACGCTGTCGAAACTCCCTGCGACGAAGCAGCCGCCCGAGCCATCTGGTGTGGCTGCGCGAGCCCTTCGCAACCACACGTTGTCCACGAAGTCTGACTGGACGCGGGGCCAGGGCGCTACGGGGTGCCCGTCGGAGGCGTCGAGCGCCACGCACGAACCGTTCGCGGTTCCTACCCAAGTGAGGTCTCCCCCCACGTAAAGGGTGTCTCCGAGCAAGAACACATGCCCGTTGAGGCCGTTGGTAACGGGGAAGGTCGGATCGATCACTTGCGCTTGAGTGGCCGGCGCTAACGCCAGCGTCAGCAGCAGAACGCCGACAGCGACAACGGCGGGGAGTGCCACGAGCCAGTCGGCGAATATGCGGAAAGCACGGGAGTTCGGCATGCGGCCTCCTTTCCGCTTGTTGTCGGCACGACCGCAGACCCGCTTGAGGACGGCAGGCCTGGCTGGCGCATTGAGCCGTGCCGGGATTCCCGGAGGCCCCGATCATTGCGCGCACCTGAGGTCAGTACCGGCAAGCACATGGGCAGGCGAGGCAGGAGACTAGGCGACGGATAGATCCTGAGCACTTCCAGCGCCCCTTAGCCACCTCATGGGACTGGCGTTCATGTCGGAGGAACGCGCGATGCCGCACTTCGCGAGCGGGGAACTCGTGCGAGTGCTCGAGAAGTGGTGCCAGTCGTTCCCTGGCTTTCTCCTCTACCACCCCAGTCAACGGCAGCTGCCGGCGGCCCTCTCCGTGCCGGTCGTCCAACTCCTCGTGCAAGTCCTTGTCTTTGGGCGTTTGGTCGACGGTCTGAGACGTTGGTTTCCCCTGATCGCCCGCTTCGAATCCCGTTGGGGACGCCAGCTTCCTTCCAAGCCTACTGCTCAGAAGCGCGCGACCACCGCGACTCGACGAGTTCCCCGCAGATCACACCAGACGGCGGGTATGATCGAGTGCGTGGCCGCCTGTGGATTCCCGTCGACGGCGTTGAGTTGTCGAAAGCCAAGGGCAATGGCAGCGATTCCCGTAGCTGCGTCGACTGCGCCGAACACGCGCGCTGCCCCTCCGTGTGCAAGCCCCGGCGACCCGAGCCCCACACCGGCGATACCAAGGGCCACGCCCAACAGCCCACGCGTATTCCTGGCACTTTCGCTCTTCCCGATCGAGAGGTTGATTCCGACTCCCGTCGACGCCATCCCGAGACCGAGTGCGGACGCTGCCCAGACTCCTGCGTCCGGGCCCCCATCGGGTTCCGCCCCATCGTAGGTCGGCTGGATTCGTGCCGCCTCGTCGAGTGTGATGCCGTTTCGAACGAGCCAGGAAGCCAGAGAAGCGTCCCCAGCCAGATCACGGATGCGGGCCAGATTCCTCGTCCTTGCGATCCGCGCGACCATTTCAGGTTCACCGGATCGTTCGATCAGGAATGCCATGGCGCATCGCGTGCCATGTTCGTCCACGAACACGGGTGTGCGACGGCCAACCACCTGATGGTTGTGTGGAAAGACTCCCCGCTGGATGTAAGCGCGCAGATTGGCGACGCAGCGTGCCCTGGCGGCGCGCTGGCTCTCACTGAACGTGGCATCGTCTCGCGAGACCAGTATCCCTTCTGCCCCCTCAAGGTGGTGGCGGACCCGGGCGATCTCCAGCGCCGGCTCCTCATCGGCGTTTGGGCCGTGTGTCCAGACCATCACGACCAGACAGGACGCGAGCAGAAACGATGACCGGCGCATGATCGACATTCTGAGCCCCTCCATTGTCGGCAACCCGCCGATGAGCCGGATCGAAACCCCAATTGCTCGAAACGCCACTTCCGCCCTGCCCCGAATCGCGCTGTCATCTCCTGCGCTTCGCCGCTCCAGCCCCATCCGCACATTTCGGACACCAGACGCCCGAGCGGATCGCAGGGCCGCTCAAGTGAAAGCGATGCCCTTTCGCGCACGCGAACTCAACGGGCTTCGCGTGATCGTCCCAGTGGCGCGAGAGGCAGCGCCCGCCGCGCTCGGTCGCCATCGCGCGCAGCGATTCGATCGTGCCAAGCACCCGATGCGCGCACTTCGGGCACCAGCTGCCCTGGCGAACATTGCTCACTCGCGCGGTCCATTGATGGCCACGCGCACACTCCCAACGGAGCTTCTTATCATTGTTCGTGTAGTGCTCCGACAAGCACCGACCCCCACGGTCCAACGCCGTCTGACGCAGCACGTCCATCGTGAGCCGGCGGCGACTGTGCGGGCTGTGTCTGCCGCACTTGGGGCACCAGGATCCATGGACGACGACACTGGGTAGAGACTTCCACTCGTGACCGAACTGGCAGCGCCAACGCGCCTTTTCACCGGCTGCAGGCAATTGCGCCGATAGACAGTCGCCGGCGCGCGCCCGAGCGATACGCTGAAGGTCACGCAATCCTCTCGCACAAGTGCTCCGGCACTTATAACACCAACCTCCCACGAGAACAGCCGCTGCGCTCTTCGAGAAGCCATGCCCCAGCGCGCAGCGCCACTCGAGCTTGTCCTTCGAGCGAACGAAGGACTTGGTGCGCAACTCCCCTCCCCAGTGCGCAGCGACCGCGCGTAGACGATTCAGCGAGGCGTGCTCGCGGCACACCGTGCACCACAGCCCGGACTCCAGACTCTCGGGCGTGATCTCGAAGTGATGACCCTCGCGACAGCGCACCCGCATCCATGACTTGTAGGCCACGAATCCAGGTCGCAGCAGTACTCCACCGCGGCGCTTGATGTGCTCGGAGATTCGCTTGTCGACCTGTACGCGTCTCGCTTCCGCGCTCTTTGCAGCGGCGCAGCGCGGGCACCAGGTTCGATGGACCACCGCATTCGGAACGGTGCGCCAGGAGTGCTCTCGCGCGCAGCGAAAGCCCATCACGACATGCGAATGCACATACTCCGCAGGATCCATGGAGCCGCCCTTGCGGCGAACGATGGCCATCAGCTGCGCAAGCCCTCTTGCACGCTTGCGCGCGGCATTGATCTCGATCGCACATCGCGGACACCACTGCCCGCCCTTGATCTTCCCGGGCGAGATCGCGAACACGTGCGCATTGCCGCATCGGAACTTGAGCTTGGGAATGTCCCCACGATATCGCTTCGACAGCACCGCGCCGCCGCGCTTGGCGGCGAGTTGGTGGAGTCGCGCCAAATAGAAGTCGGGGTTCGATCGGGGCATGGCGCATCCTAACCTGAACCGCCCCGGGATCCGCGGACGCTCCGTTGCTTGAGTGGAGGGGCCTAGGTGGGAACGCCCCGCAGGTACTCATCGGATGCCGGCGAGGCGGCGGTGCAGATGGTCAGAACAAAAAGTGACCGAGGCGCTGCCTTCTCAAGACTGTCCCTCAACTGTCCCCGAACTGCCTCCTTCTCCGTTTACTCCTCGTTCTTTTCCGGCTTCTGAAGCCTCGCATAAGTGATGCCTTCGCTCGTTTGGCTGACGAGTTGCGACAATGGTCCTGCTGGTTCTCCGCCTCGAGCGCGGCTTGGCCCCGACTTCCGTTGGGGCGCCAGTCCCGCCGCCCAGATTCAAGCTGGTGAACCCACGCCCATCTCGCGCAGCGTCTCCACGCTCACCGCGCCCTGGCAACACTCGGCAAGCTTTCCATTCACCGCGACCGCAGGTACACGCTTCACACCGTATGCATTGGCCTTCCCCTGAGCTGCCTTGTCGCTTCGCAACTCGAGGATCTGCACGTCGCAGTTTTCGCAGGTGATGCTCTGAACGAGCTTGATGGCCTCCTTGCAACACGGACATCCCGCGGAGCAGACCTCGAACTTTCGCTTGGCCATGCGTGTCCTCCCTTGTTGCCGACCTGCTTCAGGTAAGTGTGAATGATCTAAGTGTGGCACATGTCCACCTATCCAGCTCACGCAGCTTGGCCTCCATCAGCTCGATTTCTGATTGCTCGCTGGAGCTGATCCGCTCGCAAGGCGCCTTGACCGCGGGATCGTGCAACGCCGCCTGCTCACACATCAGGATGGCGCCTGCGTGATGCGGAATCATGGAAGCAGGAACTGGCAGAACCACCGCATTTGCCTTCGCAGTGCGATATATCAATGGTCGGTGTGCACCCCTGTGCCAGCACTGGAAGGGATGCTGACCACGGTGGGCAGCGTGAAGGAGGCCGTTTGCACGTTCCCCAGATGCTGGAACTGGACGAACACGCGGTACCGGCCGGGCTCCGCGAAATGCACCATGAACGGGAGCTGCCCGGTCCGTAAAGCGGTTGGGTCTTCCAGAGCGTGGCTATGGATGAACGCCAGATCTCCCTCCCGCAAGATCACGGCGTGGCCATTGGCGCCAAGATATGGTTCGAGGTCGCTCACCGCTGCCCGGCCACGGCGGATCGTGAACGTCAGCCGTGACTCCGCTCCCGCCTGAAGTGTGTCGGGCTGTGCCAGCCTGACCTCATAGTCCCCGACGGTCACCGAATCAAAGGGCTCGGGCAAGCTCTGCGACTGATAGCTCCCCTCATCCCCGACAGCGAGGTCGATCGGCACGGTCACGGGCAACGCCATTCCATCGGGGCCAGACATGCCGCCAGCAGGCACGAAGCCTGCGAAGAGTCGGTAGGGCCCAGCGCCGGGCAGCGTGAGACCCCGGACGGTGAAGCGTCCGTCTGCGGCGGAAAACACCGGGTGCAAGTGTTGGAATTGCGTGAGGTCGTGGCGGACGACAATGAAATGCATGATCTTCTCGTGCACCGTCTCGAACTTCCGCAACGTCGCCCCACGATCGTCGACGAGATCGAAAACAAAGTCGGTTGGAACACCGGGACGCCAGCCCTGAATTGACGTAAGGACGCGCACGCAATAACTGCGGTGGCTTTGTGTGGGGGCAGTGCTGATCAGGTGGCCATCTGGTCCACAGTACACTTGGGCGGAGTTGTCAGGCTTCGCGCAGGACGTGATCACGCCTGTGATTACGACAACCGCCACGAAAGCGGCGATTGCGGCAGAGTTCCATTGATGTCGAGAAGTCATGGGCAGAACCTATCCGAATGCCTCGGTGAGCGCATCTCGCGTACACTCACTGGGATTTCGCGGCAACATCGGATGGCCTGACTTCGGGTGTCATCTGGGCCCGATCGAGCCCTGTCCCACGCCTCGAATCTGTTCGATTCGCGTCGCGGGCTCTTACATCCTGCGGCTCGTCACGTCGTTGTTGCTGGGCCGGGCCCGTCACTCGTGAAGAGCTCGATGTAAGGCGCGTAGTGGAAGCGCCGATTGCGCGCGAAACCGGTCATTTCGCTCAACACGCTTGCCGCGACGAGGCGAGTCACCAGGTTGTTGGCCGCCGCGAAGCTGGTGCCGATCATCGACT
>JBDSKE010000263.1:0-14507 GCA_039917105.1 Candidatus Eiseniibacteriota bacterium | reverse complement strand
GAGGCCGACGTACTGTCCCATTGGGTTGCCTCCACTCTATTGGGGCATCCGCCATGGATGACCCCGTGGTCCGCCGCGGACCGTATCGCGGTCGGGGGCAGCCCGTCTTCATCGTTACGGGGCATGTTCAATCGGCGCCGCGCCCGACCGTTGCCCCTCTCTCGCCCGGACGGTTCGATGTGCGGCTCACGCTGGATCAGGCCACGCACGACCTGCTGCGCTACGCGCAGTCCCTGCTCGGGCAGGCGGTGCCTTCCGGGGACATCGCGGAGGTCGTCAAGCGCGGGCTGGAGACGCTCGTGGAAAAGCTCGAACGCCGCGTCTTCGCCGCCAGCGCGCGGCCGCGGACACGGTCGCAACGCGGCGGCGCAACGGGACGCCATGTGCCCGCAGAAATTCGGCGCACCGTCTGGCGGCGCGACGATGGCCGCTGCACGTTCGAGACCGCGGCCGGCCAGCGTTGCCCGGCGTGCACCCGGCTGGAGTTCGACCACGTGCAGCCCATGGCCCGCGGCGGCGAGACGACCATCGAGAACCTGCGGCTCCGTTGCCGCGCGCATGACCAGTACACGGCGGAGCGGGAGTTCGGCGCGGGCTTCATGGAGAGCAAGCGCCAGGAGGCGCGGGAGAAGACAGCGCGAGGCAAGGCCGCAACGCAGATTCAACCTGCCCCGGCGCATGTCGACCAGCGCGCGCGCCGCGACGAAGTGATCCCTTATCTGCGCAAGTTGGGCTTCCGCGTGGACGAAGCCAAGCGGGGCGCGGCCATGTGCGACGGCATGCCAGACGCATCGCTCGAGGATCGTGTGCGAGTGGCGCTTTCGGGGCTTGCGCGGGAGCGCTTCCGGAAAACACCGCCCATGACCATTCCTGTCGGCTGCGTATGATTCGCCGAAAAGCACCGCTCCTACAGCAGCGTCCCGCGCAGCACGATGCTCGCGATCGTGAAGTAGATCAGGATCCCGGTTACATCCACGAACGTGGCGACGAATGGCGCCGAGGCGCTGGCGGGGTCGAGGCCGGCGCGACGGAGCAGGAAGGGCAGCATGGAGCCGGCAATCGTTCCGAAGCTCACCACGCCGACGACGCTGCCGGCGACGGTGATCGCGACCAGCGTGTGATGCGGGCCGTAACTGTGGAACAACTGCTCCCACAGTTCCACCCGACCAAAGCCGATCACGCCGAGGATGGCGCCGATGGCCAGCCCCTGCACGATCTCGCGGTGCACGACGCGCCACCAATCGGCCAGCGTCACCTCGCCCAGCGCCATGGCGCGAATGACCAGCGTGGACGCCTGTGAGCCCGAGTTGCCACCGCTCGAGATGATCAGCGGGATGAACAGCGACAGGATCACCGCCTTGCCGATCTCGTCCTCGAACCCGCTCATGGCTGCTGCGGTGAACGATTCGCCCACGAACAGCACCATCAGCCAGATCACGCGCTTGCGCAGCATGTCGACGAAGCCGGTTTCCAGATAGGGCGCGTCAAGGGCCTGGGTACCACCGATCTTCTGGATATCCTCGGTGGCCTCTTCCTGGATGACGTCGACGATATCGTCGACCGTCACAATACCCTTCATGCGGCCCTCGGCGTCCACGACGGGAATGGCCTGCATGTCATGGTCGGCGAAGAGCTGTGACAGCTCTTCTTGGTCCATCTCCTCGCGCGCCGTGATCAAGTCGACGGCCATCAACTCGCGCACTCGGATCTCGGGCGCAGCCCCGAACAGGTCGCGGAACGACACCACGCCCACCAGTTTCTGGCCAGCATCGATCACGTACACGTAGTACACGTTCTCCAGCACTTCACGCGCCTGCTTGCGCAGGTATTTGATCGCTTCATCGGCGCTCACGTCCGAGCGCACGCGTGCGTAGCGCGGGTTCATCAGCCCGCCGGCGTCGTCCTCGGCGTAGGCCAACAGCGCCGATACATCGCGCCGGGTCTGCTCGTCGAGCAGCGCGAGCAGCGCCGAGCGGCCGTCGTCCTCGCCCTCCTGGATCACGTCGGCAGCATCATCGGGCGGCAACAAGCGCATCCACGAGCGACGCTGGGCCGAGGGCATCAGCATGATCAGCTCATACTGCTCGCGCGCGGTGAGGCTGAGGAAGAAATCCTCGGCGTCGGCGCGGGGCAGGTCGAGGAATGCCTCCAGCCGCTCTTCGGAATCGAGGAGCCGCCAAGTCTCCTGTAGATCGTCGAGCGCGAGACCGGCTGCGCTCTCGCCTTCATTGCGCAGCAAGTTCATGCGCGCGCTCCAAGCGTGAAGGCCCGGACGGACCGTGGAAGTGTGCGAAGGAGTGGTAGGACCCACAACCTAACGGCCACGAGGCGATGCGTCCAGAACAGAACGGTTCAGGCGCGGCTGTATTCGGCGGGCGCGAACAACACCAGTACCGACAGGTCCTCGGTGATCGAATGGAAGCGGTGCGACACACCTGCAGCAACGAACACGATCGCACCCGCGCTCACGCTGCGGTCCTCCTCGCCGACGCGAATGATCGCGGCGCCGCCGGTGACCACGTAGATCTCATCCTCCGTGTGCGGCTGCTACGCGTCGTCGGCTCCGGCGGACAGTTCGTACAGGCCGGCGCTCAGAGAATCGTGCCGCAGGAACTCCAGGTACTTCCGTCCCGACTCACGGCGCGAGGCGGACAGCTGCGACAGGTCGAACGCTTGCATGCGCACCTCCATGTCAGTCCTTGAGATTCATGGCAGCGCCCGCGGTCCCGGCAGGGCGGGGCGGGACAACCGCAGCGATGCGCGCTCTGGCCGTCGTGATGAGCGCCACCGCGACGATCACGATGGCCGCGGCTGCGAGCGTGCGCGTCGAGAGGTGCTCGCCCGCGAATGCCCAACCCAGCGCCATCGCCACGACAGGATTGACGAAAGCATAGGTGGCCACGATCTCGGGGCGCACGCGCCCCAGCAGGTAGAGGTAGGCACTGAATGCGATGACTGAACCGAACACGATCAGGAACACCATCGCGACGATGGCGCCCGGGGTGACTCTGGCCGGTTCGAAGTGCGCGAACTCGCCTGCGGCCACGCTCATCACCAGAAGTGCCACGCCGCCCACTGTCATCCCGACTGCCGTGGCGGACAACGGCGAGCGCGGCATCGGTACGCGACGCGACCACAGCGAGCCATACGCCCAGGACAACGCCCCGATCATCGGCAGGATGGCCCACAGGGGCGAGAACTCATGGGTCGCATTCGGTAACAAGCCCGGCCCGATCAGCAGCGCCACGCCGGCAAAGCCCATGACCAACCCGGCCAGCGCCTGCTTGCCCGGGGGCGACGCCTGCGGGCCGAACGAGGCCAGCAACGCCATCCATAACGGGATCGTCGACATCAACAGCGCCACGATTCCCGAGGGAACATGTGTCTCGCCCAGCGTCACCAAGCCATTGCCGGCGGCGGGCAATAACAGCCCGACCACCGCCGCGTTCCGCCATTGGGCCCCACGCGGCCATGGCGTGCCCGCGAGCTTGGCCCATGCGAGCAGCATGACACCCGCCACCAGCAGACGCGCGCCGCAGAGCAACAAGGGCGGGATAGTCTCGAGGGCGACGCGGATGGCCAGGAACGTGCCGCCCCACACCAGGTAGATGCACGCAAAGCCCAGCACCACCCGGCCCATCACTGCGCGCTTCGCGGGCTCAGCCACGCACACGGTCCTTGCGCGGCGCCGGGTCGATGGGTAAGGCCCAATGTTCCTTGATGGTCTCCAATGCGATCGTGCTCTGCGTGCTGCGCACGGTGCAGATGGCGCCGAAGCGTTCGCGTAGCAACCGCCCCAGCGCCTCGGGGTCCTTGACGCGCACCTTCACCAAGTAGCTGTCCTGCCCGGCGACGTGGTGCACCTCGAGTACCTCGGGCTCGCGCGCGAGCGCCTCGCCAGTGCTGATCTCGCCAGTGCGCTCATCGCTCCGCACGAGCACGAACGCCAGCAGCGAGCGTTCGACGGCACGGGGGTCAACCTTGGCCCCGTAGCCTTGGATCACGCCGGTCTGTTCCAAGCGCTTGACCCGTTCGAACACCGCCGAGGGAGCCATGCTCACTTGACGGGCGAGGTCAGCGTTCGAAGTGCGTCCGTCTTTCTGCAGAATCTCGATCAAGCGGCGGTCGATGTCGTCGAGCATTTGTCCCTCCGGGTGGAGCGAACAGAATACTTCGTCATCGACGACTTTCAAGCGAAGAAACTGCTAGTTCTTTGTGTCACAAGCCGACGATTCTTCGGCTGACCCGCCTATTCGTCGTCCATCTCCTTGATGATCACGCTGTCCACGCCATCGATCTCGATGAGTTTGACGCCGATCACTTCTTTCTTGGAAGTGGGGACGTTCTTGCCCACGAAGTCGGCACGGATCGGGAGCTCGCGGTGTCCGCGGTCGATGACGACGGCGAGCTGGATGGACCGAGGCCGACCGAAATCGATCAGCGCGTCCATGGCCGCGCGTACCGTGCGGCCTGTGTACAGCACATCGTCGATCAGGATGGCGACCTTGCCATTGATATCCACTGGGATCTCGGTCACGCCCACCACGGGATGGGCCGCGACAGTGGAGAGGTCATCGCGGTACAGCGTGATGTCGAGGCTGCCCTCTGCGGGCGCTCTACCCTCGAATTCCTTGATCTTCTGCGCGATTCGAGCCGCGAGCGGGACGCCTCTTCGGCGGATACCGACCAGCACGATATCCTCGACGCCCTTGTTGCGTTCCACGATCTCGTGGGCGATGCGGGTGACGATACGGCGGAGGCCATCGGCATCGACGATCTCGGCCTTCTCACGGAGCGCCATGCGCATCCTCCGAATGGGGTCGTGTCTCACTGGGCACGGAACAGGTCAGGGACGATAGCCCCCCCGCGTGGGACCGGCAAGGCAGGGCCGGCAGGCGGGCTCATTTTCCACGCCGGCGGCTACTTGGGTATTGCTTCGCCTCGGTGCTCCCCGCTATCTTCCCGGCGTTCGCGCCACAGAATCCCTCCCCCGGGAAACGGGCCGTCCCCTCGGTCCACGTAGCGCCACACGCTCGACCCCAGGAGTGTCCTCATGCGTCGGCTCCTTCTGTTCGCCCTCGCAGGCGCATCGTGGTGTTGCACACCCGATGTCGCACTTGCAGATCCCGTCGCCATCATCGCCTCACTCAAGGGCAAGGTCACAGTGCAGTCCGCCCGGGGCGCCGAACCCGCGACCGCAACTTTCGGTCGCGCACTCGAGGCAGGCGACCGCGTCCAATTGGCAGCCGGAGCCGCCGCCACCATCCTGTTCAACGACGGCAATGTGGCCGAGTTGGGCGAGCGGAGCACGCTCACGATCGGCGGCGCTCCCAAGGGCGGCAAGGGCGGCGGCAAGCTTCCCGGCGACGTCTTCGCACAGGTGGCGAAGCTCTCCACGGGTGGCTCGCGCAAGAGCGGCCTAGTGGTGATGGCGCCGATGCGTTCGGGCGGAACCGTGGCCGGCCCCGAGCCGATCGCGCCGCGCCAGACCGATGTGCTCTCGGATCGCCCCACCTTCGAATGGCGAGCGGTCGAGGGCGCCGAACGCTATCGCATCGCGCTCTCAGGGGATGACGGCGAGATGTGGAACCGCGAAGTCACGAGCACGACACTCGCATATCCAGCGGATGTCGCAGCGATCGCGCCCGACCATGAACTGCTGTGGGAAGTACAGGCGTTCGGGGCGCGCGGCGCGCTGGGGCGCGCCTCGGCTGGATTCCGTGTGCCGGCCAAGACCGATCTGGATGCCGTGCGTGCCGTGCTCGAGCGCATCCGGGCAGGCGGCGATACGCCCGCGACCCATTACCTGGCCGGCAGCTACCTCCATGCCCGCGGCTACCAACAGGACGCCCTCGCCGAGTTCAAGGCGCTGGCCCGGTCCACGCCAACCTCACCCGCCCCGCATGAAGCGTTGGGCGATGTCTACCGCGCGCTCGGCCTGATGGAACAGGCCGCGGCAGCCTACGACCGAGCGCTCGACCTCACCCACGAACACTGACTTCGTTCCGCCACGACGACCGTTCGCCCTTGAGGGGCGGGGCCCAGGCGTGGTGTGACCATTGCACTTCGTCCATACCCCTCGCTCCAGAACCCCAACGAAGGACGTCCGATGTCGCCCATCTTCCGGTTCGCACCCAGCTTGATGTGCGTCGCGCTGCTCGCGACTGCCGTCTCGGCCACGCAGGTGACACGCATGGACACGCGCACTATGGCGCAGACCTCTTCCGAGATCGTGATCGGTAAAGTGACCGGCACGCAGGCGCACTGGAACGATGCGCGAACCAAGATCGTCACCGATGTGCGCGTCGAGGTCTCCGAATCGCTCAAGGGCGGGGGCTCGACCCTGCTCACCTTGACCCAGTTGGGCGGCGAGGTGGATGGCGCGCGTTACAACGTGCCGGGTTGCCCGGCGTTCCGCGCCGGGGAGGAAGTGCTGCTGTTCGTGTGGCGCGATACGCAGGGGCGTGCCCAGGTGAACGGTCTGGCCCAGGGCAAGTTCGAGATCCAGCGCGACGCGCTCACCGGGGAGGCCACCGTGCAGCGCGCCTTACCCGGACTGACGGTTGGGGATGCGAAGACGCTGGCGGTGAGGGCCACGCGCGGCGAAACCACGCCGGTGCGACTGTCCGAGCTCAAGACCGCCATCCGCGAAGCGCTGTCGCCGCAAGGAGCGGGCCGATGACCACACGGCGACTGCATCTGGCAACTGCGGCCTGCCTGGCCGCGGTCACTGTCCTTGTTGCCTCCGGCCACGCTGCGCCCTTCGGCGATGCCATGCCGGGCTCGACCCGCGTCGTGGCCCCCACAGCGCACACCGCAACCCCATCGTCCGCAGTGCGACCCCCCGTATCCCCAGCGGCCGCGAACGCCGTCAGCGCTAATGTCTTCCTGCTCGGCAATGGCTTCGACCTGCTGCAGGGCAGCGGCTGCGACCCGCGCGGTTGGACTGGCGAGGATCGGGCGAGCGCCGTGTATGGGCATGTGTGGGACTCGTATCTCGTCAACTCGGCACTGTTCGCGCCGGCGCCCACCGCAGTGCAGGCAGCGATGCCCAATGCTGCCAACAAGGTGGCCTTGATCGAGGGCGGCGCCATCGTCAAGACCGACTCGAGCGGCATCGTCATCGCGGACTTCGTCACTGGTGCCAACGGCACCCCCCGGCTTCTCTCGGTCTATCCCGGGCAGAACACCATCCGCGAATACGGACAGGCGAATGTGCGCCGGATCTTCGATGTGGATGGGGACCCGATCTCCAAGGGCTTCATTCTGGCCAATGCGAACGGCGGCTACATCCAACTGGTACCGGGCGGTGCAACGGCTGGGATCGACCTGGCAGGCAAGGGCCTTGTGGGAAGCCAGGCCGATACGATCGGGGCCGAGGCGTTCATCACGCCCACCCACCTGGCCGTCGCTGCCAACGGCGATGTCTACTTCAGCGATTCGAACCTCAACCGCCTCCGCCTGCTGCGCCGCAATGACCTGCGTGTGATCACCCTGGCGGCCCAGGGGAATGCGCGGCCTGCCGCGGGAACCTTCGCGCAACTTCAGATCAATGCAATCAGCGGGTTGTCATTCGGCGAGAGTCCCAACATCCTTTATGTGCACGACACCGATACGATCCTCCGCCTCGACCTCAGCGCCCGGACATACACCACGCATTTCGGCCCAGACCCTCGCCTTGCGGGTAGCCGCTTCGAGTATTCGGCTGGCTCATTCTATTGGGCGATGGATTCACAGTCGCAGGTGTTCCGCCTTCGCGCAGGCGTCGTCTCGTTGGTGGTTGGCCAGGGCACCAATGGACTGCCGATCTTCGGCCCCCTCGCCGGGGCCTCTCTCGGCAGCAGGAGCAGGTTGTACCAGACGGTGGGTGGATTCGGGCTCGACAGCGACGACGCGGGTGGCGTCTACATCGCCACGGGCCAAGCGGCATATCACCTGCTTGCCGACGGCACGTTGCAGCCACTGGTTGGCCGTTTCAACAGTATGCTCATGGGGCAACACGCGTTGTGCATCGGCGCGGACTCGCTCTCGGCGCCCGAGGAAGTGCGCAACTGGGTCACCCCGATCGGCTTCGGCAATGATTGGAGCCAGCGGGTCGTCTCGCCGGTCGTTGACCTGAGTGGACGCCCCAACGCGAGAATCACCCTCGATGCCGCGCTGATGCTGCAGGGCGAGGTCTCGGCTATTCTGCGGGGACCCTCCGACGGCAATCTGCTCGCCATCCAGGCACTCGATCAGACCGGGCAGTGGATCACGCTGTTCACACGGGTCACAGCCGCCAGCACGTTCTCAGACAGCATTGACCTGAGCGCGGCCTGGGATGGAACGGGCATGTATCGCTTCGAGGCGACGCTGCCAGCGAGCTCCACATTTGGCGCGAGCTCGCGGGTGCGACTGGTGGTCCAGACCGATGGCACCGGTTCCCCCGAAGATCAACATTACCCCGCGGTGGCCGCGGCGATTCTCGACAATATCCGTGTGAACGACGGTGCGACGACCCTACTGCAGACGGATTTCGAAGATGGCACGCTGCAGGGCTGGTCGGTATCAGCGCGCAACCAGAAGAGCTTTCTACCCGGAGTCCAGCTGTTCAGCATCCATGACGAGCCCTCGAACGCATCCGTGCGTTTGACCAGTGGCTTCGATTTCACCGATCCGACCTGCGTTTGGAACCTCACGAGTGCTGGCACGGGCCTGTACGGCCCCTATACGCTCGGGCGCATCACCTCGCCGTGGATCGCAGTGCCGACTCCCGGACAACCGGTCAAGATCACGCTCTCGGGCAAGTTCTCGAACATCAATCAGGCCCGCTTCGTGATTCCCTGGGTGCGGACGAAGAACACCGCCTCGGCCCACCCGACGGGCTATACACCTTCGTTCTTCGCGCTCAACAGCGGCATCCAGGGCGGCGATGCCGTCACCCCATTCACGAACCAGTTCGTGTTGACCTTCCCAACGGATTACCAAGTGGGCTCGGCCGAGATCGCGAATGCGGATTCCATCCAGATCGTGTGGCAGGTCGAGGATCACCTGGATCGGGTACTGACCGGCAACCAGTCGATTTTCGAACGCGACTCGAAGTTCCCCTACCTCGATGACTTCCGCGTCTATGTCGAGAATGCGGACGCCGATGCGGACGGCATCGCGGACGCGCTCGATGGCTGTGTTGCGGTCAGTGCGGCCGGACAGGACTCGGACGGCGATGGCTGCGTGGACCCCACCTCGACCATGAAGCATGTGGAGTCCTGGGCAGCCGGGGACCTACCGGTCCAGTTCAGCGTCTCGGCACAGGGCTCCCCCGGAATCACCGACGGCAGCGACCTGGATGAACTGACGAACGCCGCGGCGATCTGGAACAACGTTGCCTTGGCCACGCCGACGCTGCAGTCCAATGGAACCACGGCACAGACGAATGCCTCGGCCACCGATGGGGTCAACCTCATCACGTTCGAGGATCAGGACTTCACGTTCCCCCCGGGCGTGCTCGCGGTGACACCGACGCTGTCGTTCACGCAACAGACCTTGTTCGGCGACCGTATCGTGCAACCAGGTCAGATCGTGGATGCCGACATGATCCTGAACCCCGCGATCAACTTCCGCACCCCATCGCATGCCGGGACATTCGACCTGCGCAGCGTCGCGGTGCACGAGTTCGGGCATGTGGCGGGCCTGAGCCACAGCGGCACGCTCGATGCCACCATGTTCTTCGTGTTGCAGCCGAACCTGGATGCGGCATCGTTGACGCTCGATGACGAAGCGGCGCTGGCGGCGGCTTATCCGGCAACCGGGTTCGCGACTCAGCGTGGCACCATCCTGGGCACGGTGACGCGCGGCTCGAACAGTCTGCCCATTCCCGGCGCGCTTGTGGCCGCCGTTCGGGTGGATGCAGGCGGAGCACCACTGGACACCGTGGCGACCGACTACACGCGCGCCGATGGCACTTACTCGCTGCGCGGTCTGTCAGCCGGCACGTATGCCGTCCGGCTCACGCCCCTCAATGGCGATGTCGGCGGCTATCCGCTCACGCCCGAAGCTGTCAGTGACCGGGTCGCTGCAACCGCCCAGAGCAACTTCCAACCGGAATGGCGCAGTGCGCCTGAGACCAACGCCGACGACGCCGACGCCAGGGAAGTCCTCACGCTGGCAGCGGGACAGACGCTCGTGGGCGTGGATGTCATCACCAATATCGACGTCACCGCACCTTTCGTGGTGAGCAACGCGCCCAGCCCCGGCACCGACAAGGTTCGCATCGATACCTCGGTGCTGCTCACCTTCAGCGAGGCGATCAACGACGCGACCCTCGGCAGCGCATTCAAGCTGCGTCTCAACGGCACGACCGGGACGCTGGGCGGAAACGGCGTGGTCACCAACGCCGGGCGCACGTTCATCTTCACCCCCAGCACGCCGCTGGCATTCGGGAGCGAGTACGAGATCGCAGTCACCACGGGCCTCACCGATCGCGAGGGCGTGCCGCTGCAGCCTGCATTCTCGAGCACGTTCCGGACCGAGACGCAGCCGACGGTGGCGATCACGGATGTGCAACCGCGCACTGCGGTTCCCGGGTCCTTCATCACGGTGTATGGGGCCGGGTTCCGAGACGGCACGGTGTATCGGATTCCAACCAAACTGATATTCATGCGTTCCAGCGGCGGAATCCCCGACACGGTGAACAGCTCTCAGGGCACCTCGACTTCGTTCATCGCCCAGGTTCCGCCGCTGTTCACCTCCGGCACCTCGTTCCGACTCACGGGTGAGGTCAAGGTGTATCAGGGCGGGGATGTGAGCAACTCGTTCAACATCAACTTCCTGGCATCTTCCCCGGCCTCGGCTCCTTCTGCGCTTGGCTCGCCGATCGCGTTGGGATTCGAGCCCAGCGACGCCGCGATCGCGCCCGACGGCCTGTCGGCGATCGTGGTGGGTGCCAGCGCCATGGCCACCGTGGTGCTCGATCCCCTTTCCCCAGGTTCCCGGATTCCGGTGCTTCGCCCGCTCGCCGGCGGAGGGCAGGTCGTCATCACTCCAGATGGTCGCCGCGCCTATGTGACGCGACCCAACCATCAGGATGTCATCGAACTGGACGCCGACCCCGCCAGTGGCACCTACGGCACACCGCGCGACACCATTCTGGTGGAAGGATCGCCCAATGGAATCACCCTTTCCCAATCGGGCCTGGCGGCGTTTGTCACGCTTCAGGACTCCGTGCGCCTGGTGACGATCGATGTGGATCCCAAGAGTCTGACGCGCGGCAATGTGATTCGATCGTACCGACTGGCGGCAAGGCCGAACGGCGGCGTCGCGGTGGATGCGCTCAGCCTTTACGCATGGCTCACCGCCCAGAACGGCCTGAGCAGCCTCTACCTGCCGACTGGCGCGATCACGAACCGCCCAACTCCCTCGGCCACTGGATCCAGCGCGGGCATCATGCCCGGCGGCATCGGGTATGTATACACCTCGCAAGGAACGCAATTGTTCTACGAGACCCTGCAAGGGCCAGGGAGTCCCACCCGGTTCAACACCAGCAACGTGAGTGGGCGGACTGCGGATCTGGCCGTGGTGCCGCTGCAGACCGCGCTTCTCGTGGCGAACTCGGACCTGAACCTGCTGCAGGTGGTCTCACTCGATAGTACGGATGCGCTGTTCCGCTCGAGTGTGGCGGACGGCCCCACTGGCCTGACTCCGGTGTCGGTGAGCGTTTCTGCGCTCGGCTCTCTGGCGATAACGGCCAATGCCGGGGATCGGACGCTCAGTGTGTTCAGTCTTGGAGGCACATCCCCGCGCATGGAGGCAGTCGTGCCCGCGATCGCGCGCCCGGGGGACCGGGTCGCCGCCTATACGGACAACGACTACTTCGGCCCTGGCTCGCGGGTCACGGTCGGCGGAACGACGCTGGACCTGGATGAGAACCTTGCCGCGAACGGAGGCACGTTCGTGCTTCCTCTTGGCTCTTCGCGTGAGGCCACGGTGGCGTTGAGTTCACCCAACGGAGCGACCGTCAGCCTGACGGGCCCGATTCGCATCGTGCCTCCGACACGCACCACCACGCTCCGCTCTGCCAACTCAGTCGACGTCACAAGCGAGATCGCTTGCGTGGGGCCACAGACCGCCGAACTGCTCCGCGTCTCGCCCGACGGCAAGCAACTTGCGGTGCTCATCAACGCGCCCCAATGCGAGAGCCGTGTGGCGTTCTACGACATCACCGATGACGGGCCGCGCGGATTCGCAGTGAAGGACACCAGCATCCTGGGAGCCAGTTTCGAGCGGGTGAATGACATCCAGTTCGCTGCCAACAGCAAGGGATTGCTGCTCTCGACCGCAGACCAATTTCTCAAGCTCTTCGATACCGATCGCACCAGCCCGACTTACTCCTCGTTCCTCGCCTCGACGGCGTTCTCGACGGCGAAGGTGCCTTTCGGGGTGGGCAGTGACCCGCTGGGTAGCCGTTTCTATGTCTCCAACGCGTTCTCGGGCGGCGTGGTCAGTGTCTATGACCAGAAAGTCCTGACCCTCACGAATACCTTCGTGGTTGGGGGCTCGACCTATGCGATGGGAGTCGCGCCCGATGGTCGATATCTGGCGATGGGCGGGGCGGGTGTTGTCTACTTCTATCACACCGACACCTTTGCCTTGTTGGCCACCAGCGCCGCCCACAATGGCAATGTCACCCAATTGGCATTCACGACCGATGGGCGTCGCGTCGTGGCGGTGTTCGGTTCCTCGAACACGATCGGGGTCTACAATATGGACCCCAGCTCTGGCGCGATCGGCAGCCAGACCTACTACGGCCTTCCCGCGGGGATGGTCAATGCACCCCGTTCCATCTGCGCGGGCGGTGACGGCCATTCGGTCCTCATGTTGGACGGCCAACGCATATGGCTCACCGACGTCGCCAATAACGCAGTGGCCACCGCCGCGATCGACCTACCGTACGTACCTGGAGCAATCGGGAACTCGCGCGATGGGCGGAGCGTGTGGGTCACCGAGAACACCCTCACGGGACCGCCCACCACAGCCTGGCCAGCGCCCAGACTTCACCGTTATCAACTGAGCGATGCCGCCGCGATGTCACTGTTGGCGGGGGGCGCACAGGGTGCGGCCCCGGGCACGACACTGCCCACCCCTATCCGGGTGCGGCTCGTCGATGCGAATGGGCAGCCCGAGACTGGCGTTCAGGTGCACTTCACGCTGCCCGATGCGACGCACGGGTCGCTCGACTTCCGCGATGGCGTCACCAGCCGCGTGAAGCTCACCGACACCAATGGTGAGGCGTCCGTGGCATGGACCCTTTCCAACCGGAGTGTGGCCAACCCGCAGATCGCCATCGACGCTCCCATCCTGGGCACGGCGCCGATCGTGGTCAGTGCCGTTGCCACACTTGATAACGCCGCTATCGCGCCGGTGGTCACCGACCTCGGTCCGTCGGACGGCGCGAGTGGGATCAATACGAATACCGAGTTGGTCGTTCGGTTCAACCAACCGATGGACCTTGCCTCGGTGACCCAGGCCCTTGGTCTGACCGCTAATGGTCTGCCTCGTGCGGGCACGATCCGCTTGGAGCAGGGCGGGCGCGATGTGTTCTTCCGTCCCACCAGCCCATTGCCCTTCGACACCCAATGCGTCCTCAGTATTGCTTCGGGCACATTGGACACGGATGGCCAGGCGCTCGCAGTCGGTGCCACATCGACCTTCCGCACCGAGGTCCAGCCAAGCCTCTCGCTCACGACAATCACACCACCGGCGGCAGCGGCCGGGGCCTCGATCGTGATCTCGGGGTCGGGCTTCAACCCGGTGCCCGCGCTCAACACGGTCGTCATGCATGGTCGGATCGCTCCGGTCCTGAGCGCCAGCAATGCCTCATTGGTGGTGCGCGTGCCGCAGGCCGGCACCTCGGGCGAGGTGATCGTACAGACCGGTGGGAACTCCTCGAACCCGGTCAACTTCATCGTGCTCGCACCGGATACTTCCGTGGGCGGCAAGCTCGCGGATATCGCCGGCGATGGTGGGCTGCGCTCGATCGCGGTGACGCCGGACGGCACCCGGGCCTATGCCACCAACTCGCTCACGAACACGGTGACCGCACTCGACCTGC
This sequence comes from Candidatus Eiseniibacteriota bacterium, assembly GCA_039917105.1. GTDB lineage: Bacteria > Eisenbacteria > RBG-16-71-46 > RBG-16-71-46 > RBG-16-71-46 > CAIXRL01. The sequence continues at coordinate 421 of JBDSKE010000263.1, read as the reverse complement.
AGAATGTGGCGGCGCTCGGGACGTTCTCGGTGGGCTTGGAGCCAGTGGCGATCAGTATGCTTCCCGACGGCACCCGCGCGTACATCGCCAATCACGGCGGGGATGACGTGAGCGTGTTCGGGACTCTCCCTGCCTCGCCGCCCTACCACACCGTGATCCTGACGATCCCGGTGGGCAAACAACCCGTCGCGACCGCCGCCACGCCTGACGGCCGGTTCGTCGTGGTGGTGTGCGAAGGGGACAGCACGTTGCGGTGGATCGATACGAATCCCAACAGCGGCACGGCCGATCTGGTGGTGACCACCACCACAGTTTCGGCCGGTGGCAAGGGTGTGGCCGTCTCGCCCGATGGCACCCGGGCGTATGTCGCGACCCTCGCGGGCATCGTGGTGATCGACATGTCCTCGCGCGCAGTGGCAAC
>JBDSKE010000262.1:0-9913 GCA_039917105.1 Candidatus Eiseniibacteriota bacterium | reverse complement strand
CTACGGCGGCACCGCCCTCATCGTCAACTGTATCCAGATCGGTCTTCTTCAGAATGTGGCGCTGCGGCGTCGGGAGTCTTGATGCATCCGGATCTCCTGCATCTGGGACCCCTGCACATCCGTTGGTACGGCTTGATGATGGCCATCGCGTTCCTGGTCGGCACATGGCTGGGCCTGCGCGAAGCCAGGCGCCGGAATCTCGACGAGGACAAACTCGTCAATGTGATCCTCATCACTCTGGTCGCCTCGATCCTGGGTGCGAGGCTTCTTTATGTGATGGAGCATCTTCAGGAGTTCCGTCGCGAGTGGGGGAGCGTCTTCGCACTCTGGCAGGGCGGACTCACGCTGTATGGCGGAATCGCGGCGGGGGTGTTCGCGGGCCTGTTGGCGGCGCGGCGATTCGGCCTGCCAATGTGGGTGGTGGCAGATGCACTCACGCCCTCGCTTGCACTGGGCACGATGTTCGGGCGTGTCGGCTGTTTCATGAATGGCTGCTGTTACGGCAAGCCCACGCTGCTCCCTTGGGGTGTGCACTTTCCGCATGACTCCTTCGCTTACCTCGAGTTCGGCGATACCCCCGTCCATCCCTCGCAGCTTTACAACGCAGCGGTCGGATTGGGCTTGTTCGCTGTGCTGTGGCTGGCACGGAAGCGCTTCCTCGTGCCGGGGGTTCTTTTCTGGAGCTTCATCATCGCGTTCGCTCTGTTGCGCCTTCCGATCGACATGACGCGCGCCTACGAATCCGAAGCGGTGCTGCTGCGCATGGGACTACTCGAACTGACCGAGAGCCAGATCATGAGCGTGGGCATGGCACTGTTCGGCACGCTCATGATCCTGCGCCTGCGCCGAGCGGCGCCCAAGACGGTCGCGTGAGCGAGACGGTCCAGATCGCGGTCTTGGGCGACCCGCTGCGCTACACGAGGTCGCCCGACCTGTACCGTGCCGGGTGTTCGGCACTGGGCCTGGGATGCATTCCGTACGCCGCTCGCACCCCGGTCGGCGACCTCGAGCAACGCCTGCATGATCTTTCCACGCGTGGGTTCGTGGGTTGCAATCTCACCTACCCGCTCAAGGAGCATGGGCTCGATATGGTGGCGCGTGCTTCGGTCGGGGCGGAGCGGGCGCGTTCGGTCAATACGATCGCCTTTCGGGAGGACGGCTGGTTCGGAGAGACGACCGATGGCCCTGGCTTCATCGATCTACTCAAGGAACTGCACTATGACCCTGCGCAGCAACGGGTTCTCTTGCTCGGCTCGGGTGGGGCAGCACGCAGTCTGGCGCTCGCGCTGGAGTGGGCAGGCTGTCGTGACCTGCTTGTAAGTGCACGCAAGCCGGACGATGCGAAGTTTGCCTGGGGCGAAGGGCTGCAGCCCCGATTCCTGGGGTGGAGGTCGGCGGAGGAGGGCGACGCGTTCAAGGACGCGACCGTGGTGGTCAACTGCACCCCACTGACCGGCGCCGAGGGGCCTGCGGATCCGGCAGCGCTGGCGCGGACCGCGCTCGTGGTCGACCTCACGTATCAGCCCGAACTCACGCCGTGGGTGCTGGCCACCCGCCGCTTGGGGATCCACGCGATCGATGGGCTGGGGCTATTGGTTCACCAGGCGCGCCGCTCGCTCTCGCTGTGGCTGGGCAAGGAAGTCCCGCTCGAGCCGCTCGCACGGGCGGTGGGTTGGCCGCGATGAACGCGGGCCCGCTCGTGCGCTTCGCTACGGCCCTGGCTGCCGACGTGACGGCGTTCGCGCTGCCGCAACGCTGTCCCGGATGCGGCCAAGCGGCCGAGCCTTCGCGCATGCTGTGTGATGCATGCCTCGCGCGCATCCCTCGCCTGGGCACACCGCTGTGCGCGCGCTGTCTGGCAGCGGGCCATGAACCCGCGCCCTGTTCGCGCCACGCGGGCTACCAGGTGTTCGTCGCATGGCTCTACGACGATCGCGCCGCAGAACTGGTGCAGGCCTTCAAATATGCGGAGCGCCCCGCGCTTGCCTTTGCGCTGGGCGAGTCACTCGCGGCAGCGGTGCCGCAGGCGTGGCGCCGCCCCGATTTGGTCCTCGAGGTGCCGCTGCATCCCGTGCGCGAGCGCGAGCGTGGATATAATCAAGCGGCTTGCTTGGCCGACGCGCTGGCCGATTCGCTCGCCGCGCCGCGCTGGCCGGGCGCACTGCTTCGCACACGAGCGACGCAGCCCCAGGCGCGTCTGGGTGGCGCGGCGCGGCGGCGCAACCTCCAGGGCGCATTCGTGGCGCGCTATCCCAAGCGCCTGGCGGGACGCCGTATCCTGCTCGTCGATGATGTGCTCACCACGGGCGCAACGCTGGATGCCTGTCTCGAGGTGCTTGCGGATTGCGGCGCCACCGCTGCCGGAGTGACGCTCGCCTGGGCGCAATAGCCACGATTCTCCCTTCGCCAAGGAACCTCCTGTGTCGCACCTGCACATCCCCGATGGTGTCCTGCCCCCGATCGTCTGGATCATCGGTGCCGTGCTCGCCGGCCTCCTGCTCATCCTGTCGGCGCGATCCACGCGCCACCTCGGACCGCAGCGGATCGCATTCCAGAGCGCGTTGGGCGGAATCATGCTCGCGGTCATGGCGATTCCCGTGCCGATCACGGCGTTCGATTACTGCATGACGCTCTCGGGCCCGGTCGGCGTGTTGCTCGGGGGTTGGGGCGGGTTCCAGGTGAGCTTCGTCGTCACCTTGATCCTCGCGCTGATGGGGCAGGGGGGCTTCACCGTCGTGGGACTGAACACGCTCGTGCTGGGACTTGGCGCTGTGCTCTCGCGCAGCATCTACTTGATGTCGGCGCAGCGATGGGGCCCCGCCCATGCCATGGCACTGGCCACGGCGATCTCGCAACTGGTGTCCACCCTGGTCTGGGTGCTGACGCTATGGCTCAGCGTTCGGCTCACGCCACGCATCGCAGGCCAGCACGAAATGGCGGAAGGATTGCGCTTCCTGCAAGGCGGGCTGTTGCTGACCGTGCTCGTACCCATGCTGGTGGGTGCCATCGCGCTCGAGTCGTTGCTGGCGTATGGTCTGGCGCGTTTCCTGTCCCGGGTGCGCCCGGACTTGCTGCCGGCGCTGCCGGGCCTCGATCACGCCCGCGCGACCGCGGGACTTTGACGTAGGCTCCCATGATCAACACGTTCGCCCAGATCGACTATCTCGCCAGCGCCGGCCGCTCGCCGTGGCACCGCGCGAGCGCCATCAGCAAGATGGGGCTCACGCTGCTGTTCGTGGTACTCGCGGTCTTCACTGCATCGTGGGGCACTTTATTGGGCCTGCTGGCCACCTCGCTACTGCTGTGCTTCTCGGCCCGACTTCCGGTGGCACTCATCGGGGCCGCCGCCGCCACCCCGGTGCTGTTCAGCGCGGTCTTCGTCTTCGCGCATTGGACGGGCGATCGGGTGGAGCCATTCGTGCTGCTCATGCGGCCCATGATTTCCAGCCTCACGGCCATGTGGCTCGTGGGCACCACGCCTTATCCGGACCTCTTCGCGCCGCTGTCGCGCGTCCTGCCGCGGGTGGTGGGTGACAGTCTGTTCCTGACCTACCGAGCGGTGTTCGCACTATTGGAGCGCATGGAGCGACTGTGGAAGGCGTTGTCCCTGCGAGGCGCCATGACGGGCTCACCCGCACGGCGCGCGGGCATGATGGGGGAGGCCGTGGGAACGCTGGTGCTATCGGGGTTCGATCGAAGCCATCGCCTGTACCAGACGATGCTGTTGCGGGGGCACTCCGGGCGGATCTGCGGATGCCGACACTATCTCGCCCCGACCCGGGAGGACCGTTGGGTGCTCGCCACAGCGCTCTGGGTGGTCGCGCTCGCCGTGGTCCTGGGCGGGTGGAGGCCTGCATGAGCATCCCGATCGTGCATGTCTCGTGCGTCCGGCACACTTACCCCGACCGCACCACCGTGCATCTGTGCGGCCTGGATTTCGTGGTCAATGCAGGCGAGCGGGTGGTCATCCTGGGGCCTAACGGTTGTGGCAAGAGCACGCTGCTGTATCACATCCTCGGCCTACTCACGCCCCAGGAGGGCGATGTACGCGTGTTCGGCGTGGATCCGGCAAAGCAATTCAGCAAGATCCGCGAACGCGTCGGCGTGCTCCTGCAGAACGCCGACGAGCAGATCATCGCGCCCACCGTGTTCGACGATGTTTCGTTCAGCCCACGTAACTATGGTTACACCGACGCAGAGGTGCACCAGAAGGTGCGTGCGGCCTCCGCCAAGACGGGCATCGCACACTTGGAACACAAGGTGTGTCATTACTTGTCTGGTGGCGAGAAGCGCAAAGTCGCCCTTGCTGGCGCACTGGTGCTGGAGCCTGAACTGTTGGTGCTCGACGAGCCCTTCGAGGGACTGGATCCCGCGAGTCGCAACGAGATCGTCGAGCTCCTCAACCACCTCAATCGGGAGCATGGCGTCACGCTCGTGGTGGCGACGCATGACGTCCAGTTGGTCGCATCGCTCGCTGACAAGGTCTACGTGCTCAAAACGGGCGGCGAGATCGTGGCGCAGGGCTCGCCGGCCGAGATCTTCCGCGACGTCGAGCTGCTCAAGTCGACGAACATCGAGCCGCCGGTGCTGGCGGAGTTGTTCCAGAAGCTCGAGGCGAGCGGCGTCGCGCTCGGCCGCCCGAGCACGGTCGAGGATGCCTTGCAGCGCCTGCTCCTATGGCACGAGCGAAGCCCCGGCGATTCGGCATGAGCGAGGACCTGTTCGGCGAGCCGGCCCTGCCGCTGAAGGGGGGCATCGAGGAGCCCGGCCCGACCGCTCCTTTGGCGGATCGCATGCGCCCGCGCACGTTCGAGGAGTTGGTGGGGCAACAACACATCCTCGCGCCGGGCAGCCCGGTTGCGCTGATGCGCAGTGGCAGGCACCTGTCGAGCATCGTGCTCTGGGGCCCGCCCGGCACAGGCAAGACGACATTGGCGCGATTGATCGCACGCACGGCCGGTGTGCCATTCGTACAATTGTCCGCGGTGCTGAGTGGAATCAAGGAAGTGAAGGAAGTGATGGAGCAGGCGGCGCGTGCGCGCACGCGCACGGGCAAGCCAACGCTGCTGTTCGTCGATGAGATCCATCGCTTCAACAAGGCACAACAGGACGCTTTTCTGGCGCATGTGGAGCGCGGCGATATCGTTTTGATCGGTGCCACCACCGAGAATCCCAGCTTCGAGGTGAACTCCGCGCTGCTCTCGCGGGCGCGCGTGCTGGTGCTCAAGGAATTACAGCCGGAAGACGTGAAGCAGTTGTTGGTCCGTGCCCTGGCATCACCGCATGGACTGGCGGGAGCGATGCACGCGAGTGAGGAATCGATCGACCTATTGGCCGCCGCCGCCGATGGTGATGCGCGCCGTGCGCTCACCACGCTCGAGATCGCTGCCGCCAGCGCCCAGGCGGAAGGGCGGGCCATCACCGCCGACGATGTCCGGGGGGCCATGTCACGCCGGCACCTGCGCTACGACCGCGCGGGCGAAGAGCATTTCAACCTGATCAGTGCGTTGCACAAGAGCCTGCGGGACTCCGATGTGGACGGGAGCCTGTATTGGTTCGGCCGCATGGTCGCAGCGGGCGAGGATGCGCTGTACATCGCTCGACGCTTGGTGCGATTCGCCAGCGAGGATGTGGGCGAGGCCGATCCGCAATCGCTGCTGGTCGCAACTGCCGCGTTCCAAGCGTTCCACCAGCTCGGTTCACCCGAAGGGGAGTTGGCGCTGGCGCAAGTAGTGGTGCATCTGGCGCAGGCACCCAAGAGCAACGCGGTGTATGTGGCGTACAAGGCGGTCATGGCCGAGATCGAGCAGAGCGGATCATTGCCGCCGCCACTGGTGATCCGGAATGCGCCCACGAAGCTCATGAAGGAACTGGGCTATGGCTCCGGCTATGCCTACGCGCCTGATGATCCCAAGGGTGCGAAGGATCAACAGCACCTGCCGGACGAGTTGTTGGGGAAGACCTTCTTCCCGCGTACAGGTGCCTGAGGCCCTGCCACGGTTGGACGGGGGCGCCCATCGGCTGGCATTCTTCGTGACAACTCATATCACAGGAGCATGCGCCCCATGAAGAAGCTGCGAGCGAACGCCTATGGCAACTTCTCGCCGGACGGCCGCGAATACATCATCACCCGGCCCGATACGCCCAAGCCATGGGTCAATGTCATCTGCCCGGGTCAGTACGGCACCGTGATCTCGCAGGGCGGCTCTGGCTACTCGTGGTGCATGCACGCCCAACACAATCGCCTCAATCGTTGGGAGCAGGACCTCGTCAAGGATGAGTGGGGCAAGTTCCTGTATTGCCGCGACGGGGATAGTGGCAAGCACTGGTCGCTCGGCTGGCAGCCGGTCAAAGCCAAACCCTCGCGTTACCAGGTGCGTCACGGGGTCGGCTACACGGTCATCGAGTCCGTCAATGAGGGAATCGAGTCCGAGTACACGATCTTCGTCCCGCCAGGTGAGACCTGCGAGGTCTGGTACGTACAACTCACCAACCTCACTCCCCGTACGCGCAAGCTCGATGTGTTCACTTATCTCGAATGGAACCTGGGGCCATCGCCCGACACGCACCGCGAGTTTCACAAGCTTTTCATTGAGACCGAAGTGGTTCGCAGTTCACACGCGATGTTGGCGACCAAGCGCCTCAATACCATCACCGAGCATGGCCGTGGGCAGGCGTGGAATGTCGAGTGGCCACATGTCGCGTTCCTTTCGTCATCGGTGGAGCCGTTTTCATGGGAGAGCGACAAGGAGCGCTTCCTCGGCCAGTACGGTTCGCTCGCCGCGCCGGCGGCGATGAAAGCCAAGAAGCTCTCGAACCTGACGGGCAAGTGGCAGGACGGCATTGGCGCATTACAGATTCCGGTCACGCTCAAGCCGGGCGAGACGAAAGAGGTCATCTTCACGCTGGGCCAAGCCCAAACGCGCCCGGAAGCGCTGAAGCTGGCCAAGCGATATCGCACGGGCAAGCAGGTGATGGCAGCGTTCCGCAGGACGCAGAAGTTCTGGGACACGCTCTTGTCGCCGCTCGAGGTGAGTACGCCTAATGCAGCCTTCGACGTGCTCACGAACACATGGCTTAAATACCAGAGCATCTCGTGCCGGTTGTGGGGACGCACGGCGTACTACCAGACAGGCGGGGCGTATGGGTTCCGCGACCAACTGCAGGACTCGCAGGTGTTCCTGCCGCTCGCACCCGAACACACGCGGCGCCAGATCCGACTGCATGCGGCGCACCAGTTCACCGACGGCACGGCGTACCATTGGTGGCATCCGCTCACCGAGGAAGGCCTGAAGAAGCCGCTCAACGACGACCTGTTGTGGCTCCCGTTCGTGACGCTCAACTATATCCGGGAGACTGGGGATTACTCCGTCCTCGCGGACGATGTGCCATTCCTCACCGCACCCAAGCAGTATACAAAAGAGTCCTATTCGATCGAGGAGCATTGCCTGCGGGCGATCGATTCGTTCTGGACCCGCCTCTCTCCGCGCGGCGTGCCGCGTATGGGGGCGGGCGATTGGAATGATGGGCTCTCGGCGATCGGCCTGAAGGGCAAGAGCGAAAGCGTGTGGCTCGCGCACTTCCTGATCGGCATCCTGGATGGCTGGTGCGATATGGAGTCACGCCGCGCCAAGCCCGACGCCAAACGCATCTCGCGCTACACGCGAGCGGCCGCCGCAATGCGTAAAGCCGTGAACCTGCATTTCTGGGATGGCGATTGGTATCAGCGTGCGACCAAGGACAGTGGCGAGGTGATTGGTTCCAAGAAGAACATCGATGGCCGCATCTACCTGAACGCCCAGACGTGGGCGGTCCTGCATGATGTGGCGCCCAAGGCGCGTGTCTCCAAGCTGCTCAAAGCCATGGCGAGGCATCTGTATAAGCCATACGGCCCGTTGTTGTTGGCGCCGGCGTATCGCACCGTGGATGAGTCGATTGGCTACCTGACGCGCTACTCGCCCGGCTCTCGCGAGAACGGTGGACTGTATACGCACGCGGGCGTGTGGGCGATCCAGGCCGAGTGCAAACTGGGTCGTGCAGCGCAAGCGTGGAAGCTCTACACCAGCTTCTGTCCGGTGTACCGGGCCCAGGACCCCGACCACTATGTCGCCGAGCCGTATGTGACTCCGGGCAATGTCGATGGGCCCGATTCGCCCTTCAATGGTCGCGGCGGCTGGACTTGGTATACCGGTTCCGCCTCGTGGTTGTTCCGGATCAGCACGGAGTGGATCCTGGGCGTGCGTCCCACCTTCGATGGCCTGCTGGTTCAACCTTGCATTCCGCCGCATTGGAAGGGATTCACCATGAAGCGAGTTTTCCGCGGCGCCACCTACCACATCACGGTCAAACGTGGAGGTACTCGCGGCGTGAAAGTGGATGGGAAGGCGATGCTTGGTTGGACCATCGCACCGCATTCGGACGGTCGTGATCACGTGGTCGAAGTGCGGCTCTAGGTGCGGGTCGGGCGAAGGGAGGGAGACTCATGACGCATCGCAAGAAGATGGCGATCCTGGTGGGCGGCGGTCCAGCGCCCGGGATCAATGCCGTGATCGGCGCTGCCACCATCCGCGCCTGCGTCGAAGGTGTCGAAGTGGTGGGAATCGAGGACGGCTTCGAGTGGCTGATTCAAGGCGACATTGACCATGTGAAGCCGCTGACCATCGCCGGCGTGAGCCGCATCCACTTCCGCGGCGGATCGCACATCGGCATCTCGCGTGCGAATCCCACCCAGAGTCCCGAGCATCTGGAGAACGCCGTGATTTCGTTATTGCGCATGGAGGTGACCGGGCTGGTCACTATCGGCGGGGATGACACGGCCTACTCCGCGCTGTGTCTGGAGCGCCAGAGCAAGGGCCGGATCCACGTGGTGCATGTGCCCAAGAGCATCGATAACGACCTGCACCTTCCGGCGCATGTCGATACGTTCGGGTTCCAGACCGCCCGGCATGTGGGCGTGGAAATCGTGAAGAATCTGCTGGTGGACGCCAAGACCACCTCGCGTTGGTATTTCGTGATTGCCATGGGACGCAAGGCGGGCCACTTGGCGCTGGGCATCGGCAAGGCGGTGGGCGCCACGCTCACACTGATCCCCGAGGAGTTCAGCAAGCGTCCGATCCGACTCAAGACGCTGGTGGACACTTTGGTGGGCGCGATCATCAAACGGATGAACGATGGCCGCCGCGATGGTGTGGCCGTGATCGCGGAGGGCGTCGTGCTCGACATCGATCCCGCCGACCTGGCGCAACTCGAGAACGCCGAACGCGATGCGCACGGTCATGTCCGGATCGCTGAGGTGAATATCGGCGAGATCCTCAAGCACGCGGTCGAGCTGCGCCTGGGCGAGTTCGGGGTCAAAAGCACGATCGTGGCCAAGAACGTGGGTTACGAACTGCGGTGTGCCGACCCGGTCGCGTACGACATGGAGTACTCACGCGACCTGGGCTATTGCGCCGCCAAGTACCTGCTGCAGGGAGGCAATGGTGCGGTCGTGACCCTGCAGGCCGGCCGGTTCGTGCCGGTGCCCTTTGACGAATTGGTCGATCCGGCAACGGGCCGCACCGCGGTGCGCCTGGTGGACGTGCACTCGACGCGGTACTCGATCGCGCGCCGCTACATGATCCGCCTGCGTCGGGACGACTTCGACGACCCGCACGAACTGGCCAAGTTCGCGGCGACCCTGGGGCTGACGCTGGATGAGTTCCGGGCCCAGTTCGAGTATCTGGTGAAGGACGAGCCGGCGCAGCTGGTGTTGGAGGGGATGCCCGTGGGGGAGAGTGTATTTAAAGACTAGGTTGTGGAGCGGAGAATGTTGCTGGCGTGGTCCCTGCAGGGACCAGCAGGCATGTCCGCATCCCTGGTCGATTTCCTCCCCCCGTTCTGTCCACGAACCCATTGCCGCTACCACCATTGCGCC
>JBDSKE010000261.1:0-6282 GCA_039917105.1 Candidatus Eiseniibacteriota bacterium | reverse complement strand
AGCAGTACCAGCGTTTCCTCGATATGGAGGGCGTCAAGCTCGACTTCACCGAGGATGCCCTCAAGGCCATCGCGACCCATGCCATCGCCCGCGGGACCGGGGCGCGCGGCTTGCGCGCAGTCATCGAAGAAGCGATGCTGGAGGTGATGTACGACATCCCGTCGCGGTCCGACGTGATCGGCTGCACCATCTCCAAAGAATGCATCCTGAACGGCGCCCCGCCGCTCCTCACGTTCCGCGGCGAGCGCGAGAAACGACGCAAGGAAGCCTGATCGGTGCGAGGACTCCCTCGCACATCCCGACGCAATCCACGGGCCGGTCGCTTCTGCGACCGGCCCTTTATCTTTTCATGACGAGTGAGGAGTCCGCTTGTCCCTGACCAAGCCCCGCAAGCGCGGCACCGCGAAGGCTGCGAAGCCCGCACCGAGCGCCAATCCCGCCAAGGCCAGCAAGGCCATCGAGGCCAGCAAGGCCACCAAAAAGGCCAAGGGCTCAGCCAAACCCGGCACGCGGAACAAGAAAGACAACCCCAGCAAGGGCAGCCTGATCGAGCTCAAGCGCGGGGAGGAGACTTTCAAGTTCCACGACCGGCTGCCACTGCTGCCCCTGCGTGATGTGGTGGTCTTCCCCTACATGACGATTCCCCTGTTGGTGGGACGTCTGCCCAGCATCAATGCAATCGAGAAGGCCGTGGCGCGCGACCGCATGCTGTTCGTGACGGCGCAGAAGCGCAGTGAAGTCGCGGACCCGCAGCATGACGAGCTGCACAAGATCGGCACGGTCGTGCGAGTGCTGCAGTTGTTCCGATTGCCGGACGGCACCATGCGCGTCCTGGTCGAGGGACTGACGCGCGCCGAAGCGGTGCGCTTCCAGTGGTCGAACGACTATTACATGGTGCAGGTCGAGCCGCGCAGCGACGCGCCCGAGAAAGGCGCCGAAACAGAAGCCCTGACGCGGCATACGCTGCAGCTGTTCCAGGACTATGTCCACCTGCACCGGCGCATCCCCGATGAAGTGCTGGCCACCGCGCAATCCATTGCTGACCCTGAACAACTCGCGCACACGCTCAGTGCGCACCTGCTTGTGAAGGTGCCGGCCAAACAGAAGTTGCTCGAGGCACGTAGCACCTCGGATCGCATGCGACTGTTGTCGGAGACGCGTGCCGCCGAGCTCGAGATCGTGCGCCTGGAGCGCAAGATCGAGGGTCAGGTGCGTTCGCAGGTGCACAAGAACCAGAAGGAGTTCTATCTCAACGAGCAGTTGAAGGCGATCCGCAAGGAACTCGGACACCAGAACGAGTTCTCCAGCGAGCTCGAGGAACTCTCGGCGGCGATCCGCAAGGCGAAGATGCCGCGCGAAGTGCGCGCCAAAGCCACCAAGGAACTGGACCGGCTCTCCCGCATGAGTTTCATGTCGCCCGAGGCCACGGTGGTGCGCAGTTACATCGATTGGCTCGCGGCACTGCCATGGCGCACGACGACTCAGGACGACCTGAACATCGCGAACGTCCAACGCGTGCTCGACGAGGACCACTTCGGCCTCAAGAAGGTCAAGGAGCGGTTGGTCGAATACCTGTCGGTGCTCAAGCTGACGGGCAAGAACAAGGCCCCGATCCTTTGCTTCGTGGGCCCCCCGGGTGTGGGCAAGACCTCGCTCGGCAAGTCCATCGCCCGTGCGCTGGGCCGGCGCTTCGTCCGCGTCGCCTTGGGCGGCGTGCGCGACGAGGCCGAGATCCGTGGTCATCGCCGCACCTACATCGGATCCATGCCGGGTCGCGTCATCCAGAGTCTGCGCAAAGCCGCCAGCCGTAACCCCGTATTCCTGCTCGACGAGATCGATAAGCTGGGCGCCGATTGGCGGGGGGACCCCTCGAGCGCACTGCTCGAAGTGCTGGATCCCGAACAGAATCACACGTTCAACGATCACTACCTCGAAGTCGACTTCGATTTGTCGCAGGTGATGTTCATCTGCACGGCCAACTCGCTCTATTCCATTCCGGCCCCGCTCGTCGACCGCATGGAGGTCATCCGCCTGCCCGGCTACCTGGAGACCGAGAAGGTCGAGATCGCCAAGCGCTTCCTTGTCCCCAAGCAGGTCGCCTCGGCCGGACTTGCCGAGGAGGACATCGCCATCAGCGAGACGGCGCTGCGCGACCTGGCACACGGTTGGACGCGCGAGGCGGGGGTGCGAAGCCTGGAGCGCGAGATCGCGAGCCTGTGCCGCAAGGTGGCGAAGAAGAAGGCGGAAGGAAAGCTCGAAGGCACGTTCAAGATCGGGCCCAAAGACCTGACCAAGCTGCTCGGGCCGCAGCGCTGGCTCGAAACCGAGGTCGAGCGCGGTTCTCGTGTGGGCGTGGCCAACGGCCTGGCATGGACCGAGACCGGCGGCGAGCTACTGACCATCGAAGTCAGCATCCTGCCGGGTAAGGGCGACCTCATGCTCACGGGTAAGCTGGGTGACGTGATGCGCGAGTCGGGGCAGGCGGCCATGAGCTATGCGCGCTCGCGCGCCTCACAACTGGGGCTCGACCGGTGGTTCCATCGCGACATCGATGTGCATGTGCATGTGCCCGAGGGCGCGATGCCCAAGGATGGTCCATCGGCCGGCATCACCATGGCAACGGCGCTCGTCTCCGCATTGACCGGGGTGCCGACGCTGCCCAATGTGGCGATGACCGGCGAGATCACATTGCGCGGCACGGTCCTACCCATCGGTGGGCTCAACGAGAAATCGGTGGCGGCGCGCCGGGCTGGCATGAAGACCGTGCTGGTGCCCAAGGCAAACGCCAAGGACCTCGCTGAGCTGCCTGAGGAAGTGCGCAACGACATCACGTTCATTCAGGTCGAGACCATGGACGAGGTGCTTGAGCATGCGCTCGACCGCACCCCGCCCAAGCAGTCCGACCCGCTGCCGGATGACCCGGCATCGTACGCCCATTGAGGCGAGAGGACTCTGACGCCATGACCGTGACGCCGGCAGCCACCAGCCCCAGGACCAGCACCCGCCCGCGTCTGTTCACGCCCGGACCGGTCGAGATTCCCGTACGCATCCTGCGCGCAATGTCGGGGGTCCAACCGCATCACCGCACCGACGCCTTCCGCGCGACGTTCAAGAAGGTCACCGCCGACCTGGCGTGGTTGCATCAGACGCAGGGCGAAGTGTTGATGATCGCGGCCAGCGGCACCGGCGCGCTCGAAGCAGCGGTCGTCAACTTCATGGCACGCGGCGAGAAGGCGCTGGTCCTGGTGGGCGGCAAGTTCGGCGAGCGCTGGGCCAACATCTGCAAGGCTTATGGCGTGCCGTACGATTCCGTCGAGGTTCCCTGGGGACACTCGATCGAACCCGCCGAGGTCCAGAGGAAATTGGCCGCCGACCCCAGCATCACCACCGTGTTCGCAACCCAGAGCGAGACTTCGACTGCAACGGTGTACGACATCCAGGGCATCGCCAAGGTCACTCGGGCCGCGGGCAGGCGATTCATAGTCGACGCCATCACCGGCGTGGGTGTGCATCCGTTGCCGCAGGACGAGTGGGGAGTGGATGTGGTCATCACCGGTTCGCAGAAGGGCCTCATGTCGCCCCCCGGCCTGGCCACCTTGAGCATCGCGCCTTGGGCGCTGGATGCGATCGAGGGCGAGAAGTTGCCGCGGTTCTATTGGGACCTGCGCAAGGCCCGCAAGTCACTCCCCGCGGGTGAGAGCGCGTGGACCCCGGCGGTCAGTTTGATCTTCGCGGTCGAGGAAGCGATCGCCATGATGAAGGAGGAAGGGCTCGCGGGCGTACACCAACGCCATGCGCGGCTTGCCGCCGCAATCCGGGCCGGCGCGCAGGAACTCGGCTGGACCCTGTTCTCCAAGAGCCCGGCCAACGGCGTCACGGCGCTCGAGCCGCCGGCAGGCGTGGATGCCAGCGCGGTGGTCAAGCGCCTGCGCGTGACGCACGGCATCACCGTCGCGGGCGGCCAGGATCACATGAAGGGCAAGATGATCCGCATCGGCCACATGGGCTCGTACGATCTGTCGGATGGCTATGTCGTGCTCGGTGCTCTGGAAGAGTGCACGAACGCGCTCGGCCACCCGGCGACGGGAGCGATCGAGGCCGCACGCCGCGCATGGGAGGCGGCGTGAAGGTATTGGTCTGCGACAAAGTGGACGCGGTAGCGGTCGAACGCATCCGCTCCGCCGGACACGAAGTCATCGAGGGCAATGCACTCAAGGGTGCCGATCTGATCGCGGCGCTCGTGGGTGTGCAGGGCCTCCTGGTGCGCGGCGCCACGAAAGTGACCGCGGACGTGTTTCCCGGCGCCTCCACGCTACAAGTCGTGGTTCGTGCGGGCACGGGGCTCGACAATATCGATCAGGTCGCCGCGGAAGCACACGGCGTGCAGGTCCGCAACACCCCCAACGCCAATTCGGTGTCGGTGGCCGAACTGGTATTCGCGATGTTGCTGGCGATCGAACGGCACTTGCTGCCTGCGTCGAACGACCTCAAGCGAGGCGTGTGGGAGAAGAGCAAGTACCAAGGTCGTGAGTTATCCGGGCGGACGTTCGGATTACTGGGGTTCGGCCGCATCGGCCGCGAGGTCGCCACCCGTGCGCGGGCGTTCGACATGACCGTGCTCGAGCACGATCCGCGGCATCGCTCGGGGGGCGAAGGATTTGATTGGGTGAAGCATGTGGGGCGCGAAGAGTTGGTCCGCGCCTCGGATGTATTGTCGTTGCACGTGCCACTTGAGGACGACACGCGCGGCAGCATTGGTGCGCGCGAGTTCGCCATGATGAAGAAGGACGCGGTGTTGATCAACGCTTCGCGGGGTGGCGTGGTGGATGAGGCCGCGTTGTTGTCCGCGCTCACCAGCGGGGGGCTCCGCGCCGCGGCCGTGGATGTGTTCATGCAAGAGCCGGCGCCCGCCGGTCATCCGCTGCTGGCGCTGCCGAACGTGCTGCCCCTGCCGCACCTTGGCGCGAGCACGGCAGAAGCCCAGCGTCGCGCGGGGCTTGAGGCTGCCGACATCCTGCTGGAGTGTCTCGCCGCCACGGCGAAGTGATCTCGGTCAGGGAGGACCAACCTCATGTCATGCAAGGTCGTGGTGGGCGCTCAGTGGGGCGATGAGGGCAAGGGCAAGATCGTCGATGCGCTCTCCGCCGAGGCGGACATGGTGGCGCGCTATCAGGGCGGGCCGAACGCAGGGCACAGCGTGATCCATAGGGGCGAGACGCTGGTGCTGCACCTGGTGCCCAGCGGCATCCTCAACCCTGGCCGACGCTGCCTGATCGGCAATGGAGTGGTGGTTGACCTGGAGAAGCTCAAACTCGAGGTCGACCAACTTGAAGCTCGCGGCATCCCGGCAAGCACCCAACTGGGCGTCTCTGGCTCGGCGCATCTCATCCTTCCCTACCATCGCGTGGTGGAAGCCTCATCGGAGCGCGGGCCCGGCGCCATTGGCACCACCGGTCGCGGCATCGGCTATGCCTACCGCGACAAGGCCGCCCGCACCGGGCTGCGGGTGAGCGATCTATTCGACCGCGACCACTTCGTGGCGCAGGTGGACCGCAATCTCGCGCGGCTCGCGCTCGAGTTTCCCGAAGTCGCCGGTGAACTGCGTGCGCTCTCGGGCCAGGCGCTGCACGAAGGTCTGCAGCCGATCGCGGTATGGCTCGAACCACTCGTCGCCGATGTGTCGGTCGAGTTGCACGCCGCGCTCGGCAAGGGCCAGCGCGTGCTCCTCGAAGGAGCGCAGGGGACGCTGCTCGATCTGGACCATGGCACCTATCCGTTCGTGACTTCATCGCCGGCCAGTGCGGCAGGCGCGCCTCTCGGCGTCGGGCTTGGACCCAATGTGGTGGATGAAGTGGTGGGGGTGACGAAGGCCTACACCACGCGCGTCGGTCATGGACCGTTCCCGACCGAGATGCCCGAGGTCGAAGCGGCGCGACTACGAGAAGCGGGCGAGGAGTACGGTGCGACGACGGGTCGGCCACGCCGGTGCGGCTGGCTGGATCTGCCCGCATTGCGATATGCCGCGCGCATCAATGGGCTGACGGAGTTGGTCGTCACCAAGCTCGATGTGCTCGATAACTTCGAGGAGCTCCGTGTTGCCACGGCCTATGAGGTGGACGGGCGCGGGGTGAGCGAGTTCCCCTCCTCGGCGCGGATGCTCGAGCGGTGTAGGCCGGTGTATCGCGCGTTCCCAGGCTGGCGAAGCGACACCACGGGGTGCCGCAAGTGGGCCGACCTGCCGTCGGCCGCTCGCACCTATCTGGAATGGGTGGAAAGTCAGGT
>JBDSKE010000260.1:0-11684 GCA_039917105.1 Candidatus Eiseniibacteriota bacterium | reverse complement strand
GCTGACCGGCGGTGAGGGCACCTGGGAGCGGACTGCCGCGCTGTACCCAGCCCGCCACAGCATCCCAGACACTCACCTGCGTCAGCGCAGCGTCGATCTCGTGTCGAACGCGGATGCGGGGCGCATCAAGTGCATCGCTCTGTGATTTGAGCAGTACATCCACGCGTGTGCCCGGGGCGCTCACCCCGAGTGTCACGAACGCTTCTTGGTCGGCGCCAACGGCTGTGGACCACAACGCTGCACTCGCCCCACTGCTCGCGACGCGGGCAGCGTCGAGGGTGAGTGAGCCCGATGCACCAAGCCAAGACGCCCCGAGCGGACCGTCCACTCGATTGAAGGAATCCAACAAGCTCGTGGTCGGAAAGACACCGGTCGCTGTCACGACGATTGCGATTGTGTCGCGCATCTCCCCGCCGTTTTGGTCGTCGGCGGTGAGGATGGCGAGGTAGTGGCCGGGGAAGTTGTAGACATGCGAAGCACTCGCGCCGCTCGCACCCGAGCCGTCACCAAACAGCCACGAGAAGGCCAGAGCATCTCCATCGGGATCGTTCGATCCGGCGCTGCTGAAGTTCACGAGCAGGGGTCTCGCCCCCGCCTTGGGCGACCCGCTCGCCACCGCACCCGGGGAACGGTTGGGTTGGGGGCCGACGTAGCGCAGGCGCCGCACTTCATTTAAATAGAGGCCCACCGAGTAGAGGTCCCCGTTCAAAGGATGCGTGACCCAGTCCACCGCGCCCTCGGTGTCGGTCGCGAACGGCGTGACCGAGACCAATTCATCGTTCGCATCGAAGGTCGCGACCCGCACCCAGTTCTGCCCGAAGTCCGAGAAGAAATAGGCGCCCCAGTATTCGCTCGGGTAACGATCGGCCGTGTAGAACGCTCCGCCGATGATGCTGTTGCCCACCGCGCCCACCGGACTCGAAAGTGAGGTGCTGATGTGGTGAAGGGTCAGCACAGGCGGCGTATGGGGCGAAGGATTGCTGGGAGTTCCGATACTGGAGCAGCTTTCGTGGGCTGGGGTCGCGCTCTGGTAGTTGTTGCTGGGCCCCATGCCCTCGAAGCATGGCCAGCCGAAGTTCTTGCCGCCCGTGCGCGCGATATTCAGGTCCTCGTAAGTGATCCAGCCCACATCCCCGATGTACAACGTGCCTGGCGCTCCCGCCGTGGCATTGGTGCTGCCCGTGCCGGGGCGAACCGTGAATCGGAAGGGATTGCGCAATCCGTAAGCCCAGACGCGCGAGCGATTGGAAGTGGCGTCTCCGTTGTAGAACGGGTTGCTCGGGTAGCCATGGCCCGTGGCAGGATCCAACCGCAACACCTTTCCCCCGAGGCTTGCAAGGTACTGCGCGCGAAACGCCCCGATATCCTCGATAGGATCGGTGCGCCCGGGGCCGAACAGCCCGGGATCCTGCCCCCCCGCATCGGGGCCGGTGTACTGGGCGCCCTCGCCACAACTGACAAGCAGGCTGCCGTCGCGGCCCCAGCGCAAAGCGCCCTCGGAATGAGAATCGGATCCGCGCGGGATGCCGGTGCGCCAGGTGGCCCCCAACAGGATGGTGCGGCTCGCGGGATCGATCACGGCACTGTCCGTGCTCGACATCTGGAAGCGCGCGAGCCGGCCGAAGGCATCGTTGTCCGTATCGACACCGTTCGAATCGGGGTCAACGGTATAGAGCAGATAAACATAACGGTTCACCGCGAAGTTCGGATCGACCGCGATACCGAGTAGGCCGCGATCGCCGTTCTCGAGCACTTCCGCGGTGATGTCGAGCAGTGGACCTTCTTTGACGCCATTCCCGATTGCGTAGACGCGCCCGCGCTTCTCGGTCACCAGGATACGGCCCGTTGGCGTGAATGCGATCGCGGTTGGAATCAGGAAGGTCGCGCCGGGCGAAGCGCTCTCGGAGACGAAGCCGGGCGGCAGCGTGATTGCGCGGGCCGATGCAGCCCACAGCAGACCCACAGAACAGATCAGGCGAACGGCGCGGCGAAGCAAGGCAGTGCCTCCGGATGCTGTGCGAGCAAGATGGGAACTCAAAAGGGCGCTGTCAGGACCTATAAGGTTACGAAGTCCGGACGACAGCACACAAGCCCGCGTTTGTCCCCGAGGACAGCCCCGGCATTGGGGGTTTTCACCCCGATGAGGTCAGCTTGGCATCACCAGCGGAGCGCCAGGCTCCTCACCCTCGAGTTGGTCCGGGTATTCGGCAGGCAACTCCCGAAGGCTCTCGATGAACAGCGGCACCTCGGCCGACAGATGCGCCAGCGCCTCCGGGCCTTCGCTCGTCTTGAGGATGTGGTACTCGGTATCTCGTTGGGCCGGGGTGAAGCCGGACTCGCGGATGAGAGTCTCGACCTCGGCGACCGTGGTCTTGTTCAGGTGCCCGGTCGCCAGATGCACATTCTCCTCGAACAACGTGCCGCCAAAATCATCGGCGCCAAAGTGCAAGGAGATCTGCCCCGTCTTCTTGCCCTCGCTGAACCAAGTCGCTTGGATGTGGTCGAAGTTGTCCAGGTAGAGCCGCGACGCCGCCAACACGCGGAAATACATGGAAGCCCCTGCGATGTGTGGCACTTTGGATTCCATGGGCGTGTTGCCGCGCTTGTATGACCACGGCACGAATGCGGTGAAGCCGTGCGTCTCGTCCTGGAGTTCGCGGATGTGATCGAAGTGCTCGATGATCTCGGCGCGGGTCTCCACATGGCCATACATCATGGTGGCTGTGGACCGCATGCCCACTTGGTGCGCCGCGCGGTGGACATCGAGCCACGCCTGCGGCCCGCCCTTCTTGACCGAGATTCGCTTGCGCACGCGCGCGGCCAGGATCTCGGCGCCGCCGCCCGGGAGCGTGCGTTGGCCTGCGTCGTACAGCGCTTGCAGCACACCCTTCAGGTCGAGCCCGCTCACTTCGGCCATCTGGTGGATCTCGGGCGCCGAGAAGAAGTGAGGTGTGATGTGCGGATAACGCGCTCGCGCCTCGCGCACGATGGTGGGGTAGAACTCCCAGGGAATCTCGGGGTTCAGGCCACCTTGGAGCAGCACGGTGGTGGCGCCCAGTTTCTGCGCGGCCTCCATCATCTGCATCACGCCATCGACGTCGTGGGTATAGCCATCGGTGGCGGGCTTACCCGGCTTGCGGTAGAACGCGCAGAAGTGGCAGTCCACGGTGCAGTAGTTCGTGTAGTTCGGATTGGTGTCGATCACATAGGTGACCACGCGCGGGTCCGACTTCTGCATGCGGACTTCGTTCGCGAGCCCGCCCAGTTCCAGCAGCGGAGCCTCGGTCATGAGATACACGCCGTCTGCCGTGGTGAGTCGTTCTCCACGCTGGACCTTGTCCTCGATCCGACTCCACACAGCGCAGCTCCTTGGCGAGAGGGTCTACCGCCGCGCACCGGATTCGGGCGCTGCCCACGGGACCCAGAGGATACAACGGGGCCGGAATCAGCGTCGAGACGGCCCCGCCGTGAACCTTGCCAGAGCCCCTACCGGTCGACCTCGCGCCAGGACAGGGTCACGAACTGTCCGCCGTACTGCGACAGGGCGCGGGTGATGGCATCGTTGCTGTAAAGGATGGTGGAGCCACCATTCTGGGTGACATCGGTCTTCCCTCGCACCACGAGTCCGCCCAGTATCCACGCTGTACCGTTGATTTTGAGATCACCCTCCACGTAAACGATGCCGCGGTAGGTGAATGTGGAGTTCAGGGTGAGGTCGCCGTCCACATACAGCATGCCCTCCCCGACCGCGCCATGGATGCCGAAGGAACCGGACTGGTCGCTGATCGTGGTGTTGTTGTCGAGGTAAGTGATGCCGTACAGGCTCCCGGGCACACTTGTAGAGGGACCCCCCAGCCATGACACGAAGTCAGCCTGTGTCATGTTGAGCATTGACCATGGACCCGGGTAGAACCCGGTCTGGTTATCGACGTAAGCAGGATTGCCTGTGCGAGTAGCGGCGCCACCATTCGTGGTCGTGCCACTGGACCAAGATCCCGGCAGGCCGGCGCCGGACTCATAGGGCAGGCAGGGGTTCGTTCCCACCCGACCGTTCTCGCCCGCCGGATAGGGCGTGTCGGCGCTGTGGTTGAAGCCACAGACCACGGCATTGCCGACAAACCCGATATTCACATCCGCTGTGAGCGCGGCGAGGCAATTCGCAAAGAATGGCTTTTGGATGACCTCGGCCACCACACTTCGTCTGGCGCTGCCTACTGTTCCCGTGACCGCGACCTCGTAGATGGGCACTCCCGTGGCCGTATTGATTTTGGGATTGCGAGTCGCGTCGTATTTGTAGATCACCGTCCGATTCGCGCCGGTCTTGAAACGAACCGTGAGCGCGTCCGGGCTGCGCGTTGGGGTGGAGTAGTTGAGCCAGGCTCCGGCCGGCTGGCCGGTGGCGACCCCGACCGAGTCCGTGCCCAGCGCGGGCACATTGCCGGGGACCGCAAGGAAGATCTGTGCAGTCGCGCGCGGGTTGGCGACATTGAGTAGCGACGAGTTCGCACGCAGCTGACCCATCGCTTCAGAGACACCGGCCTCGGCGACATTAAGCGCATTCGTGGTACGTAGATCGTGTCCCGCGACCTTGCGGTTCACGACCGCGCTGGCCATGAGCACGATTCCCAGGAGCGTGAGTACCAAGAGGACCAGCATGGCCACTACGAGCGCGATGCCGTTTTCGTTGTCGAGATGATGCGGTGTCTTTGACATGTCGTCCTCCTTTCCTAGCGGATGAACACCACGAGCGCACCGGTCGTTGAACTAGTCTTCACGCCGACAGCGAAGTCCGTCAGATAGGGGCTGGGCGGAATCGTGGTGTTGAGGCCATAGTTGAAGTTCGCGGATGCGATAGCGGGCACCATGTTCGAAATGGACCCTGCTGAAGGATCGACGCCATTGTTGGGTAACCCGAGCAGGTCGAGGTACAGGACCGAAACGCCGCCGGAATAAACCGTGTCGCTCGCGCGCCACCCGAAGATGAGATCCTTGGTCGTTGCGCTTCCGCCCAGGTCCGCCGTGTGCATCGACAGGACGATTCCAGGGGCGTTGTATTCCTGCTTCTTCTCGAACACCCACGGAAGCGATGCGCCCGCACGATTGCGGAAATAGACCACTCGACCATCGTTCGAGGCCCGCTGGGTCCCGACCAACACGTCCTGCCAACCGTCCTGGTCCACGTCAGTGATGGCCAGGGAGGTGACCGCGTCTCCAAAGAGCGTGACCGTGTTGCGCCAGATGAACCGCGCGCCGTTCACCTTGCTCACATACTTGAAGAACATGAGCTCGCCCGAATAGGTGCCCGTTTTGGTCCCGACCACCAGATCCTTGAGGCCGTCCCCGTCGAAGTCAGCCAATGCCATCGCCGTGACCTCGCCCATGAGCGAACCCGGAACCCCGCCAGCAGGCGGATAGATCTCCTGGCGTGTGAAGGTCGGCGTGACGGCATCATTGCTCTGCCACACCTCGAATGTGCCACGGCCCGTGGTGGGCGACTTGGTGCCGACGAGGATGTCGGGCGAGTTACCACCGGCGCAGTCGTAAGTGAGCACGGCTTGAGCATCGCCGTTGTCGTTCGTGCGGTAGTTCTGTCCGGCGCTGAAGGCGTTGGGTAGATATCCCTCGTTGGAGCCGGAGTTCTGGTTGAACCAGACGAACAGGTTGCCGGCGGCGGTGATCTTTGTGCCGGTGACGATGTCTGGGCGGGCAGTGGGAACGCTGCGGTCCAGTGTGTCCGCCGCAATCGACAACACCGAGTTGGGCGCATTGCGGGTGTACCCCGAAGTCCGGGTCGCTGTCGGGGAGGCACTGAAGAGCGGCGAGTTCGCATACTCGTTGAACCACACCGAGATGTTATCCGTGCCGCCAGCATCGGCGCCCAGCACCAGGTCGGCGTCGGCACGGGCGTATTGGGACTGGCCGCCGCTATAGTCCTGCTCGATCAAGTCGACGGCGCTCAGGCTCAGCACGCGGCTGGCGTTCAGCGTGATCACCGTGAAGGTTCCCATGCCGAAGTTCTTACCCGTCAGGATCTGGCTCGCCTGCACGAAAATGCCGTTGTAGGAGGTGCTGCCCGTGGGATAGAAGCCAGGCACCGGCACCACGTAGATGGAGTACGGCTTTGTGCGCGGGGGATCGTTCGCTGGCGTCACGATCTCATAGTCGCCGTTCGCATCCGTGTAAGCGTACCCCGCGATGGAAATACCCCCGTCCGTGGTGGCGCCCACCCAGGCTCGCTCCAAGCCAGCTTCACCGCCATCCAGAGAGCCGTTCTTGTTGGTGTCCTTGAACACGCGGCCTCGGATCTTGCCATTGGGCGAGCGCTTGAGGCCGAATAAATGCGAGCGCGAACCGCCATTGGTCATGGTTCCGGTCTGCGGGTTCGTCGAGGTACAGGCCATCGAATCCGGCACGGTCACCAGGGCGCTATAGCTGCCCGGCGCTGAGAACAACCGGACCGTGCCCGCGGCGTCGGTATAGCCGGTCACGCCGGCGAGCGTGACCCCAATGCTGGGAAGCGGACCCTCGCCCGTGTCCTGTGTGTCATCACCGTCCACATCCTCGTAGACGTTCACATTCACATAGCCGCCGCTACGGGCCGTGTCGGCGAATGACCGCGTGACGGCGCTGCTGACGAGCGTGATCGCGAAGGAATCGGGCGCTGTCGCGCCAAAGCCGGTCGGGGGCGTGTGGCGCAGTGTGTAGTTGCCCGCGGGGGCTCGGATGGAGAAGTAACCCGTGCTCGAGGTGTACGACACATAGGCGGTACCCAGGCGGACCGTCACACCGGTCAAGGGCTGGTCGGTCCCGTTGTAAGAGCGATCGCCATTGCGGTCATCGAAGACATACCCATCCACCGTGTAGGTGGTGACGCCGAAGTCCGGCACGCTACGCATGGAATTGACCTGGGAGGTGAGCGTGGTCTTCGCGTACCGCCCATTCTTGTCCGGCTCCGCGCTCACCGCCGTCACGCGCAACGCCACGCGCTCGATCTGGGACAACTGGCTCGCCGGCACGGGGCCGTTCGCCCAGTCATACGGAGTGCTGCTCCCCTTCATGTACACGGTGAACATGGGCGGAACGCCAGCGCCAGGCTTGGACACCAACGCCACACGCTCCTGCGACCCGCCGTTGTTGTTCGCAGCGCCGCTGGTGGAATCGCCATAGACTTCGCGCACCAGCACGAGATCGTTGGGATTCTTGGTTCGACGCGCGTCACTGCCCTGACTGGCCGAGAGATCCGACGCGTTGATCGCGCCGTCATTGTTCACATCCAGCGTGTATCGCACCAACTCGGCACCCGTGCGGTACCGGATCGGCGGCGCCCAGGCAGTGCCATTCAGTGTGTATGGACGCGGATTCGCCGTGGGGCTGTAGGCCAGCGGCAAGCCCGGGCCCGCGGTGGTATCCGGGTACGGCGCGAAGTTCGCGGCCAGGATGATCTCAGAAGAATCGACATACGCGATCGCCGGCTGCGGCGTCGTGTAGTCCAGGTCGGCACCGTAACCGGCCGAGCGCAGGTCACGCGCGATCATCTCGAGCGCGGCACGCGCGGCCTGCTCGGATTCCATCGCCGATGCAGTCGACTGCTTGCTCTGCGCGAATCGCAACACGATCAGGGTGACGGTGACGAGCACCGCCGCCAGAATCACCAGCGTGACCATGAGCTCCACTAGCGTGAAGCCCGCGGACGCACGCCGGTTCCGGGGAGATCTGATTCGGAACATGGTCATCGCCTCACGTATGTCGTGGTGGAGATCGAACGCGACTTGATGCCCGCGCCGCGATAGCTGACTGTGACAGTGATTGATTTGAGATTGATCAGCGTGCCGGTCATGGTGCTGACGGTATAGAATCGTTGCCATTGGCCATTCTCGAGCGACTCCGTCGCGGTACCCGCCGGGTGGCGGCCATCCGAGAGTTCTGCATCCGACCATCGCTTCCGAGATAGCAACTCCACCTTGTCCTGTGCCCAGTAGTTCGCACCGGTCAGCAGACGGTCCTGTGTCTGGGAGCGCGCCCCCGAGGGGAAGATCTGCCCCACGGCCAGAATGCCCACGGCCAGGATGATGAGCGTGACGAGTAGTTCGATGAGCGAGAGACCGCGCTCATCGCGAAGTCGGTTCGGAGTGCGAGGCGATCGGTTCATGGGGTGAGCACCAATCCGGACAACTGCACGCTGACGGTATCTTTCTTCCCTAGATCGTTCTGCAGGATGATGTAGCTGGAGGTATTCACTCGGCCGTCACGCGTGATGGTGAACCCGGCGGCACTGCCGCTTGCATACGAAATCCCGCGCGGCAGGTCCCACTTGGTGATGCGACCGGTGTCATGCACGTGGTAGTCGCCCGCATTCGTGGAATCCATGGCGAAATGGATGGTCATGGAGCGGCCAGTGGCCATGGCTTTGGAGCGCATGAGCTTGACCTCCGCGGCGATGTTCTCCGCGGCGCCCTTCACTTGATAGCTGCGCGAGATCCTCGAATAGCTCGGAATACTCATGGCGATCAGCAGTCCCATGACTGTGATGACGATGAGCAGCTCGATCAGCGTGAAGCCGCGTGGGTCTGGTTGCAGGCGCATGCACACTCCCGGATGGACAGATGGAGTCGAGTCCGTTCGACACTCCATATATCGTCTGGATGTGTTGGGAACATGAGGGATAAAGCGGGGGTTGCCCGCGGGGGTATCTGGGGCACCGCACCCGACTCGTGCGCTTTGCCCGGACTGGCGGCAAGCAGGTCGCGAGCGCGCGCTTCAACAATGCAACTTCGGGCTTGCGGTGCCCAGCGCAGGGGCCCAAGCTGGCTTGGCTCATGCGAGCAGGCGTGCACGGAGGCGCGTTCATAATGACGGCTACCCGTGCGCGTCCACCCCGGCGCGCGCCCGCGCGTCTCCCCTTCCCCAAAGGGAGATGTCCCCATGGCCCCGTCCAGCAACAGGCTTTGCTCACCTTGGATGCTGCTCACCGCCCTGGCCGCTGCCGCCGCGATCGCCCTCGCGCCGCTCGCGGCCTTCGCCATCACCGGCAATGGAAAACTGCAGATCCACCACTTGAAGATCGGCCAAGGGGACGGCGCGCTGCTCGTTTCGCCGAACGGCCAAACGGCGCTGTTCGACGATGGCGTGTACACCGACTGCACTTACATCAAGAGCTACCTGCAAGGGCTTGGCATCACCTCAGTGGACTACCACTTCCTCTCGCACTACCACGCGGACCATCTGGGCTGCATCGATGACCTCGCCGCCATCGGCATCACCGTCGCCACTGCCGGTTACGACCGCGGCAACAGTTACTCGAGCGCCTCGTACACTTCATACGTGAACACGCTGGGCGCGAAACGCGTGACCATCGCCAAGAACCAGATCATCACGCTCGATGCAGGCTCGGCGAATCCTGTGACAATCAAGTGCGTGGACTTGAACGGCGCCGGGGTCTACTCGGTGAGTGGTTCGGACGAGAACGCCAAGTCCGCGGTGTACAAGGTGAGCTACGGCACATTCGATGAAGTGGTCGGCGGTGACTTGACCGGCAGTACCGCGAACGGCAATGACGTCGAGACCACGATCGGCCCTGAAGTGGGCGACGTGGAGATCTACAAGGTGCACCATCACGGCTCGGCCTACTCGACCAATGACAACTTCCTCGCTGCCATCACGCCCGAGGTCGGAATCATCATGTGCGGGGATGGCAACACTTATGGCCACCCGACGGTTGCCGCACTCACACGTCTGCACAACCACAGCGTCAAGACCTACTGGACCGAGACCGGCGCAGGCGCCACGCCCGATCCCACTTGGGACAAGGTCGCAAACGGCACGGTGACGGTCCAAGTGGACCTGACCACCGGCCAGTACACCGTGAATGCCGGGGCCGCGACCGACACGTACACGATTGGCGGTGGCGGGCCGCCTCCGACTCTGAACGACACCAAGGTCGCCGCCACGACCACCGTGCTGCAGGGAACGGTCGCGCAGGGTTCGGCGGCATCACTCGCGGTGGACGATGGGACCAAGTTCATCGTCTCCTCGGCGCTCACCGGGTCCAACTATTGGACGGACTGGTATGGCGAGGCGACTCTGGCGCACCCGGCCACCAGCCTGACCATCACCTACAACGGGTCGTTCAACACCAAGCGCACACAGACGCTCTTTGCCTACAACTGGAGCACCAGCGCGTGGGACCAAGTCGACCAACTCGCCAACGTCGGCACGGCGGACGTGACCCGGACCTGGACCACGAACACGCCGGGCAACTATGTCTCGCCCGCGGGGGTCGTCCGTGCTCGCGTGCTGGGCAGCACCCGCACCTCGAGCTACACCTCGCGGGGTGATTACATGGCCTTCGCTTACACCTACCTACAGGGCACGAGCATCACCCGGACACCCACGGAGTACGCCTCGATGGTGCCGGCGGACTTCCACGAGCCCTACCTCGATCTCACCCCGCAATCCAAGATCACCGCGCTCGAGGCGGTGGCGGATGCGCGCGGGGTGCAACTCTCCTGGCATACCAACCGCATGGAGCATGTGGACGGATTCAACGTCTACCGCTTGGACTCGGATGGCCAGTTGGTATTCGTGGGCAACGAAGTCGTGCTCGAGACCACATCCGATGACGTGATGTTCGGGTTCACCGACCGGACGGCCCCGGTGGGCGAGAGTCAGTATCTCCTGGGCGCGCGTTCTTGCGCCGGCCCCGAGGGCATGATCGGTCCATTCCGCGTGACGCGTGCGGCGGCCAGCCGGCCGCGGCTCGCGACGTTGGCCCTGGCCACCTCGCCGAACCCTGCGAGGTCGAGCGTTCGCCTGTCCGTGACGCTGAGTGAGGATGCCGATGTGAAGGTCGAGATGTTCGACCTCTTGGGGCGAAGATTGGCCACGCCGTTCGCAGGCCGACTCCCAGCGGGGGCGCAGGCGATCGACTGGGACCTACGGCGTGAGGACGGCACCCGATTGGCGACGGGGCTGTACTTCGCGCGCATCGAAGCACTGGGACGAACGAGCGTGGTTCGGCTGAGCGTCGTTTCCAACTGACGGGGGACGTGAGATCGAGGCAAAGACAAGGCCCGCTCCGGTTGGAGCGGGCCTTGTTGACTCTCGCGCGGCCGTGGGTGACTCCAGTCAGGTCTTCTTTCCCGAGAGATTGATATAGAGCACCTTGGTGATGGTTTCGGGCATGATGAACCCTCCGCCCCACTTCTCGTCCCATTTCGCGGTCGGCTTGGCGGCTTGGACCTGCGCCAAAGTCTTACCCTGCTTCACCAGTTTGGCCACCTCAGCGCGGATTCCCACGAGCATGTCGCGGTAGGCGCGCAATTCCTCGCGCGTCGCCATTTTGCCGTGGCCGGGGATCACCTGGGTGTTCGCCGCCAGCAGTGGAAGCATCCGATTGCAGGCGGAGACCATGCCGTCGATATGCCCCCCGCTGGGATAGTCGATCACGGGGTACATGCCATTGAAGAAAGTATCTCCCATGTGCACCACATTCGCCCGCTTGAACCATACGATTGCATCTCCATCCGTGTGAGCTGGAGCGACGTGGAACACGACCACATCGTCCCCGTTCACATGGAAGGTGGTGCTGTCGTTGAAGGTGATCACCGGAAGCGCCACGGCGGGCGAAGCGTCCATCTTGGATTCGAACAACTCGTTGTACATGCCCTCGCTCAGGCGGCGACGCA
>JBDSKE010000259.1:0-5913 GCA_039917105.1 Candidatus Eiseniibacteriota bacterium | reverse complement strand
ACTGGTCAGTGGAGCCGTCGAGAGGGCCAGGCTGTGCTGCGCTACTTCGCAGTGCAGGGGACCAAGGACGACAGCTATGAGCTCTGTTACGACGCCCGAGGGCCACGGTGGGTGTTGAGCCGCGCTTGGACGACCTCCAGTTGAACGCCGGTTGCCGCGATGCGGCTCGGGTCAAGGGAGGCGCGCGAGGATGATTCTTCTGGTCGACATGGACGCGTTCTTCGCCTCGGTCGAGCAGGCGCACCATCCGCACCTGCGCGCCAAGCCGCTGATCGTGTGCGGCGATCCCTCGCGACGCGGAGTGGTGACCGCGGCGTCGTACGAGGCGCGACCGTTCGGCGTGCGTGCTGGCATGCCGTTGGCCGAGGCCAGGCGCCTTTGCCCGCAAGCCGAGTATGTCGAGGGCAATCCCCAGAAGTACGTGGAGAAGTCACTCGAGATGCTCGAGATCTTCCTCACCATCACACCGGATGTGGAACCGTTCAGCGTGGACGAGGCGTTCCTTGACTTGGGCGGTCTGGGCACGCGGGGTGCCACCATGGAGGCGGCGCTCGTGATCGCGCGCGACATCCAGACGCGCATCGCCTTGGGCCACGGGCTCGGAGCGTCGATTGGGATCGGCCCCAACAAGCTGATCGCCAAGATGGCCTCGGGCGTGAACAAGCCCAACGGCATCACGCCGCTCACCGAGGAAGCATTCCGCGGCGTGTTCTGGCCGCTCGATGTGCAGGAGCTGTGGGGGGTGGGACCGAAGCTGTCGGAACATCTCAAGCAGCTGGGGCTGGGCACAGTAGGGGACCTCGCGCGTGCACCCGAACCGTTGCTCAGACAACACTTCGGCATGATCGGACCACAGCTGCGCGAAGCGGCATGGGGCCATGACCAGACTCCGGTGACGCCGTACCACGAAGGCGTGGATCCCAAGTCGATGGGACACGAAGTCACACTGCCCGAGGATTGCCGCGACGCCGAGTTCTTGGAGGGCACGCTACTGCGGTTGTCGGACCAAGTCGCGCGACGACTGCGTGGTGAAGGCTTCTCCGCGCGCATCATCACCGTCAAGCTGCGCGACCATCGCTTCCACACGGTCACACGGCAGAAGGCGCTGCCGGTGGGGGTGGATGACCACATGCGTATCTACGAAACCGCGCGCGCGCTGTGGCGCGCGAACTGGAGCGGTTCACCGCAACGGTTGTTGGGCGTGAGCGCGAGCGCGCTGGAGAAAATCTCCGAGGGCGAGCAACTGGGCCTGTTCGAGAAGGACAACAGGGCCAAGGCGCTGCAGGAGGCGCTCGATCAGGTGCGCGACAAGCTGGGCGAGGCTTCAGTGGTACCCGCGGGGTCGCTCACGCATCGTCGCGAGATCGGCCATGTCCCCTTTGGGCGAGCGTCCCAGGCGCCCGAACCCACGCAGCGCAAACCCCGCGTCCGGAAACACAGGGACCGATGAGCGCAGTGCAACGTTTCTTTGTCGGGACCTCGGGCTATTCATTCGCCGATTGGGTGGGACCGTTCTATCCGCCCGGCACCAAGAGCGGCGACTTCCTTCGCTACTACGCCCAACAGTTCGGCACGGTGGAGGTGAACAGCACCTACTACCGCATCCCGCATCCGCGCGTCCTGGCGCAGATGGAAGCCAAAACCCCCGATGGATTCCGGTTCATCGTCAAGCTCAACCAAGCCATGACGCACGAGAGCGGCGCCGGGCCGGAGTTGTACCGCGAGTTCCTCGCCGCGGTGCAACCGCTGAAGGACGCAGGCAAGTACCATGGCCTGTTGGCGCAGTTCCCGTGGGGATTCAAGAAGACCGATGAGAACAAGCGCCACTTGGAAGCGATGCGTGAGCGCCTGCTGGGCGAGCCGCTGTGGGTGGAGTTCCGTCACTCGTCGTGGATGCATCCCCAGCTGCCGGACTGGTTACGTGAGCGCAAGCTGGGCTACTGCGCGGTGGACGAGCCCGCGCTACCGGGCCTGGTCCCGCCGGTGACGCATCTGACCACCGACACCGGGTATGTTCGCTTCCATGGCCGCAATGCGCAGACATGGTGGGGGCGAGGCGGCGGCGATCGGTACGACTACAACTACTCGCAGCCTCAGTTACAGGAGTGGGTGCAGCGGATCAACGCGCTGGCGCAGCAGGCGAAACAAACCTACTTGTTCTTCAATAACTGCCATGCGGGGCAGGCAGCGGGGAATGCGAAGCTGATGGAGGAGTTGTTACGGCGCCAAGGGGCAGGGGTGTGAGGAGCCCTAGCCGTTGGGTCCCCGATCGGGGCAGACCGCGGTCACCGCCGCGATGAGCGTGACCAACTCGACGGGCTTCACCAGATGCGTCTTGAAACCGGCGTCGAGGGCACGAGTGCGGTCCTCGGGCGTGCCGCAGGCGGTGAGGGCGATGGCGGGAATATGTCCGCCTCGCCCCGCAGGCATGGCGCGCACCGCTTGGATCAGCTCGTAGCCGTCCCGCCCGGGGATGCCGATATCGCTGATGAGCACGTCCGGACGCTGCTGGCGAATGGCGTCCAGGGCCTCACCCACAGATCCGACGGCAACCACCTCCGCCCCGGCTTCCTGCAGGACGCGGCGCATGGCCTCGCGGGCGTCAGGTTCGTCATCCACCACAAGCACCATGATGCCGCCAAGCGATCGCACCGCCGCCTCGTGCCCCAGCACGGGATGCTCGCTCGGAGTGTCCAGGGCGCGCAGTGGAAGCGTGATCGTGAAGGTAGCGCCCTTGCCCTTGCCCGGACTCTTGGCCTCGATCGTGCCGGCGTGGAGCTCGACGAGTTGCTTGGCGATCGAAAGGCCCAGCCCCAGACCCGCATGGTCGCGACTGGCGGTAGGGTTGCCTTGGCGGAACAGGTCGAAGATGCGTGGGAGCGCCTCCGGATCGATTCCCTCACCGGTGTCCGAGATGGTCACTTCGGCGCGCGAGCCCGCGCGGCGTAGGGTGATCATGATCTCCCCGCCCGGGGGAGTGAACTTGAGCGCATTGGCAAGGAGGTTCCCGAACACCTGCATGAGGCGGCCGGTGTCGGCGGAGACCATGGCAGTGGCCTCGATCTCCCGCTTGATGCGGATGCCCTTCTCCTCTGCCGCTGGCCAGGCGGCCTCCACAGCGGCAACGATGGACTCGCCCAAGTCAACGGGTTGCAGATCGAGTGAGGCTTTTCCCGCGCCGATCCGATGCGCATCGAGCAGATCGCCGATCAGTTGAATCTGGATCCTACTGTTGCGGTCGATGACGTCCAGCCCCTTCTTCAGGTCGTCTGGGCCGGCGTCGGGGCGCTGGAGGACTTGGAGCCAGCCGCGGATGGCGTTCAACGGTGAGCGGAGCTCGTGTGCGAGCACGGCGAGAAACCGGCCCTTGGCACTGTCCAGAGCGGCCAGTTCCTCGACGCGCCTGGCAAGATCGTGTTCGAGTCGCTTGCGCTCCGTGACATCGTAGAATGCAGTGATCGCGCCGGTGACTTCTCCCGCCTCGTTCTTGAGCGGCGCGAAGGTGACCATGGCCGAGATCCGCGAGCCGTCGGGGCGCTCGATGACCACATCCACATCCTTGGCGATGACCCCACTTTCGAGCACCTTGACGATGGGGCTCTCGGCGTGGGGGAGCAGCCGCCCGTCGGGACGGTGAAGCCGGAGCGATCCACAGAATCGCTCGTTGGGATTGCCGCAATCAGGCTCGCGTCCCCACAACTCGGCGGCCCGCCGATTGAAGTTCTGCAGCACGCCGTCCCGGTTGCATGAGAAGACCGCCACGGGTCCCAAGTCGAACAGGACGCGGTAGCGTTCGGCGAAGGCTTCGCGTTCGCGATCCAATTCGCGCCGCTCGGTGACATCGGTATTCGTCCCAAAGAATCGCTCGAGCTTCCCGGTCTCGTCGCGGATGGCCTTCATGCGCGAAAGGAACCAGCGATATCGGCCGTCCTTGCCGCGGAGTGGAAAGGTGTCCTCCCAGTCCAGGCCATCCCGTAAGTGGCTCATGAACTTCTCCGCAACGGCATCGACATGATCGGGGTGGAGCACCGCGAACCAGCCTTGGCCCAGATTCTCCTCGAGCGTTGTGCCGGTGTACTCGAGCCAGACCTGGTTGAACCACACGAGCTGAGCCTCGCTGTGGGCCATCCACGCCAGTTGCGGGATGTTGTCGGCCAGAGCGCGAAACTTGGACTCGCTCGCGCGAAGCGCTTCCCGATCCTGATCGCGCTCGGTGACGTCATGGATATTGCACTGGACAACGTTGTCATCGGATTCCAGGTAGAGGTTACTGATCATCTCCACTTGGCGGCGCTCGCCCGCGCTGGTTTCGATGGAGAGCTCGTCATGGCGGATGAAGCCCTTTTCCTGAAGCTCCCGGAACGCCGCGCGGCTGGTGTCTTCGTCCTTCAGCAGGCCAATCTGGAACAGTTGCTTGCCCAACAGCTCGCCGTGCGAGCAGCCCAGCAGCTCGGTCATGAATGGATTGGCGTCGACGATCTTCTGGGTCGAAGGGTCGATGATCAGCACCCCGACGTTCGTTGCTTCGAAGAGCCGGCGGTGGCGCAGTTCCGAACGCCGGAGCCGGCTCTGGAAGTGGAGCTGATCGGTGATGTCCACGATATTCAGGAGAATGCTGGCCGGTTCGCCGCAGCCGTCGTTGAGGGCGCGACCGTTGAGCCGGACGGTCCGACGACCGATCGTCTCGAAGTCGTGCGTCACTTCAAAGCTGTCGAAGAAACTGCGTCGACGCTTGATCGCCTCCAGGAGCCGGCGGAGTCGGGGGAGATTCCACTGGCGGTTGCCGAGGTCGAAGACCGAACGCCCTTGGGTCTCCTCAGGCGTGACCTTGAATGTGTTGTAGAACGCTTGGTTGGTGATGTGAACGCGAAACTCGGAGTCCAGGATCAGGATGGGATCATGGGCATTGCGGGCGATGGCTTCGGCATATTCGCGGGCGCGCTGGAGCTCCTGTTGGTGTTGTTCGCGTTGGGTGATGTCTTCGAAGGAGAGCAGTATCCGGTCTGTTCTGCGGATGGGATCGGCAAAGCGCCTTGCCGTCAAGAGCATGATGCGGCGGCTCGACTCGCCAAGGTCGTGCTCGATCCGCAGATCCTCCACACTGGTTTCACCCAGGGGAAGTGCTTCGAGCAGTTCACGGAACTCGGGAAGGTCCCATTCCCGATTCCCAAGGGCGAATATGGACGCGCCGATCGTCGCCGCAGGTTCGCTGGCAAAAGTGCGGTAGAAGGCGCGATTTGCGTGTTCGACGCGGAGTTCGCGGTCCAGCACCACCAGCGGAACGCGAACGGCCTCCGCCGTATCCGAAGCGTGGTCGCGAGTCGTTGCGGCTTCTTCGAACAACACGAGCAAGGCGGCATCCGAGGTGGCGGTGCCGCCCACTGGGACGATCTCGAGGTTCAACATACGGACTTCAGCGCCCGACTCGAATCGCACCTGCTCCTTTCGCGCCGGGGCGTTGGACACTTTCGCCTGCTGCGCCAACGTCTTCAGAGGGCCGACAAGATCCTGCCGAGCCGCCTCGAGGAGGCTGACGCCGGGTTCGCCCTTGCCCGGCAACAGATAGGGTCCCATCACGCCCCGAACCTCGAGGATCTCCAGCTCCGCATTCACGAGGATCGCGGGCGGGGAGAACCTCATGAGCAGCAGTCGGTCGGCTTCCTTGGTCACGGCGGGCGGCTTGCCGGAGGCCGTGGCACGGGCGCGCTTGCCTTTCGATGCGTTGGGCAGCCTCGCGGGGGCCTTCGCTACCGGCCTTGGAGCTTTCGCCGCTCGTTTGTTCATTGCCATTCGGGCATTGCCCCCCGGTGTAGCCATCCACGCTGACCAGCATTTCCTCACGCAGGATAGCACGGCGCGTACAACCGGCGCGGAGGCTGGTTTCAAGCTTGCAATACGAGTAATCTTATCCTG
>JBDSKE010000258.1:0-14184 GCA_039917105.1 Candidatus Eiseniibacteriota bacterium | reverse complement strand
CCTGGTCCAAGAGGGAATGGGCGGGCTCACACTTGCGCGAGCGGGCGGGACGCCGCGTCGGTTGTTCCATCAGGGTGGACACGCATTCCATCCGGCCGGCGCGCCGATGGTGGGTGTGAGATTCGAGTCGGCTGCGGGCGGCATGACGGTGCAGGTCACGGATGGGGACCAGACCGTGATGGCCACGCGGTCGGGACGGAAGTAAGCGGCCTACTTGAAAGAGTAGGTGAAAACCGCCTGGACGTATCGGCCGAGCGTACGGTCGCGCGAGTCCTGCACATAGGTCTCGGTGAAGCTGCGATTCACGCTTCGGTCCTGCTCCAGCACATCGGTGGCGGTCAGGCGTAGTTCGCCCTTATCGCCCTTGAGCAGTTTCTTGCCGAGCGTGGTATTCCACAGCAGGACATTCTGGCGATAGGACGAAGACGCGCCGCTCTGCAGGTTGTGGTTGAGCTCCTGCCGCAACACGATGCCGGGCCCCATCACCACATTGAGCCGCATGCCCGCGCGATGCGTGTAGTACGCGCTGCTCGTGGAGGTGCTCAAAGTGCTGCGCGAGATGTTGTACGTGCCCTGATAGGACACGGTGAAGTCCAGGTTGGGGCTGATGTTGCTCGAGAGCACCGTCCCTGAGCGGACCGCGTAGGTGCTGCCCACATTCGTCAAGTTGTTACTGCGCGAGGGCGTGCGTGAGAACGAGCCCCCGCCATTGAAGCTGAGGATGCTCTTGAGGTGTTTGACCGGAAAACTGTAAGCGGCGAACGCGTTGGCATTCCACGACTCATTCAGATTGACGGGCTTGGAGAGCTGCGTTCCTCGGGCGAGTGTCACGCCGTCCACGACCGTGTCGGTGAGCGCGGTGTAAGTGGAGTTCGCGATCGGATCCGAGGTGCGCGTGAGGTTCGCGAACAGGAACCGGCTTTTCGACTTCAACGGGTCGGCTTCGGACACCCGCAGGGTCAGCGTGTTGTTGTAGGTCTGGCGCAAGTCGGGATTGCCGATCGAGAGCGAGAGCGGGTTGGAGTTGTTCACCACGTTCTGCAACTGGCTGATGGTGGGCGCGGCAGTGGACGTGGCATAGGCCAACCGGAGATTGCGGCGGTTTGCGAAGGTCGCCGTCAGTGTCAGCGATGGCAACAGATTCTCGAACGTGTGCTCCACCGTTCGGCTGCCGGGGAACGTCTCCTCGGAGCGCAACTGGGTGCGTTGGTACGAGGTGTTCGAAAGTAGTTTCCACACGCCCTTGGTGAACAGCAGCGCGAGGCCGCCGTTTTGGACGGTATTGCGATTCTCGTAGGAGTTGGACAGCGTGCTCTCGGGGCTCGTGTAGGTGCCCGAGAGCGGCTCGAGGTCGAACGCGCGCGCGTTCGATTCGCTCCGCGTCAGCGAAGGATTGTAGATGGCCTGAGCCTGAAGATACTTGTTGATCGGCTCGGTGAAGGCCAGTCGGGTCGAGAAGGAGCGGGTGGTCGTCCGGCTGTTGGAGATTTGATCCAGTCGCGTGCTATCGGGGGAGCTCCCGCTGGTGTCGAAATCGCTCACCGAGAACAGGGTTCCGTCCGTGTCGCGCAGCGAGTGGCCCGCATTGAGGTCGGCCGAGACGTTGCGCCCGCGCTTGGCGAAGCGGTGCCGAAGTGTGAGCCGACTCGAAAGGTTATCGCCTTGCGTGGAGCTGAATGTATTGCTCTGGCTCGAGCTGAGCGGCATGCCGTCGATGGTATTATTGCTGGCCCGGCCGAGACTGCGCGCGTCCGTCTGCTGGAAGTACAGCCGTGGCGCGAGAATCACCGAGTTCAGTGAGTCCGGTGTCCATTCGAAGCGGGCGTCGAAGCGTTGATTACCGCTCTGGTTCGTGGTGGTTGCGTGTTGGTCATAGAAGGCGATCGAATCCTGGGGCGGCAGGTATTCGCGAGACAAGGCCTGGGTGTTGTCGTTGTCGCTGTCATTGAGGAACAAGCTGGAGCTGACCGAGAGTTTCTTGCCCCATTGGCCCACGTAGTTGGCACCTCCCGAGTGCGTGGTACTCACGCCGCCCAGGCCGTTCACCATGAAGCTGCTCGGGTCGAACCCGCCACCGCCAAAGCCGCCCCCACCCATGCGCATCATCTGCCCTGCACCGCCGCCGCCTCGCGGGCCGCCGCCGCCCATCATCATCATCATGCGCGTCCCGCCACCACCGCCACCGCTACTCATGGAACCGAACAGATCCTGCGGCGAGAAGTTGAGTTGGTTGATGTTGTTCGACATCCCGAGCACCGTGACGCGCGTGGCGCCGCGCACGAGCGTGGCGTTTCCGCCAGCCTGATAGCGATCCCGGTCGCCATAGCCTGCGTAAACCTTTCCGAACTTGGCCTTCTGGTTGCGCAGGATGAAGTTCATGGTCCTTTGCGCCGTGCCGTCCTCGAAGCCGCTGAACTCGGCCTGATCGCCCATTCGATCGTAAACTTGGATCCGGTCGATCTCATCGGCAGGCAGGTTTCGCATCGCAGCCGTGGGGTCGCTGCCGAAGAATGGCTTGCCGTTGACCAGGACCTGCTGGACATTCTCGCCGTTCGTCTTGACCTGCCCATTCTCCACGGTCACGCCGGGCAGTTTCTGCACCAGATCCTCGGCGGTGGCGTCCTTACTCGTCTTGACTGCGCTTGCGCGGAACTCCGTCGTGTCGGCCTTCTGGATTGCAGGCGCCGGTGATTCGGTCACGGTGACACCGCTGATCTCAACGGACTCGGGCGTGAGCGCCAGCACCCCCGCCTCCTGCTTGGCCTGGGTGACGCGGATCACGATCTTGAGCGTGGCGAATCCCAGGCGCATCGCCTCCAGGCGATAGCTGTGCGAGCCGAGCCCGGATACCTCGAAGGTACCGTCCTCACGACCCACGGCCCGCTGGACATCGCTCGAGTCCGCGAAGTTGGTGAGCTTCACCTGCACACCCGAGATGGGCGAATTCGAGGTGGGGTCCATGAACTTGCCCCGCAGGCTGTTGGCCTGAGCGTGCGACAGCGTGGGCGAGAGCAGGAGCAGCAGGGCGAGCAAGCAGGCCCGTGGATGCATGGAGGGTGTCCTCACGCTGGCAAGAGGGTTTGCGGCGTCCATCACCGGATGACTCTAGAGGGTGAGGCTCGATGGCGGCGAGTCCCCGCGCCGCGCGCGTGGACCCGGCTTGCCGCGCTCGTCATTCAGATAGCGCGAGCCTGACTTTGGTTGGACAGTAACCACCCTATGGCGAGCCCGGAATCAGGTGGGCTCGCTTGTTGCAAGCGCTTCCAATGCCATCCAACGCGCGTAAGCGGCGTGAATCTCCTCGTCAATTGCGGCCACACGCTTCTGTGCTGGCGCCACCTTGCCCGTCCGGGACGAGTAGATCTCAGGCGATGCGAGCACCAGGTACAGCGCCCGCCTCTCCGCCTCAAGCACTTCGATGCGCGCGGGGAGCTCCGTGAGTTCGCGCTTGTCCTTGAAGCTCATGCGTTTTTCGCGTGCGCCCGCTCGCGCTGGCGCTGACCTGCCTGGTTTGAGGGCAAGGGCGGGGGATTCCTCCGGTTTCTGGCGCAGCCAGTCCTCGTAGCCCCCCACGTACTCTCGCCATTGGCCCTCGCCCTCGAACACCAAGGTGGAAGAGACCACATTGTCGAGGAACGCCCGGTCATGGGAGACCACGAGTAGCGTGCCCTGATATTCGATCAGCATGTCCTCGAGCAGGTCGAGCGTTTCCAGGTCGAGGTCGTTGGTCGGCTCGTCCAGAACCAGGACATTGCAGGGGCGAGATAGGATCTTGGCGAGCTGCAAGCGTCGCCGCTCGCCCCCCGAGAGTCGATTGATGGGGCCTTGGATCTGTTCCGGCGTGAACAGGAAGTCTCGTAGATAGCCGACCACATGGCGCTCTCCTGTCCCCATGGTGATCATCTCGCGGCCCTCGGCGATGTTGCCGACCACGGTCTTGGACTCGTCGAGCGCCTCATGCAACTGATCGAAGCGCGCCACCTCCAGCTTGGTGCCGGGCGTGACCGTGCCGCGCTGCGGTGCGCGCTCACCCAACAGAAGCCCGATGAGCGTGGTCTTGCCGCAGCCGTTGGGGCCAAGGATTCCGATGCGGTCGCCGCGCATGATGGTGGTGGTGAGGCCATCCACGATGAGGCCCTGACCGTAGTCATAGGAAACATCCTGACAGCGCAACACCATCCGGCCGGAGCGTTCGGATTCGAACAGTTGCGCCTTCACGCGCCCGACCTCGTCGCGGCGTGCCCGCCTTTCGAGTCGCAACGCCTCGAGCGCGCGAACCCGCCCCTCGTTGCGCGTGCGTCGCGCCTTGATGCCGCGGCGCAGCCAGACTTCCTCTTGGGCAAGCTTCTTGTCGAACAATGCCGCCTGCTCGGCCTCGACCCGCAGCACATCATCGCGCCGCTCGAGGTAGGTGTCGTACGAGCCCGGGTAGCTGCGTACGGCGCCTCGATCCACGTCGAGGATGCGCGTGGCAAGGGTGCGTAGGAAACTGCGATCGTGTGTCACGAACACCAGCGTGCCACGGCGGCGCTGCAGCGCGTTCTCCAGATGCCGGATGGCGTCGATGTCGAGATGGTTGGTGGGCTCGTCGAGCAACAGCAGGTCGGGATCGCGCACGAGCGCGGCGGCGAGCAACACGCGGCGTTTGGATCCTGCCGAGAGCGTCTCGATCGCAGAGTCCAGATCCAATCGCAGATCATTCGTGGCTTGATCGATGTGTCGCTCGATCTCCCACGCGGTCTCGCTCGTGTTCGCGCCGCAGGCGACATGCAGGTAATCTCGCACCGTTCCCGCAAGGTCGCTGGGCACATCCTGCTGCAGGCTGGCGACTTTCAGGCGTGGCTGCCGCACC
This sequence comes from Candidatus Eiseniibacteriota bacterium, assembly GCA_039917105.1. Lineage (GTDB taxonomy): Bacteria > Eisenbacteria > RBG-16-71-46 > RBG-16-71-46 > RBG-16-71-46 > CAIXRL01. The sequence goes on along the minus strand of JBDSKE010000258.1, from coordinate 9,332 downwards.
ACTTCACCTGAATCTGGCAGCAGGCTGCCCTGCAGCACTTTAAGGAGCGTCGATTTTCCGGCCCCGTTGCGTCCCAGAAGGCCCAGACGCTCGCCCGGCTCGATACTCACGTTGACGCGATCGAGTAGGGCGGGGCCCGCGAACTTGAGACTCACTTCATTGAGGGCGAGCAGCGCCATGGTGATACGGGTCTCCTGAGGGAGTCGGAAGGTCGGGCGGCATTGGCGGCGGCGCATTGTACACGCTTGCGCGATCCCACTGCCCCGTGACCACTCGCGGCCGACGCCGAGGGCAATATCACAGTGAAAATCGCGTGCGCGCGGCCGATCCATGCGAATGTGTAGGGCCAACCACCGCAGAAACCCGGGGAACCGAGGGCAGTCACCCATGGGGTACGCGCGAAACAATGGCGAGTTTGGTGCAGCGCAACTTCGGACCGGGGTTGATGTTCGCCCAACAGGCACACGGCTGACGCAATGCAATCGCGCCTTGGCTTTGGCGGCTGGAACAGGTAAAGTCCCAAAGAGATATTCTGCCTTGATCTCGGCCCGATAGCACCTGCGTTGTAACACGGGTCGCTCCCGGTGCAAGGTAGAAGCAGGAATCAGTGAACTGAAGCAATCACGGATTGTTTGGGGCGATTGGTCCTAGGCACTTCCCCCGCGCTCCGAAAGTCCACCGGCTGTTTAACGGCAAACAATATTAAAGGGGGCCGCACATGAAGAAAGCTACCTCGACGTTCCTCACTATCGGCTTGGCGCTCTCAGGCCTGGCCATCGTGACGGCCAGCGCATCGGCTGCACTGCGTGCTCCGCAGGAGCCTGTTGGCGGCACGAATCTCCAGACGTACCTGAACAGCCAGGGCGAGTCTGCGATCGATGTGAACACGGACCAGGAGGACATCCAGACCTGGACCACCACGGTCTCCGGTAATAGCACTTTCACTCTGATGATGGAGTTCGCCGGCAACGCCCCCTTGAACGACATCGGCATCTATAACGGCGGCGATGTGTCCCCCGCGTTTTACCAGGTGTTCCCGGGCGCGGCTGCCGCTGGTTGGTTCGCAACGGCGTCGTTCCGTAACAGCCCGGTGCGCGTGATCGTGAACCTGTTCGATCAGAACGGCACTCTCCAGACATCGAATACCTACTTCGGCGCGGACCGCAGTAACTTCGGCGTCTATCTCCAGGGTCCCGGCGGCACATTCTACACGCAGGATGCACGCAATCCCGGTGCTCGGGTCCAAGCACTCACTTTCGCCGGTACGGGTATCAACACAGGCTCATGGTGGATCTGCATGGAGGACCTGGCGATGAACTCGGGTTCGGACGGCGATTACGATGATGCCATCCTGTTCGTGGAGTCGGTCAATCCGGCGCCCACCGCAGTCAACACCACGACGTGGGGAACGCTGAAGAACCGCTTCCGCTAGTCCATCGTCGTCGGAATCAGAAACCCGGCGCTGGCCTTTGTGCCCGCGCCGGGTTCGCTGTTTCCGCCTTGCGCGCCCGCGGGGTCGATAGCAGGGGCATCGCGTCAGTGGCCCAGGGCGTCGCCCGGAACGTGGTCGGGCTTGCCGATCAGCACATTGTGCGCCCGCTCCAGTTTGAGCTTCAGCCGACCAACCAGTCGTGCCGGCATCACCGGTGGACGCAGGCGCTCGGCTTCGCGGCGAGCCTCCTGGAAATTGTGCGCGCGGACCCCGATCCGGCAGGTCCCGAACGTGACGACCACTTTCGTGGCCTCACTCAGTGCCAGCGAGTCGCCCACATGGAATAGTTCATCCGCGTTGTACCACCGCGAGGGCAGCCCCGTGTGTGGGTAGACCCACGTGTAGTCCACGGCCCACAGGCTATCGACCCCGAGGACGCGGCATGTCCGCGCCCCGTTGGCGAGCGCATACACCACTGAATCGAGTTGCATTCGCCGATCCAGGCCCATCCACAGGTCCGCGCGCATCAGAGAAGGTCTCACGACCTTGCGCGTGCCGGGCCGGGCCAGGAGGTCGTCAAGGCCACGGTCATCCTCGCCGGAACTGGCATTGGCCGCGAGCATGGCCAAAAGCATCCCCGCAAAGGGGAGGAGTAATCGCAATGGTCGAAGTCGGGCGGAGTACTGGAACATCGGGATCTCCTGCGGTCAGGGATGCCCTTTGAGAGTACTCCGCCCGGGGTCGTCAGGACCACTGGAGGATGGATGGTCGCTTCAAGGGCTCAGGCCGCCCGGGCCACATCCTCGTCGTCCTGCTCATCCTCTTCGTCACGTACCACCGCAACGGCGGCGCGCACACGGGCATCCATCTTGCGCTCCTCGCGCAGGCTGTCGATGGTGGCCTCGGCCTGCTTGAGCAGGAACTGGAGCGACCCTGCCTTCTCGATGGCCTGGTCGACCATGGCCTTCTGACCCTCGAGCGCCTCGAGGCTGGAACGCACGTTGGTCACCAATGCGTCGGCGCGCGCGAGACGCTCCTCGGCCTTGGTCATCTGGCGCTTGCGTTCATCCAGCGAACCCGTCGTGTCGCGGATATCGTTCAACTGCTGTGAGACATCCGCGAGCAATGCACGGCTCTCGGCGATCCCCTGGTGCTCCGAGGTGATCGTGCGGACGTCGGTGGCAGTCTTCTCGACTAACGCGAACATGCGGTCGAGATCGGACTGCAATGCCTCGACCGTGCTCTGACGCGAGGCGATTTGTTCCAGCGAACGCTTGACGTCGGCATCCACGCGCTCCCAGCGGACCAGCCGCTCCTCGAACTGATTGAGGCGCTTTTCGACCAACCGCAGTTTGTTCGAGCGTTCCTCGAGTTTCGTGGTCAACGCCTGCGCTTCGGCCGCCTGCTGATCGGCCGCGGCGAGCGAGGACGTCAGCAGTTGCGCCTGCGCCTGCAATTGCTCGGCCGACTCGGCTGCCTGCTGGCGCACATCGGATGCCTTCTGCAGGTTCTGGTGTGCTTCGGCAAGGGACTCTTGCCGTTGGTCGATCTCCGCCTTGAGCGCTTGAGTCTGCTGCGCCATGGCCTCGACCGATTCGCAGCGTGACTCCGCCGCGCTGACCTTCTTGTTCACCTGACGAGTGGTCTGTTCCGCCTTCTGGAGTTGGCTGGTCACCGTGGCGATGGATTGTGCCAGACGGTCGGCCTCTTCGGCATGGGTCGCGAACGCCACGAACCGCTGCTCGGCCGCATCCATCCGCGCCTGCAGGTCCTGACCCTTGCCTGCAAGCTGACCGCTCGCCGCGCCCAGCTCCGCAAGGCGCTGGTGGATTCCTTCGGCGAACTCCTGTCGCGACTCGATGATGTCCAACGATTCGGTGACGCGCCGCGCCTGCGCCTCTGCGCCCGCCACACTCGGTGCCAGTTGCTGCACCGCCTCGGCCTGCTCACGCAGCCCCTGCACAGACTGCTCAACCGACGCCAGCCAGCTGCGCGTGTCGGCCTGGGCTTCGCGGGCCCGCGCCATCTCGGCCCAAGTCAGCTGCATCTGCTCGTGCGCATCCTTCACCCGCACGTGCGAACCGCTCAGACCCTGGATGTCGTTCAGCGCCGCCTGCACAGCCGGCTGGGCGGACTCGATCCGAGCGACGCGCTCCAGCACCTGACCTGCGACTCTCTGGCTGATCACCAGCTCTTCGCGCATGCCCTGGAGCTTGGCGACTTCGTCGTCGACCCGTGTGAACTCCTCCGAGAAGTTGGCCAACTGCGTTGCCACCGCGGTGGTCTGCGACTGCAGTTCGCCCACGGTGTGACTCGATTCGGCCAGGCCCTTGTAGCGCTGCTCGAACTCCGACAGGGCCGCGCGCAGGTCCGCCACGCGCTGCGAGACGGACTCGAGCCCTCGGCTCTCGAAATCAAATCGCTCCACCGTGGCCTTCATCTCGTCGCGTGCCTGGGCCAGTTCCTGACGGGTGGCCTGGGTCTGCTCGTGGGCTTCGCGCTGCAATTGGCTGATCTCGTCCGAACGCTCGAGCACCGCGGCGTGCAGGGATTCGAGCGTCGAGACATGATCTTGCAATGCGACCAGCGATTGCTCATTCTCGCGCTGTTGGCGGACGCCCGCGTCGACCTGCTTCATGGCTTGATCCAAATGGTCGGCACGCGAAAGGGCTCGTTCGACGGCCTCGCGCTGAGCCTCGAGGGCGGCCGTCTTCTGGGCAACGGTGTCGCCGAGCGCCTTGAGCGTGGTGAGCTCGCGCTTCAGGTCGCTCACCGTGTGCTGCACGCCGTCCACGCTGCGCACCGCCTCTTCCACGCTGGAGATTCGGCGCTCCTTGTCCTGCAGCGAACGGCTGAACTCGTCGCGCCGGCGGTCGAGCGCTTCCATCTTGCTGACAGCCAGCTTGTGTGCGTCGAGCATGCGGCCGTGCTGTTCCAGCAGGCGCGCCATCTGTTCGCCGGAACCTTCGACCTGTGTCCGGACGGCGGCGGCGTCTCCGCGCAACTGTTGAAAGGGACGCTCCACCTCGAGGAAGGAACCGAGCCGCTCCTTCAAGTCGTTCGCCAGGTCCACCTTCTCGCTGAGATCACCCAGCACCTGGCGGATGTGCTGCGAGTCCGTCACGGCCTGATTCACGCTCGCCTCGGCCTCGCGCTGATTCTGTTCGAGCCGCCCGGCACGCTCATCGAGGGTCTCGATGGTCAGGGCGAGCTTGGCGATGGCCTCCAGGCGCGCTTCCGCTTCCGACAGGCGGCCCGTCACGGCATCCACATCGCCGCTCGCCTTCTCGATGGGCTCACCCAGAAGCTGCAGTCGGCTCGTCGTCACCTTGGCCTGCTCGACGAGTGCCTCGAAGCTGCTGCGCTCCTTCTGCATCTCGTAAAGGATGCTGCGCATCTGGTCAGCGACTTCGCGCTCCTTCGAGCCGTTTCCGAGCAGGTTCTTCAGATTGGGGGCCATCGTGTGCTCCTTACTTGCGGACCGTCGGACGCCGGGCCAACCATGCTCGGCGAATCGACGAAGGGTTTGCCGCGGCGGTCCGAATCGACCGTGGACGCGGTGGCTGGGGGTATCGGCACGGGGTGCAATGCAAGACGCGGACCCTTTCCCCAACGGTCGGCCTGCCGCTGCGAAGCAATGGCCGCTGGGTGCGGCTCGACAGACGGAAACGGTTCAGGGTGGCGTCAGCTCAGGCCGCGCTAGTCTCCGGCTATCAAGTTCAGTCACAGAGGGATAGAGGTGTCGCCTCATGTGAAGGACCACCCCGGTCCGGACGCCGGCCGCGGGTTGACGAGGTACCGGATTCCCGCCTTCCGCCTGGCGCGGGCCGCCTCTCCATGGGTCGAGATGCAGCCAGTTCGGCGGGCGGGTGGACAGGTTCTCGCCACCTGGCGATCACCCCGAACGCGCCGGAATCCTCCCGACGCTTGCACGCACCCAGCGGCGCACGCGTGTAAGGTACCCATGCCGCCGCGCGTTTTCTCGTTCGAACGATTGGCTGGCCCCGTGCCTGGTCTGAAGGTTCGTCAATGATTCGAGAGGTCGCATGAATCGCTCACTTCGCTTGTCCACACTCCTTGTCATGGCGCTCCTTACCAATTGCGCCACACTGCAGGACCTCGCTGCGCTGCGGAATGTGTCGTTCGCCTTCGATCGGGTGAGCCAGGTGCGGATCGCGGGTGTCCTTGTCGACTCGAGTACGCGCTTCACCAATCTTGGAGCGGCGGACGCCGCCCTGGTACTGGACGCGGTCAGCCATCACAGTGTTCCCATCGAACTTGTGGCCCACGTGCGGGCCGAGAACCCCGCCGAAAACCAGATGGTGGCGCGCATGCTCGAGGTCGGGTGGAAGTTCTTCGTGCAGGACCAACAGACGCTCGAGGGCCTGTTCGGCACGGCGCTTTCGTTGCAGCCAGGGAAGCCGGTCGATGTGCCCGTGGCAGTGCGATTCGATCTGGTGCCGCTGACGCAGGGAGGCGCGCGCGAGGTGATCGAGTTGGGCCTTGCGATCGCGGGATATGGAGGCAGCCCCAAGGAACTGCGCCTCGAACTTCGTCCGACGATCGAGACAGCGCTCGGCCCGATGCGGTATCCAACGCCGGTGGTCGTGCGGCGTACGGTGGGAACGACCACTCGACCGTGACGCCATCTGCAGGGTATTTTCTCCGAACTCTCTGAACCGCCCCGTCGGGGGTGCTTTGGGCACGCCCCGCCAGTGGATTCCACGACTCCATCTCAGCAGGATCGAACATGGGACGCATCTTCGAGACCCGCAAAGCCACGATGTTCGCGCGCTGGGACAAGATGTCCAAGGCGTTCGCCCGGATCGGCAAGGAAGTCACCATCGCAGTGAAAAAGGGTGGCCCCGATCCAGCCATCAATCCGATGTTGCGCCGGGTGATGCAGAACGCGCGCGCGGTCAACATGCCCAAGGACAAGATCGAGACGGCGATCAAGAAGGCCATGGGGCAGGATCAGGCGGACTACGAGGAGATCGTCTACGAAGGGTACGGTCCGCATGGCATCGCCATCTTGGTGGAATGCGCCACCGACAATCCTGTTCGAACCGTGGCGAACATCCGTTCGCACTTCAATAAGGGCCACGGCAACATGGCCAGTTCGGGGAGCGTCGGGTTCATGTTCAAGCGGATGGGTGTATTTCGCTTGGCCCCGGCCGGTCTCGACGCGGAGTCACTCGAACTCGAGTTGATCGATCATGGTCTCGAGGAGATGGGCGAGAGCACCGGCGAGAAGGGCGACGCGCAATGGGTGGTGCGCTGCGGCTTCCATGACTTCGGCAAGCTGCAAAAGGCGCTGGAGGATCGGAAGATCACGCCAATCTCGGCCGAATCCGAGTACATCTCGGGAACGCACACCGAGCTCACCGAGGATCAGGCCACTGAAGTCCTGAAGTTGGTGGATCGCCTCGAGCAGGATGATGACGTGCAGAAGGTCTTCCACAACCTGGCTTGAGTTTCGGGAGGCATGCCGATCATCCGCGATGCTTCTCGAGCAGGGTGCGCAACCGCTCGATCCCCTGTTCAACTGAGGCCACCGAGACTGCGCCTACAGAAAGCCGGACCCAGCCTGTCTCGTCGCTGAGGCCGAACGCCTGAAAGGGCACAACCGCCAGCCCGGCGCTGTGGAGCAGGACCCTGCGCAGATCCTCATTGGTCCGGATCGTCACGCCATCGATGGTCCGGCCGAACAGGTCGAAGCGAGCCGAGAGGTAGAGTGTTCCTTCGGGTCGCACGGATTCGACCGGATGGCCTTCGGCATTGAGCTTCGTGAAGGTCTCGTGCAGCAGCTCGAGCCGTTGACGCAGGCGGAGTTGCATGCCGGCTCGAAAGGCGTCAAAGGCTTCCGTATCGCTGATGAAAGCGGCAGTGGCCACCTGCTCGGCGCGAGGCGCCCATGCGCCCACGTGCCCGAGGAAGTCGGACATCCGTTTGATCAGCGTTGGCGCGCCGAAGGCCCAGCCCACTCGCAGTCCTGTTGAGGCGAGCGACTTGGAGATGGCATCCAGCATGATGGTATAGGGGGCGACTTCCGGCACCAGTATCGCCGGTGTCAGGGGATTGGCCCGGTCGAACTCGAGCGACCAATAGACCATGTCGAACATCAGGAACACCGGGCGCTCGCCGGCTGTCTCACGACGGCGGTTCTCGGCGACCAGGTCGCGGCAGATCTCGGCCAGGACCTCCGGCGCGATCGATGTGCCCGTGGGATTGAGCGGCGTGCAAAGGGCCAACAGGCGGATGCGCCCCAGCACTTCGCGGACGGCGGCAGCCGTCGGATGGAATCGCGAGGCACGGTTCACGGCGATGGGGACGGCGGTTGCGCCAACCAGGGAACAGTAGTGATTGTTGTTCCAGGACGGGACCGGGAACGCTACCGGGTCGCCGGCATCGACCAGCGCCCTGTAAGTGGCATAGATCAGCGGGCGCGCGCCGGCGGCGATGAGCACCGATTCCACTGGGTACACCAGGCCAGCTTCGCGCTCGAGGAAGCCCGCCACAGCCTGTCGCAGCTCGGGCATGCCGTTCGAGGGTGGGTAGCCAGTGTGCCCCGCGCGCAACGCTCGTTCGATGCCGGTGATGAGTGCTTCAGGGGCCGGGTATTCCTTGGGGTCGAAGTCGCCCACGGTGAGATTGCACACCGCGTGACCTTCGGCCACGAAGGCGCGGATCTCGGCGGCGATGCGCAGTACCTCGGAACCGACGAGTCCCTGGGCGAGTTGGGAGAAGTCGCGGTCGTGGACGGCGCCGAGGTCGACAGTCAAGACTTGTTCGGGCATCTCGGATCTCCGTTCGCGCGAAGCTGCAGGGCGGGGCACGCACTCCATGTCGGGCGCGGCCCGAGTCCACGGTAGGATATCACCAACGCATGGTGCAGCCAGCCCACGCGAAGCCCGCCCCGAACGCGGCCAGCACGACGAGGTCGCCGCGCTTCACGAGCCCGGCGTCGCGCGCCTCGGTGAGGGCGATTGGGATGCTCGCAGCGGTGGTATTGCCGTAATGCTGGATGTTCTGGAAGACCTTCTCGGGCGGCACGCCCAGCCGTTGCGCCACGGCATCGCCGATCCGCTGGTTGGCCTGATGCGGCACGATGAGCGCGACGTCCTCGAGCGAATGTCCGGCCCGGCGCAGGACTTCGTGGATGACTTCAGGAAAGCGCGTCGTGGCGCTCTTGAAGACCTGGCGCCCGTTCATCTGCGGGTACTGTCGGCCTTGGTCGAGCATGGCATGCGTCACCCGGCCAGGTTCGCGCGACGATGGCGCCTCGCACCACAGATCTTTGGCGAACGCGCCCTCGCTGTGCAACGCCCACGACAGGATTCCACGCGGGGCATCGCACGGCTCGACGATAGCAGCCCCCGCGCCATCGCCGAACAGCACTCCCATGTCGCGCCCACGCGTGCTCAGGTCAAGTCCTGTGCTCTGTGCCTCGCTACCCACGACCAGCACGCAGCGATAGCGTCCCATCCGGACGAACGCATCCGCGACGCTGAGCGAATACACGAATCCGCTGCACGCATTGCGCACGTCCAGCGCACCGATGGTGTCGATTCCGAGCATGTGTTGGAGCAGCACGCCATTGCCGGGGACCATGTAGTCCGGTGTCGTCGTCGCGAAGATGATGAAATCAACATCGCTGGGTGCGCGGCCCGCATCCGCGAGTGCCTTGCGCGAAGCCTCGAGCCCCAACTCGGCCGATCCGACGCCATTCTCAACATAGTGCCGCACATGGATTCCCGTACGTTCGACGATCCAGGCGTCATTGGTTTCCATGACCTGCTCGAGGTCATGATTCGTGACCGCGCGGGGCGGCACATGGAAGCCGATTCCTGTGATGCATGCATGAGTCATCGTGCACCTCCGACGCGCACAGGATGGGCGC
>JBDSKE010000257.1:0-5866 GCA_039917105.1 Candidatus Eiseniibacteriota bacterium | reverse complement strand
AGCCGCTACCAACAACAGCGCGAAATGAAACAGACGGACTTGTTCAGCGACAAGATGATTTCGGATTACCTTTTCAAGAAGGACCGGATCTTTGCTTCGCTCAATCTGGCGGACCGCGAGATGACGCTGTACGACCGGCTCATGTCGTGGCTCGAACTCGATGTGGTCAAGCCCGACGTCGTGGTCTACCTGCAAGCACACCCCGACACGCTCATGGACCGCATCTTCAAGCGCGCACGGCCGTTCGAGAAGGACATGGAACGCGACTACATCCGCCAATTGAACGAGGCGTATAACCACTTCTTCTTCCATTACACCGACACGCCGCTGCTGGTCGTGGACACCAACGCGATCGACTTCGTCAACCAACCGGACGACTACGAGGACTTGGTCAGGCGCATCCTCTCGCACCGACAGGGTACGGTGTACTACCGGCCCATGGAGAAGGGACGATCCTCATGAGCGACAGCAAGCTGACCAAGGCGCCCCGCGCCAAGCTGACGGCGCCTGCGATCGTGGAAATGAAGCGCCGCGGTGAACTGATCACCGTCCTGACGGCTTACGATTTCCCGACGGCTCGAATCGCCGATCAAGCCGGCGTCGAGATCCTGCTCGTCGGCGACTCTGTCGGCACGGTGCTGCTGGGTTATGACAGCACGCTGCCGGTGACGATGGAGGACATGCTGCACCACACCAAGGCCGTCGTACGGGCGAAGCCCAGTGCCATGGTCGTGGGGGATATGCCGTTCATGAGCTATCAGGTCTCCGTTGAGCAAGCGGTGGCCAATGCGGGGCGTCTCGTGCAGGAGGCCGGCGCGGATGCGATCAAGCTGGAAGGCGGGGAACGCGTTGCCCCTGCGGTCCAGCGGATTGTCGAGGCAGGTATCCCGGTGATGGGGCATCTGGGCCTGACTCCGCAGTCGGTACTGGCGTTCGGGGGATACAAGGTGCAGGCGCGTGGCGAGGCCGACCAGGAGCGACTGTTGCGCGAAGCCAAGCGATTGCAAGAGGCGGGTTGCTTCGCGATTGTGCTCGAGGGCATTCCGGCAAAGCTTGGCGCCAGTGTCTCGCGCGAGTTGAGCATCCCAACGATCGGCATCGGCGCAGGGGTGAACTGCGACGGCCAGGTGCTGGTGACCCACGACATGGTGGGGCTGTATCTGGGGCGAGTGCCGAAGTTCGTCCGCCGCTATGCCGAACTGGGCGATGGGCTGCGAGACGCCATCACGCACTATGTCGCCGATGTGAAGGCCCGTCGTTTCCCGGGCGAATCGGAGTCCTACTGATGGGTGTCGGACGCACGGTCGGCACTCGCCGCATGCAGCGGGTCACCGCCGTGGCGCTCCTTCGCCGCGTGGTGCATCAATGGCGAACCGCGGGGGAGCGCGTGGCATTCGTACCCACCATGGGTGCCATCCATGCCGGGCACCTGTCGCTGGTGCAGCGCGCCCGCCGTAGCAGTGATCGTGTGGTGGCGAGCATCTTCGTGAACCCGCTCCAATTCGGCCCCGGTGAGGACTTCGACAAGTACCCACGTCCTGCTGCGCGCGACCGTGCGCGGTTCGCGGATGCTGGCGTGGATCTGTTGTGGGAGCCGGCAGTGCGCGATGTCTATCCGGTCGGGGATCGGACACGGGTGCGTGTCGAGGGTCTCACAGCCGTTCTCGAGGGAGCCACGCGACCCACCCATTTCGAAGGGGTGACCACCGTGGTCATGCGATTGCTGCATGCAGCGCAACCCGACGAGCTCTGGCTCGGGCAGAAGGACGCGCAGCAGGCGATCATACTCGAGCGGATGTGCGCGGATCTGCTCGTGCCGGTGCGTGTCCGTCGCGGCCCGACCATGCGTGAGCCCGATGGGCTGGCGCTGAGTTCGCGCAATGCCTATCTGGCTCCGCGCGAGCGCGACCAGGCCGTGGCGCTTTCGCAGGGCCTGGCCTCGGCGCGAGAGTTGCTCGTGCATGGCGAGCGTTCGGCTGGGCGGCTCGTGCGCGCGATTCGCGCTGAGTGGGCGGGCTACCCGCTCGTTCGCGAGGATTACATCGCCGTGGTGGACTCGGCTACGCTCGAGCCAGTGCGCAGCGTGAAGGGGCGTGTGCTCGTGGCCGTGGCTGCGCGTGTGGGCCAGGCTCGATTGATCGACAACTTCGAGTGGGGCAAGGCATGAGTGGTTACCGTCATCCGGAGGTGGCTGCGCTGGTGCTGGCCGCCGGCATGGGCAAGCGCATGAACAGCGACTTGGCCAAGGTGCTTCACTCGATGGCCGGAAGGTCGTTATTGGATCATGTTCTGGAGACACTCGATTTGTTGGGTGTGGGCCGCAAGGTGATCGTGATCGGGCACCAGCGCGAACGCGTGCAGGCCGCCTTCGTCAGTCGCGAGGGCCTGGAATGGGCTGTGCAGGCGGAACAGCGCGGCACCGGCCACGCATGCATGATGGCCGAGCCGGCACTGGGTGAGTTCGGCGGCACGCTGCTGGTGGTATGCGGTGACACCCCGTTGCTGACCGCGCGCACGCTGCATGGGCTGCTCGAGATGCATGCCGCTTCGGGCGCGTCGGTCACCGTACTGTCCATGCGCCTGCCCGATCCCAAGGGCTACGGGCGCATCGTCCGCAGCAGCGATGGCTCGAGCATCGACCGCATCGTCGAGGAGAAGGATGCTTCACCCGAGCACAAGCAGCTGAACGAAGTGAACAGCGGGATCTACGTGTTCGCCTATCCGCGATTGTTGGACGTGCTGTCTCGCCTGACTGCCGACAACTCACAGGGCGAGTATTACCTCACGGACACCGTTTCCTTGCTGCAGGCGCGGGGCGCCAAGGCGGCTGTGGTTTGTGCGGACGACTACCAGGAGTTGATGGGGATCAATACGCCGGAGCAGTTGGCCGAGGCCGAGGCCGCATGGCGCGTCCTCGAATCGCGCGGGGGACACGCGTGAAACGCGCGAGCGGACTTGCGCGGCTGTGGGCTCCGTGGCGGATGACTTATGTCGCCAAGGCTGATGAACCCACGGGTTGCCTGTTCTGCCGCGTGGGCAAGGGCGCCAAGGCGAGTGACCGGCGTGATCTGGTGCTCGCGCGCGGCGGGACGGCCATCCTGATGCTCAATCGCTATCCATACACGCCGGCGCATCTCATGGTGGCGCTGAACCGGCACGCCGCGCAATTCCGCGAGCTCTCGCCACAGGAGCGCCTCGACCTGCTCGACCTGACCGCGCTTGCCGAGTCGGCGCTCGAGCTCGAGTACCAGCCCCATGGGGTCAACTACGGGCTGAATGTGGGACGTGTGGCGGGAGCGGGATTTCCCGGGCACCTGCACCTGCATCTGGTGCCACGCTGGAACGGCGACACGAACTTCATGGCGACCGTGGGAGAGACCCGAGTGCTGCCCGAGTCGCTCTTGGCAACGTGGACACGTCTGCGCAAGGCCATTGCGACACTGCAGGCTCTCACCCACGCGAGCCCCGCCCCCCGCCGCCCTGCCGTCGGACGTTCATCTGCGCGGGGCACGAACCGGGTGCGCCGTGGCGCGTAAGAAGTCCGGGGGCGGCGGCCATTCCATCGCACTCGCTGTGGTCGGTGTCATGGTCGCGGCCCTCATGGCCGGCTTCCTGTGGAACCAATTCGGTCCCCAGCCCAGTCAAAAGCGCCGGACCGGTCAGCATGTGGTGCGCGTGCAGGTCATGAATGGCTCGGGCGAGCCCGGCATCGGTACGCGGGTGGCCCAGTTCCTGCGCGAAGGCGGCTTCCAAGTGGTGGATGTACGGAACGCCGATCGGAACGACTATTTCTCGTCAATGGTCGTGGCCCGGCGGGCGGACCTTTCCCTTGCGCGCGAAGTAGCGCATTATCTGGGCGGGCCGCCGCTCATCCAGCAGGCGTGGGACTCCGAACTTGCGGACGTCACCGTGCTGATCGGCAGTGACCGCAGCCGACTGCAACTCGAGCCCTGAGGCAGGGCTGATCTCCGGAGGATCCTGTGAATATCGGTGGGATGGAGTTATTCGTCATCATCGCGATCGTGTTACTGCTGTTCGGCCCGAGCCAGATTCCCAAGCTTGCCAAGGGTATGGGTCAGGCGATGCGGGAGTTCAAGAAGGCCCAGCGCGAGATCAACGACGAGATCGTGCGCGACGATCCAAAGGACGGCCCGAAGCCGCCCGACAACAAGCTCTCCAGCTAGCATTTCAACGCCGGCAGTCAGCCCCTCCCGGCGCCACGAGCGCATCGCCACGAAGAAGCCGCGATCCCGATGGGGACCGCGGCTTCTGTCCTATGCCGCTCGCGCTCTGGGCCGTTTCAGTTCGCGGGATGACGCACGTCGGCGATGTCCGCTCCAGCTCGAAGGCGCATGATGTACCCCTCGAAGAACGTACGCTGGCGGGCGGTCAGGATCTCGGTGGTGAGCTGACCCTTGACGGCGTCATTGTAGAGACTGTCGGGCGCAGCTTGGACGGCCTCGACGCGGCCGAAGAACCAGCCGCCAGTGGTGCGGATCGGTCCAATGACCTGGCCTGGCTTGGCCCCCCACAGTGCACCTTGGAACTCCGGTGCGCCGGCGATGCGCGGATCGGGCTGCTTGCGTGTCATCTGGGTCGGGAATGCCAGGAGTTGCACGCTCTGCGCCGCGGCTTCGAGCGCAGCACCTCCCTGGACCGCAGCTGCGATGCGATCGGCCTTGGGCTTGGCCAGTTCGATGCGCTTCTCCAAGTCAGCAACCTGCTTGAGTTGTTCGGATACCTCGGCGCGCGTTGGGGCGCCAGCCACATGTTGGGCCGCAACCTGCGCGAGCAGGAACTGGTCGTCGCCCTCGAACACCGGGCTGACCTCACCTTTCTTGTGCACCAGTGCCCAGTCGCCGGCCTCCGGCGTTGCAAACAACTGAGGCGGCGGCTGCGCGGCATCGAAGTACGGGGTCTTCTGCGTGCTCATGCCTTTTTCAGTGGCGGCCTTGGCGAGCCCCACCGACTTGGCGCGGTTGCGCAGCAGCTTGATCTCCTCGAATTGCTTTTGTACCGCCTCGGTGGCGGGGCGCACCTTGACCACGATCTGGGCAAGTTTCACTTGTCCCGGCTGCAGGTTGCGTGCGGTGGTGTCGACAGCTGGGTTGAGCACCTTGAACACCATCACCCGGCCATTCTCCTGATACGGATCGAGCACGTCTCCGGGGGCATGCGCCGCAACGCTTTGCCCGATCACGGGGCCCAACTCGCTCGGAGTGAATGCGCGGTCGATGACGCCGCCGCGATTCGAGTTCGGACCCTCGCTATAGTCCTTGGCGAGTTGTGCGAAGTCCTCGCCCCGACGAGCGCGTTCGACCAGGCCGCTGGCCATGTCCAGGGCGTCCTTGACCTCGGAGGCGCCGAAGTTCTTGGGCACCGCCAGGTATTCCAATTGCGTGCGCGCTGTGGTCGCCATGCGCGACTTGTACTTGTCGTACACCATCTGCAGCTCGGCGTCGCTGCCGCTGCTGGATCCGGTGTCGGAAGGTGGAACCTGCACGACCGTTGCGGCCAGACGCTGGGCACGGTCATGGAAGGCCTGCTCGAGTTCGCCCTGGGAAAGCTTGAGCGACGACAATAGTCGTTCCTGAAGCTTGCGCACCAGTAGTTCGTCCCGCGCGAACTTCTCGTGAATGCCCCAAGGGTAATTGGGGTTCAGGGTCATCTGCTGGTACTTCTGGGGATCGAATGTGCCGTTCGTCTGGAAGTTCCCATCCAGCAGAACGGACCGCGGCGGGTTGGTGCGCATCGCGTTCAGGACTTCGTTGTCGGTCACGGTGAGGCCGGCCTTCTTCGCCTCCTGGAGCAGCAGGCGGGAATCGACCACCGTATGCCAAGCCTGCTGTTCGACCGACTTGAGGTC
>JBDSKE010000256.1:0-31302 GCA_039917105.1 Candidatus Eiseniibacteriota bacterium | reverse complement strand
AACTCACTTCTGATCAACCTTCACATTCCGTGGCAGCACTTCGGGATTGAGCACCTTCAGTTCGACGCGACGATTGCGGAGCATCTCTTCCTGGTTGAGCTCCTGGGTCTCCGGCTGCGTCTCTCCGTAGCCCCGTGCGACGAGGTTATCGGGCTTGAGCTGGAAGTGGCTCAGCATGTAATGGCGCACGGACTCGGCGCGAGCCTGACTGAGCCTCTGGTTCATTGCCCCGGAACCACGCGTGTCAGTGTGCCCGCCGACCTCGATCTGCAGGTCCACGAACTTCTCCAACACCAGTCCCGCTTCGTTGAGCGAGGTCTCGGACTCAGGCAGGAGCGTGGCCTGTCCGCTCTCGAAGTAGATGTTCTCCAGTCGCACCCTGCCACCCTCGACAAGCTGGCGCTCCGTTTCGGTCGCCCTTGGACTCGGGGTCTGCGCCGGCGGTGCAGGTGCGTGTGTCGCACGCGGCGTCTCGGTCGGGGTCGTGGTTCGGGCATCCCTGGCGGCATTCATCATGGCGCGCTGCGTGGACGAACAGCCCTTGGCATCCACCTTCTCGCTTGCCGGCGTGTTCAGGCACTGATCGAGGCCATCGCACACACCATCACCGTCGGCGTCGAGCGAGCAGCCCGACTCATCGACGAGAC
This sequence comes from Candidatus Eiseniibacteriota bacterium, assembly GCA_039917105.1. GTDB lineage: Bacteria > Eisenbacteria > RBG-16-71-46 > RBG-16-71-46 > RBG-16-71-46 > CAIXRL01. The sequence continues at coordinate 30,655 of JBDSKE010000256.1, read as the reverse complement.
AGCCCTTGGGGCTGCCGGGGCAACGGTCGATGCGGTCATAAATCCCATCGCCGTCGTAGTCCACCGCCGGCCAGCGGAAACATGGGGCTTTGGCATCATAGTGGTCGAGCGCCCGGGGCTGGGCCAGCGCTGCCGCTGCGCAGAGCAACAGGGTCAGGGAGAGAAGCGGCCAGAGTCGGCCGACAATCCGTGAAGGTCTGCCGGTCATGATGTGCACCTCCAAGTGCGTGGACTCGGTTGTGGATTGGCGAATACCCGTCGGTAGACTAGCCTGTGGAATCATGAAGCGCACACTCTCGATGCTATTCGCACTCTTGGCAACGCTCTGTGCTGCACTACCCGCTGCGGCCATCGCCCCCTCGTCCGATGAGGCCGATTCGCCGGCGGATGTGCTCGACCGTCCCGCGCGCAGCTGGACTTTCGACCGCTGGATCCGCACCCAACCGCTGACTCAGGAATCGCTTCGCGGGAAGGTCGTATTGATCCGTTGGTTCACCGAGGATTGCCATTACTGCCAGAGCACTTTGCCTCAGCTCGAACGGCTACAGGCGCGCTACCGGGCCCGGGGTCTGGTGGTCATCTGCGCGTTCCACCCCAAGCCGCGACGGCACGTATCCGATCGACACATCCTCGCCGTCGCGAACCGCCTTGGCTGGAGCGGTCCACTGGCAGTGGACGAGCGTTGGTCCACGCTCGAGCGTTGGTGGGTGGCCGGGCATCCGGAACGTAACTGGACGAGCGTCTCATTCCTCATGGATCAAGCGGGCGTGGTGCGCTGGGCGCACCCAGGAGGTGAGTACCATCCGAGCGAGGATCCTCGGCATGCGCGGTGCGCACGTCAGTACGCCGACCTTGACGCCGTTCTGCAGAAACTGCTCGCCGTGGAGCACGCGGCCAACTGAAGCCCGATGCAAGCTGGCCGGAGATCAGGCACCACGCCGGTGTATCGGTGGACATCGTCCCTGCTTGAGCACGCCCCACCTCGCTGTTAGCGTGCATGATCGCCGTGGTTTCCGCACGGTTCATCCACGCTTCGACCGTCCGGCGATCGACCGGGCGGCCTTTCGGCATTGGGAGCCATGGTCACGACCGAACTCTTCCTCAAGGATGCGCTGGCCGAATCGCTCGCACGGCGTGCGGACGCCAGCCCCGAGGCACAACAGATCCTGTCCGTATTGCGCGACGGGTGGGGCCGCGCCGACGCAGCAGGCAAACGGCCCCGCATGGCCGTGCGCGGGCTCACCGGGTCGGCGCGTTCCTACCTGATCTCCTGGTTGCAGCGCCAGATCGGCAGATCCGTCCTGTATGTGGTGCCGCACGGAGAGCACTTCGAATCCGCGCGTGACGACATCGAGTACTTCCGCGGTCGTGCTGCGACGCTTGCGTTCCCCGAACCGGACACACTGCCCTACGACCCGTCCTCGCCGCATCCCAGCATCACCGCCGAACGGCTCGAGACACTGGGACGCCTTGCCGCGGGCGAGCTTGGAGTCGTGGTGGCGACGGTACGCGGCGTCCTGCAACGCGTCCCGCGCCCGACCAAATTGGCGCGCAGCATCCTGCCCTTGCGGACCGGCGAGGAGGTGGATCCCCGCGGGTTGCTCGAACGCTTGGTGTTCATGGGCTACGAACGGTTCCCCGAGGTCGAAGCCGTAGGCCACTTTGCCCGTCGCGGCGGCATTCTCGACATCTATCCCGTGGGACAGAGCGACCCGCTGCGTGTCGAGTTCGATGGCGACACCATCGCCTCGCTGCGTCGCTTCGATGCCGGAACGCAACGCTCGCTCGAGAAGTGCACCGAGGCGCGCATCATGCCGCGCTACGAAATCGTGGTGGATCCCGGCGAAGCGGCGGCGATCGCGCAACGCCTGCGCGACGCCGGGGACGAGAAGGCGCAGGGCGGCGCGAACCTGTTCCACGAAGGCATGGAGCGCTTTGCCGGATATTACGACACCGAGTTGGCGTCGCTGCTCGATTACCTGCCTGCCGACACCTTGGTCGTGCTCGACGACCCGGCCACGCTCGAGGAGCGCGTGGACGAACTCACCGAGAACATCCACCGCGGTTTCGACGAGACTCGTGCGCACTACCCGTTGATCTCGCCTCCCGCTCAGCTATTCCTACCGCGCGAGGCCTGGGACCTCATGCTCGACACCCGGCGCGGGGCGGATTGGATGGGCTCGGTCGCCGAGACGGGCGAGGCCGCGCGCTACGCGCAGTCCCTGTTCATCGACTGCCGGCCGGCCGAACCCTTGCAACGCTCCATGGAAAAGCTCAAGGACCATCTGGCGGAGCTCAACGCGAACGACCTCGAGCCGGTGATCCTGTGCGACAATCAGGGGCAGCGCGATCGCCTGCACGAAATGCTGGATGAGGCGGGCGCCACACTTGGCGTGGGGCTCGTTTCGGCTGGCTTCACCTGGAAGAGTGCAGGACTTGCACTCCTCACCGACCACGAGATATTCGCGCGCTACCGGCGCCGACGGCGGCGCATGCGCCGCACCGGGGGCATGAGCATCGCCCAGCTTTCGCAGCTCAAACCGGGCGATTATGTGGTGCACGAGGATCACGGCGTTGGCATGTACAAAGGCATGAAACGCCTGACGCTCTCGGGTCAGGAGACCGATTGTCTTGAACTGTCCTATGCGGGCAAGGATGTGCTCTACCTGCCGGTGCAGCAGCTGTCCTTGGTTTCGCGCTATGCCGCAGGCGAAGGTGCACGGCCCGCCATCCACTCGCTCGGCTCGGCGCAATGGGCCAAGACCAAGACGCGCGCAAAGAAGGCCATCCTGGAAATGGCCGACGAACTGCTCAAGGCGTACGCCGCGCGCAAGGCCCTGCCGGGTTTCGCATTCCGTCCCGATAGCGTGTGGCAGAAAGAGCTCGAAGCCTCGTTCCCCTATGACGAGACACCCGATCAACTCACGGCTATCGAGGACGTGCGCGGCGACATGGAAGCAGCCTCGCCCATGGACCGCCTGATCTGCGGCGATGTGGGCTACGGCAAGACCGAAGTCGCCATCCGCGCCGCCTTCAAGTCCATCCAGGACGGCAAGCAGGTGGCGGTACTGGTCCCGACCACGATCCTTGCCCAGCAGCACGGCAACACGTTCCGCGAACGCCTTGCGGATTTCCCCGTCAAGGTCGAGGTGCTGTCGCGGTTCCGTTCGGCCAAGGAGATCAAGCAAGTACTCGAACGACTGGCGCGCAAGGATGTCGACATCATCATCGGCACGCACCGATTGCTCAGCAAGGACGTGAAGTTCGCCGACCTGGGGCTGGTGGTGATTGACGAGGAACATCGTTTCGGGGTGGCGCAGAAGGAGAAAATCCGCCAGCTCACCCGGAATGTGGACGTGCTCGCGCTCACAGCGACTCCCATTCCGCGCACGCTCAACCTATCGCTGGCCGGCGCGCGCGACATGAGCGTGATTGAGACGCCGCCACAGAACCGACTCCCCGTTCACACCGAAGTGATGGAGTTCGATCCCGAGGTGGTGACCGATGCGATCCTGCGCGAAATCGACCGCGGCGGACAGGTGTTCTATGTGCACAACCGCGTCGAGACCATCTACAACACCGCCGCCTTGGTACAACAGTTGGTGCCTCAGGTACGTGTCGGCGTGGGCCACGGCAAGATGGGCGCCGAGGAACTCGAGAAGATGATGTTCGAGTTCACCGAGGGCCACATCGATGTGCTCGTCGCCACCATGATCATCGAGTCGGGCATCGATATCCCGACGGTGAACACCCTGATCGTGGATCGGGCTGACACCCTGGGCCTGGCGCAGCTCTACCAACTGCGCGGCCGCGTTGGCCGTTCCTCGCATCGCGCACATGCCTATCTCATGGTCCCCTCGCGTCGCGTGCTCACCGAGGACGCCGAGAAGCGCCTGCGCGTGATCGAGGAGTTCGACGAGCTCGGCGTTGGGTTCAAGGTCGCCATGAAAGACATGGAGATCCGCGGCGCCGGCAATATGTTGGGGCCAGAGCAGAGCGGCCACATCATGGGTCTGGGTTTCGATCTGTACGTGAAGCTGCTCGAGGAGGCCGTTTCCGCGCTCAAGGGCGGACTTGAGGCGGTGGCGCCCGAACCGCGCCTGCTCACGGACTGGAGCGCGTTCCTGCCCGACGATTATGTGCCCGACGAGCATGAGAAGTTGGCGCTGTACCGGCGGCTGGCCGAGACGAAAACGCCCGAAGCCGTGGATGACCTCACGCTCGAGCTCATGGATCGCTTCGGCCAGCTGCCTGCGGCGGCGGTGGCGCTCGTCGAGCTGCGCCGCGTCCGGGTGCTGGGACAGAGCGCCTGGGTCGAGAGCATCAAGGTGTTCCAGAGCGTGGCCGAAGTGACCATGCGCCGGCCGCTCAAACCACTCGAGATCCAGACCGTCGTCGGCATGCTCGGCTTTCAACTCGAGTTCTTCAGCGGCCGGGAGTTCGGCCTGCGCGTGCGCGGCGAAGGGCTGTTGTTGTTGAACCGCACGCGCGACCTGCTGCAGGCGATTCAAGACGCCGAGCAAGCGGTCACCAGTGGCAAGGTGAAGGAACCCAGACCCCAAGCGCCGCGCCCCGGTCCATTGCCTCTGCCCCGCAGGCGCTGAGCTCACATGCCGCGCTTCCTGCTCACCACTTTCGGCTCGCTCGGCGACCTGCACCCGTATCTCGCAATCGGGCGCGAACTGCTCGCGCGCGGGCATGGCGTGACCGTTCTGACGCACGAGCCCTACCGCATGCGCGTGACCAACGCCGGGCTGGCTTTCGCGCCACTTGCTCCTGACTTCGACTCCTTCCCGGATCCGGTCGGGCTGATGCGACAGGCGATGGAGGAGCACCGCGGCTCGGTCTTCATCCTGCGAGCGCTGGTCGTGCCGTTCCTGCGCGAGCAGATGAACGCCACCCGGGCGGCAGCCGAACACCACGATGTGATATTGAGCCACCCGGTGACACTGATGACAGCGCATGTTGCGGAAGCCATGCACAAACCTTGGGCGAGCGCCTCGCTTCAGCCTGCGACGATGTTTTCGCGCGTCGATCCCCCCTACTTCCCCAACTACGGGATGGTCATGCGGATCATGCGGCTGGGACCGCCCGTGGCCAACCTGCTCTATCGGCTCATGATGGTCGCTTCGCGCCCCATGCTGCGCGAGTGCGATGTGTTGCGTGCCGAGTTGGGGCTACCTGCGACGTCGCGTCATCCTCTGCTCGAATCGGTGTTCTCGCCCCATTTGCACTTGGCACTGTTCTCGCCGGTATTCGCGCCGCCCCAGTCGGATTGGCCCGCTCAGACAGTGGTCACGGGTTTCCCGCTGCACGATCGCGGCGAGCAGGGCGAGGGGATGAGCAAGGCGCTCAACGCGTGGCTCGATTCGGGGGACGCTCCCCTGTTGTTCACGCTCGGGTCCTCAGCGGTCAACGACCCGGGTTCGTTCTTCACCGAGAGCGCCACAGCGGCGCGGCGCTTGGGCCGACGCGCGGTACTGCTGGTGGGAACACACCCCAAAACACGCGAACCCCTGACCCAGGACGCTGCGCCCCGCTTGGAGGACGCGCCGACAGCGGACGTGGTCGCAGTTGCCTACGCTCCGCATTCCGAGATCATGCCGCGGACCGCGGCGGTGGTGCATCAGTGCGGAATCGGCACCATGGCTCAGGCGCTTCGCTCGGGCCGCCCGATGCTGGCCACACCATTCGGTCACGACCAGCCCGACAACGCAAGGCACGCACAACGCCTCGGCGTCGCCCGCGTCGTGACCCGAAGAGCCTATCGCGCCGGCCCGGTGGCCCATGTACTCGAGCGGCTGTTGAGCGACCCCGCCATCGCGGCTGCCGCCGCCACCGTCGGGGGGAAGATCCGCGCCGAAGACGGCGCCGCCGCGGCGGCGGACGCGTTGGAACGACTGGCGGCGCGGCATTGAACCGCGCACCCGCTCGACGCTTGCTCGTCCCGCAGTGGGGGCCTAACCTCCGCGCGCGAACTCGACTGCACTCATCCATCGTTCGAAAGGAAGCACCGTGACCCATCTGCGCTCGCGCGCGCTGCTGCCGTGCACATTCGTCGCGGCGCTCGCGCTGACTGGCTGTTCCTCTTCCAACAAGCCGGTGCTGATCGTAGGCGACCGCACCATTACCTTGGCCGAGTTCGCCAGCGTCGCTTCCGGCAACGAGAAGCAATATCCCGGCACGCCCGAGGCGAGCAAGCGTGCGCTACTCGACGATCTCGAGCGCCGCGAGTTGTTGATCGTGGCGGCACGTCACTCCGGATATGACACCACGGCTATTGCTCGCAACCAACACGACGAAGTCGAGGAACGCCTCGTGGTGCAAGCGCTCATGGACCAAATGGCCCCGACGGACCAGCGCGTGAGCGCAGCCGAGGTGCGCCGCATGTTCGAATGGCGGAACGAACAATACGACGTCGCCGCTATCTATACGCTCGATCGCAGTTCGATTCGCCTGGCACAGGCGGCGCTCGCTGGGGGCGAGCCCTTCGCGACCGTCGCAATGCGCTACAGCCTTGCGGGCATGCTGCCGCCGGGCGGCGCGCTCGGTTACATCACGCCGGGTCAGCTCATCGCCCCGCTCGACGGCGCGCTGCGCACACTCCCGGTCGGCAGGATCGGCGGACCCTACGAGACCACGCAGGGCTGGTTCCTGCTCCAAGTGCGGGGCAAACAAGTTCGCCCACAGATGTCGTTCGAACTGCAGCAGGCGGGACTTTTGGACATGTTGCGTCAGCGCAAGCAGCGCCAGGCGATGGCCACCGCGTTCGTGAACCTGCGTCGCGAGTACGAATTCCAGCTTGTCCAAGGGGGTTCTCAAGCGCTCTATCACCGCCTCCAGGGAATGGGCGATTCCTCGGCCACTTCGACCCGGGACCCGCAGACCGTGCTCGCCGTGTATCGAGGCGGGGAATACACCATGACCGACGCGCTCATTGACCTGCAGCGTCCTGACCGCCAGCGCCCGCCCACGAACATCCAGCCCGCGCTCGACCTATGGATCGAATCCATGGTCACGAACCGATTGCTCGTGATCGAAGCCCGCCGCCGCCACCTGCACGAGGAGCCCAGGCTCGCGGGCAAGATACGCCAGCAGTTCGAGAACTCTCTGGCCGAGAGCATGTACAACGGCGCCACCATCCACGTGCCGCCACCCGGCCCGGACGATGTGCGGCAGGCATGGGAGTTGTCGAAGCAGCAGTACATCCGCCTCGAATCCGCCACCGTGCTCACGCTGGTCGTGCCCGACACCGCCATGGCGTCCAGGATCTCGATGCATGGCGGACATAGCGGCACGCTGCGCGATGCGGCCCGAATGGCCGACCCTGGTCTCGTGGTGGATGAGTCCACCGTGACCTACCCCACCCAGGACCCGCGCTGGCAGCCGTTGGAAGCCATGTTCATGCGGATGCAACCGGGTGAATGGGCCGGTCCCGAGCCGGTCGCGAATGGTTTCCAGTTCATTCAGCTCGTGAGCAAGCAGCAGTCCACGCAGACTTTCGAAGCCATGCCCGACGCGCTCAAGCAACAGTTCGCTTCGAACGCGTTCGAGCTCAAGCGTGAGGCCCGGTTCCAGCAGTACTGCGATTCGTTGCGCGTCCGACTCAAGCCGGTGAAGTTGCCCGAGAACCTCGCCAGGCTCGAGTGGCCGGTGGCGCAGCCGCTGGATGTGGGGCGATAGTCCGCACATCCTGATGACTCCCCGGATCTCGCGCTGGCTGCAGGCCCTGCTCGCACCCTTCGCCCTGATGGGCGTACTGCCCGCACGCGCTGGCGTCGGCGAAAGCATCGGCGATCGAATGGCGCGGTTCTGGCCCGACTCGTTGTCGGGGCAGCCCGCGCCGGCATCCGTGATCCTGCAGCGCCCCTTCCCCGCACTTGGCCCTGCTCCCGTAGGCACTCGCGTCGTGCCTGAGTTCGCGAGCGAGCAGGGCGGACGTGTGGTGCGCGTACGCACCGAGCGTGGCACATCACTCTATGGCACCGGCGAGGTCGGTGGCTCCCTGGAGCGGACCGGGAAGCGCGTGACGTGCTGGAATACCGATGCGTATGGATATGACTCCAACACTGATGCGCTGTATCAATCGCACCCCTGGGTGCTGGCAGTACGAGCCGACGGCAGCAGCTACGGTGTGCTGGCGGACACGCCCTCGCGTGTGGTGATCGACCTGTCGCGCGGCATCGAGTTCCGCGCTCAGGGACCCGCTTTCGGCGTCATCGTGGTGGAGCGCGAGTCCCCGCAGGCCGTGGTGTCGGCCTTGGCTGAACTCACCGGACCCATGCCATTGCCGCCGCGCTGGGCACTGGGGTTCCAGCAGTGTCGCTACTCCTACAGCACCGCGCGCGAGGTCGAGAGCATCGCAAGCACCTTTCGCGAACATGGCCTGCCGTGCGACGTGCTGTGGATGGACATCGACTACATGGATCAACACCGCTCATTCACCTTCAGCGAATCGGGATTCCCCGAGCCGCGCGCCATGAGCACGCGCCTGCTGGCTGCCGGCTTTCGCACCGTGTGGATCCTGGACCCGGGCATCCGACGCGAACCGGGCTACTTCGTCTACGACCAAGGTGAAATGGGCGACCACTGGGTCAAGGGCGCGGACGGCGCCCCCTATGTGGGCAAGGTCTGGCCGGGACAATGCGTGTTCCCCGACTTCACGCGTCGCCGCACGCGAGCCTGGTGGGGCCGACTCACCGCCGAGCTCGCAGATCAAGCGGGAGCATCGGGCATCTGGAACGACATGAACGAACCCGCGGTGTTCGAGGTGACGAGCAAGACCATGCCGGAAACCAATCGCCACGACGCCGATACCGAGTTGGGTGGCCCGGGGCCGCACCTTCGCTACCACAACATCTATGGCCTGCTGATGGCGCGCGCCACGTTTGAGGGCGTGGCCGCATCGCGCCCGGAGAAGCGGCCGTTCGTGCTATCGCGCGCGAACCTGCTGGGAGGGCAGCGATATGCTGCCGCGTGGACCGGCGACAATCATGCGAACGAGGCGCATGTGCGCATGGCGGTGCCGATGGTGTTGAACCTGGGACTCTCGGGACAGCCCTTCAGCGGCCCCGACATCGGAGGCTTCGCCGAGGCCTGTACGGGCGAGGAATACGCGCGCTGGATGGGCGTGGGCACGCTGCTACCGTTCTCTCGCGCGCACGCCGAGAAGGGCAACATCCGTAAGGAACCTTGGAGCTTTGGCCCGCGCATCGAGGCATTGGCCAAGCGCTCGCTCCAGACGCGCTATCGCCTGCTGCCCTACCTGTACACGCTTTTCGAGGAAGCTGCGCGTACCGGGCTGCCTGTCGCGCGCCCCGCGTTCTTCGCGGCGCCCCGCGACCCGACCCTGCGAAAGGTGGAACATGAGTTCCTCTTGGGCCGCGACCTGCTTGTCCAACTCCCGTGGGCATCCCCCGGGCTCGACGCTCCTTCGGTGTCGCTCGGGCCAACCCCATGGCGCGAAGCTGAAGTCGTCCCCGGCGAGGCCACCCCGTTGCTTCCCACCTTGCGTGTGCGCGCAGGTGCAATCGTGCCGTTGGGCGAGGCCATGGCGTACAGCGACGCCAAGCCGCTGGCCGAGATCGAGTTGTTGGTGTCGCTCGACGCGGATGGCACCGCCGCCGGCGACCTGTACGAGGATGCAGGCGATGGTCACGGCAACACACGCGGCGAGTTCCGGCGCACGCGCTTCATGGCGAAACGCGAGGGAAATGCCGTGCATATAACGAGCACCGCCGAAGGTGCGTGGACTCTGCCCGCGGGCCGGTTCTACCGCGTCACATTGCTCGGAACAGGAAGTGGCGTGACCGTCGTGGGACCGTGACCCGCTAGCGCAACTTCCGCCTCACCTCTGCCGCCCGCCTCTCGCTCGCCTCGACCCGCGTGCCATCCTTGAGTCGCAGCACCAGCACCCCATCCTCGGCGCCGTAACTCTCTATTGCATTCAGGTTCACGAGCGCGCCCCGATGCACCCGTACGAACAGGCCCTCCGGCAACCGTCCCTCCAGTTCCTGCAGCGTGTAATCCACCAGGAACTCCTTGGCCTCGCTGCGCGCGAGCACCAGACGATCCCGCGAGAAGATCAATGGCACATCCGAAAGGTCGAGGAGCTTCACCTCGCGCCGATGGCGCACCGGCAACCGGTGCAGTGGCTGCGCGTTCGATTTGAGAGGTTCACTGCCGAGCGCTTCGCGCACGGCAGCACTATTGCCCGAACGACGGGGACCCGCCTCGGCATCAGCGATCACGCGTTTGAGCGTCTCCGCCAGACGCTCGCGCCGGATCGGTTTGAGCACGTAGTCCAACGCGGCCACCTCGAACGCTTCCACCGCGTGCTGGTCGTATGCGGTCACGAACACCACGATCGGGGCGTCATCTCCCTTCAAATGCCGGGCCACTTCGAGCCCCGACAGATCCGGCATCTGGATGTCGAGGAACACCGCGTCGGGCTTGGTGCGCGCGATCAGCGCCAGCGCTTCCCCGCCGCTCTTGGCAGCGCCCAACACCTCCACACCCTCGTGCTCGGACAAAAGTTTTTCCATATACTGCCGAGCGCGGGGCTCGTCATCGGCGATCACCACACGCAGGCGGGTGGACGCGGTCATGTGCTGCCTCCAGAAGAGACGGGCCAGCGCATGCTCACGACGAATCCGCCGTTCTCACGCCTGCCCGAGTACACGCTCGCCTGCGGACCAGCAAATCGCCGCACGCGTTGTTCCAGATTCTCCAATCCCACGCCAAGTCCCGGACGTTGGTGGTCGTTGGGGCAACCATCGTCTGTGAAATCCAGTTCGAGCCAGCCGTCATGGTGCTTGGCGTCCAGGGTCATGCGTAGCGATGCGCCAGCACTGGCCACACCATGCTTGACGCTGTTCTCGACCAGCGGCTGCAATAACAGCGGCGGCACGCTGGAGCTCAGCAAGCCCGGGTCGCCTTTGAAACGGAAGTGCAGCGGATTCTCATAGCGCTCACGCGCCACTCCCAGATAGTCCTCGACGAACGCCAGTTCGTCGCTCAGGAGCGCCACCGGACGCTTTCCCGCCTCGACCGTGTAACGCAACATGTCGGCGAGCCGTCCGGTGAACCGCTGCGCTGCCAGCACGTCGGTCTCGATCAAGTAGGCCAGCGCGTTGAGCGCGTTGAACAGGAAATGCGGCTGCACCTGCGCCTGCAGTGCGCGCAACTCAGCCACGGTGGCGGCCTCGCGCATCTCGACGGCGGCGCGCTCGGCGGCGGCGCGCTCAGCAGCGAGCCTGAGGTTCTCCAACCTCACGCCGGCCTGCGCGAGCAATGACTCCACCGCGCCGCGTGCATGCTCGGGCACCTCTTCGGGATCGGCCAGATGCGGTGGCATGGCACCGGGCCAAACGATCGCCACGCGGCGGCGAAGCCCACGCTCGATTCCACCCGCAACCGCGTTGCGAACTTCGTCGCGATCCAGCGCCGAAAGCAGGTCGCGGCCGGTGGCGTCGAGCGCGGCGCGCAACGCTTGGGGGTCCCGGCCATAGATCCGATTGATGTTGCGCTGCACGTTTTCCCGCAATGGAGCGAACGTGAACGCCAACACAAGCGCCGCGACCACGTTGAACACCAAGGTCTGCTCGCCGGTGACCGAGGCGAAGACGCGTTGGCCCACGAGCACCACACCCAGATAGATGGCGGCGAGTACACCCGACAACAATGCGTAGGGCAGTCCGCCCACGATCAGGCGGCGCGGGTCGAACAGCGGATCGTCGGCGATCAGGTAGGCGATGATGAACGGCGTGGTGAGCCAAGCCACGAGGATTCCGGTGAATAACACCTGGAGCGTGGCCTGCGGCAGCAGCGTCTGCACGCGCGGATCCCCCGCCACCACATTGAGGACGCCGCCCACGAGCAGCGCGAATCCCACCAGCACCGCCAGCGCGCGCTGGCTGGCGGTGGGATTCCAGTCGGGGCCCGAGCGGCTGTACCGCTCGACGAGCGAGATGATGCCCACCGTGAATGCCAATGCCTGGTACCAGTTGTACAGGTAATCCGGCGCGGTGCTGGCCGGCCCGAGGGTCCAGCCCCGCGTATTGAGGAACACGGCGAGCGGTACCAGATACGCCACGACCGTGAGCCAATACCAGGGACTGCGCACGCGACGTCCCTTGGTCCAGCGCGGTCTGGGGAACACCGACATGAAGTGCACGAAGCTGGCCGGGTACAGCCACGCGAGCCATTCGTAGCACTTGAGGTACACGCGCATCGCCGCGCTCTGGTCCCCTTGCGCGAACTGGTAGAGGTTCCAGATCACACCCAGTCCCTCGAGCGCCGCGAACCACAGGAACACCCACGCGGTCGATAGGTCCGGCCGGCGCCATACCAGTAGGAAAGCCACGAGTGGCGCGGCGATCACCGCCGCGATGGGGTAGGTATAGATGCGCAGTCGTTCCCAGGCCGAGAGATGCACCGGAGGCAACTGCACGGTGCGTTCGATCCCATTGCGTTCGAAGGTCAGGTCAATCGGGCCGCGGGGCCAACCACGCGCGCGCATGGCGTGGCGCGCGACCGAATCGCGAAGTGAAATGCCATTGACGCTCATCAGTCGGTCACCGACTTGGAGCAACCCCTTGGCCGGTGGGCCGACCACGCGATCGACCACGCCGCCCCGTGCGACCCCCGCACCCAGACGCTGATAGGGCGTATGCGTGAGGAATCGCGGCAGCGCGATGCCGATGGCGATGCATACCGCCGTCACCGCCAACACGCGTCGGGCGAACACCTCGGGTCTCACGAGCGGCAACATGGCATATCGAGCGGGTCCCGGACAGAGCGAGGGGCTGCCGCCACGCGGGGGATCGCGGTGGAAGCCTGGGTCGGAAGCGTGCGGAAGGGTCCCCATGGTGCTCGCGAGCGGGAGTGGATGCATCCTTGCCGCGACGAGCGCGGGCACCGTCACGCCCAACGGGGCTGTCCCGAAAGCGCAAAGTCGTCGCGGGGATGGGAATGGCCGGGGGCGGCGGGACTAGTAGGCGTGCGCATGCTGGCTGCGATGGCTATACTGGATGCCGCTCCGCACTCCGTGCCGTCTGCGCCCGGTTGGGCACCTTCAGCGCCCAAGCGAAAGCACCTGACATCGACGACGCGAGTCCTCCCCGACCGCGCGCCGGGTATCTATGGAGGTTCAGACTTGAAGTCCGCTCGTCGCGTGGCGCTCGTTGCATCGCTGTTCGTGCTCGCCGTCACTGCCCTGTTCGCTGTAGCCGCGCCCACACAGCCCACCAATCTCCGCAATGCCGCAGCCAAGCCGGTTGCCACGCCTGCGGCTCCCGCCGCCATTCGCGCCACCCGGCCCGCGACCGGCGATGACCGCCTCGACGCCATCGCGGCCATGGTCAACGACGAAGCCGTGCTGGCCAGTGACGTCGAGGAACAACTCTATCTGTATCTGCAGCGCGCCCAGGCCCGCCCGGACTCCGCGCAGGTCGACACGCTCCGCCGTCAGGTGCTGGACCAATTGATCGACGAGAAGCTCGTCCTGGCCGAAGCCAAACGCCAGGCGGTCGTGGTGCCCGATGCGGATATCACCAAGCAGGTCGACCAAGCGGTCAACGACGTGAAGCAACGCCTGGGCAGCGATGCCGCCTTCGCGCAACAGTTGCAGGCCGAAAACCTCACCGAGGCGCGCCTGCGAGAGAAGTACCGGGCCGAAGTACAGCGCAACCTGCTGGCCAAGCGCCTCGTCGATAAGACATTCACGCGCAAGCCCGTCCCTCAGGCCGAGGCCGAGGCCTATTTCAGCGCTCACCGGGATCGCTTCCCCAAGGTGCCCGGCGAGCTGCGCCTCTCCGTCATCCAGATTCCGCCCACGCCCGATTCGCTCGCGCTGTTACAAGGCAAGGCCAAGGCCGAGGCCCTGCGCAGGCGCATTGTCGCGGGCGAGAAGTTCGCCAAGGTGGCGGCGGATGCCTCGGACGATCCCGGCTCCGCCAAGTCGGGCGGCGACCTGGGCTTCTTCATGCCCGGCCAGATGGAGCCCGCGATCGAGGCGGCTTCGTTCAGCCAGCCGCTCCACCTGGTGAGCAAGCCCATCCGCAGCGCATACGGCTGGCACTTGGTCGAGCCACTCGAGCGCGATACCGTCAAGACGGTCTCGGGTCGGGATTCGGTCAATGCCAAGGGTGCACCTGTGCTCGAAGCCCACGCTCGCCACATCCTGGTGAAGGTCGTTCCGAGCGAGAAGGACATCGCCCGCAGCCAGGCCTTGGCCGAGCGCGTCCGCGCCGAGGCCGCCAGGGGAGCCAATTTCGGGACGCTCGTCCGACGTTATAGCCAGTACGATGCCCCCACGGGCCCTGACGGCGATGTCGGTTTCGTGTCGCTGGGGACGTTACAGCCGAGCATCCGCGCCGGCCTGGATTCCCTCGAGGTGGGCCAGGTGAGCGAAGTGCTCACGAATCAGGCAGGCTTCAACATCTTCAAGCTCACCGACCGTCACCCGGAACGCGAGTACACGATCGAGGAAATCAAGGGCGAGCTGCCCGATGCTGTGGCACAGGTGCAATTCCGCGAGAAATATGACGCGTGGCTCAAGTCCCTGCGCGCCAAAGCGCAGATCGAGTACCGCGACCTCTAAGGCATCGCGCGGCGCCACGGAAGGCGGCCGCAGCAGGAGGCAGGATGATCTCCTTCGACCATGTGACGAAGCGCTACGGAGAGCGCCTCGCGCTCGATGACGTGTCGTGGCGGATGGAAGAAGGTGACTGTGTCTCGGTCCTTGGGCACAGCGCCGCGGGCAAGACCACTCTCTTGCGGCTGATCACGCACGAGGTGTCGCCTACTTCGGGAACAGTCACCGTCGGCACGTTCCGGGGCGGAAAGTTGTCGCGGGGCCACCGGGCCCTGTTGCGCCGCACGCTCGGGATCATCTATGAGGACTTCCGATTGCTGTCCGATCGGACCGTGTTCGAGAATGTGGCGCTCGCCGTGCGGATCGCCGGCCATTACTCCGACGGCGAAATCATCCCCCGCGTTCTGCATGCCCTGACCGAGGTGGGCCTGCACGAGCACCAGACCGCGTATCCGCACGAGCTGTCATTCGGCGAGAAGCAGCGCTGCGCCATCGGGCGCGCGATCGTGAATCGTCCCGCGCTGATTCTGGCCGACGAGCCCACCGGTGCGCTCGAGCCAAAGAGTGCCGGCGAGATCCTCGAGTTGCTCAAGCGCATCCATCGCGAAGGCGCCGCACTCCTGGTGGGCACGACACGCCCCGAGGTGGCCGAGGCCATCGGGGGGCACGGGTTCGTGCTCGAGGAGGGCCGACTCACGAATGCCCAGCATGCGGGCCCCTCGCTTTATGCACCACCGGCGAGCCAAACACCTCCCTTACCTGGAGGGCGCTGACATGCATCTGTTCTACTTTCGCGAGGCATGGCGCAGTTTCACCGCACATCGGGGCCTTGCCAGCACAGCCATCTTCTCGCTCACCGCCGCTCTGGCGTTGTGCGGCGTGTTCCTGTTGCTCAGCCACAACGCCGAGCAGGCCCTGCACATCGTGGGCGACCGACGCGAAATGATCATCTATCTCAAGGATGACGTCAGCGAGGCCGACGTGCAGACGCTCCAACTGAAGATCCGCGACCTCTATGGCTCGCCCACCTATGTGAGTCGTGCCAAGGCATGGGAGGAGTTCTCCACGCAAGTGGGCGACCCCGAACTGCTACAGGCCGTGGACACCAACCCATTGCCCGCGTCGTTGCGTGTGAAACTCAAGCCCGAGCTGCTCAACTTCACCGCCATGGAGACCGCGGCCAAGCAGGTCGTGGAGTTCCCTGAGGTCGAGGACGTGCGCTACGGGGCCGAATGGGTGCGCCGGCTGGACGAGGTCTCGGCCGCGCTGCATCGAGGCACGCTGTTCGCCGGCGTGCTCGTGGCGATCGCCATCATCTTCGTGCTCTACAACACGCTCCGCCTCACGGTGCTCGCGCGCCGCCAACAAGTCGAGATCATGTCGCGACTGGGCGCCAGCGACCGATTCGTGGCCATGCCGTTCCTGCTTGAAGCCGTGCTTGAGACATTCGTGGCCGCACTGCTCGCATTGGGAATGGTGTTCGTGCTGCAGCAGTCGCTTGCCCCGCGTGTGATAGGCCTCACGTTCCTGCCCCTGACTTGGTCAGCGGCGTTCGTCGGCGGCGCCATGTTGTTGGCCTGGCTCGCCTCGGGCTACGCGCTCAACCGGATCCTCCGCACCGTCGGCGCATGAACCGCATCGTCCGCTTCGTGCTCGTGGTACTCGTGCTGGGCTCGGCCCTGTCCGAACCACGCCCTTCAAGCGCACAGACCGACAGCGCCGAGACCGCGCGCATGGAAGCCCAGAAACGCCGGGAGCTCGAGGACATCAAGCGCCAGGCCCAGGAGAAGCGTGCGGCAGCGGGCAAACTGAAGGGCCAGGAAACCAAGGTGATGGGGGAGCTGCGCCGCACCGACCGCGAATTGTCGCGCACCCGCGGGCGCCTGCGCTCGCTGCAGCAGCGCAAGAACAAGCTTGGCGTCCAACTCGAAGTGACCCGCGCCAGCCTCGAGCGCAGCATCCAGAATCTTCACTCGCAGCGCACCAAACTGCGTCGTCGCCTGCGCGAGCTGTACAAGTTCGGTCCGGCCCGCGAGCTCGAGTCTTTGCTCAGCACTCGCTCCTTCGCCGAACTCATGACGCGCTGGGATTTCCTCACCATGGTCGCTCAACAGGACCGGGTCCTGCTCGAGACCGTGCGCGCCGAGAAGGACGACGTCGAGCAGAACAAGTCCCAGCTCGAGAACCACATCGGCCAGGTGCAACAGAACGAGAAGCTCACCACCAACGAGAGCACCAAACTCAACACACTGCGCCAGGACCGCGCCCAGACTGTGAAGAAAATCCAGAGCCAGCGCGCCACCTACGAGGCGGCGGCAGCCGAGCTGGAGCGCAGCGCTCGTCGCATCCAATCACTGCTGGCTCAACTCGAACGCCGCCGCCGCGAGGACATCAACCGCGCACGCGCGCAAGGACGTGACCCCCAGCCCTACAGCGGCGATTTCGCCAAAGGCCTGGGACAACTCGATTGGCCCGTGCGCGGGGACATCGTGGGCCGTTTCGGGCTCGAGACTCACCCGCGCTTCAACACCCAGATCCGCAACGACGGGCTCGACATCGCCGCAGCCGTGGGAACTTCTGTGCACGCCGTGGCCAAGGGTCGCGTGGACGCAGCAGACGAGGATTTCGAGGGAATCGGCGGGATCGTGGTCCTCAATCACGGCGATGGATTCTACACGCTCTACAGTCACCTCTCCGAAGTCAGCGTGCGGAGCGGCCAGGAGGTCACCCCGGGCCAGACGATCGGTCGTGTGGGCGACGAGGGTTCGCTCAAAGGGCCCATGCTGCACTTCGAGGTCCGCAAGGGCACCTCTGCCCAGAATCCCGAGACGTGGCTGCGCTGATCGGATGCCGTGCTATCTTCGCGCTCCACGCCCCGCCCCGGACCTGACGAGGATGAGCTCACGCCCATGATTCCCAGCCGCTGCACTCGCGCCCGCCGGCTTGGATCGAGGGTCTGACGATGGCTCAGATCCCGCTCTCGCAGTTGCTCGGCCAGCCCGAGGTGTCCGCGTTCCTGCGCGGCATCGTTGCCCGGGGCCGGTACGGCAATGCCTACCTGTTCCACGGCCCCGCGGGCGTGGGCAAGGGTACTGCGGCGCTCGCATTCGCGCGCGCCGCCCTGTGCGATCGCGTGCCCGGCGCCGCACCGCGCACAGCGCCCATGGAAGACAGCCCTTCGTTATTCGCTGACGCACTTTCGCCGGCCGCCCTCGCAAGCGAGGGTGACGACGCCTGCGGTGAATGCCCCGCGTGCCACAAGACCTCGCTGCTGGTCCATCCCGACCTCAAGTTCCTGTTTCCCCTCTCGGGCGACGAAAAAGGGCTGGGCGAGGCCGCGGCCGAGGCATTGCAATCCATGCGCGAAGACCCGCTCTACACGTTCCAATACGAGAAAGCGGCCAGCATCCGCCTGGCGACCACGCGCGAACTCCAGCGCGAGTTGGGATTCCACCCTTACGAAGCGTCGCGACGCGTGGTGGTCATCCGGGATTGCGACCGCATGCGTGAGGACCAGTATTCCTCACTTCTCAAAAGCATTGAGGAGCCCGGGGCTTCCACGATATGGGTCCTGACCACTTCGCGACTCTCGCGACTGCCCGCCACCATCCGCTCGCGCTGCCAACGCGTTCGCTTCGCCCCCTTGGCCGAAACACAGATCCGCGAGTTCCTCGCCGAACACGCTGAAGTCGGGGAAGATGAGGGGCGCATGTTGGCAGCGCTCGCAGGGGGGTCGCTCGCCCGGGCACTGGTGCTGCGGGGCGAGGATCCCGTGAAACTGCGCAATGATGCGCTCGCTATGCTCGAACCGGCACTGCGCGCAGACATGGCGACACTGTGGAAGGCGGCCCAAGGGGCGAGTCGCTACGGAAAATCCGGGCGCGAGTCGCTCCGCCGCACCATCGAGTTCCACCAATTGTGGCTGCGTGACCTGCTGCGGGTGCGTTACGGCGCCCCACGCGAAATGCTGGTCCATCGCGACATGGATACCGAAAAGGTCAACCTTATTCGCAAGGCCGCCGCCACGATCGATGCCACCGAGGTGCGGCGACGACTCATGGTGCTCGAGGAGGCGCTGCGTGCCATCGACGGCAATGTTTCGGCCGACCTGGCCCTGTTCTCCACGCTCGCGCGCGCGGGCGGACAACGTCTTGGCGAGGGCGCCTGGCCAGCACACGCCACAGCCCGCTGGGATTACTGACTCCCACGCGGCCCACGGGCAGATTCCGGGGATGGGCGAGCGCGCGAGCGGCCTGAGAAACACCGCAGGGACCCTGTCAACATGAAGCTGCGGCGGCGGGTCCGCATGCGTTATCGTCCCGGTTCACACGCCCCGTCGGGGCTTCTCGAATAGAGGCCGATTCATGTCCGAGATCGTGCAGGTCTCCATGCGCGGCGCGCGCAAGGAGTTCTTCATCAACTCACGCAGCCTGTGGCTGCGGCTCCGCGATAGAATCATCGTCCAGACGGAACAAGGCGAGGCGCTCGGGAGCGTTTTCCTACGCGACCCCACGCTCATCGCGCTCAAAAAACCGGGCACCGTGACACGCGAGATCATCCGCAAGGCCGAGGAAGAGGACCTCGACCAGGACGATCACAATCGCGGGATCGAGTCCGAGGCGTTCGAATATGCCCGGCGACGCGTGAGCGTGCGCGGACTCTCCATGGAGTTGTCCGAGGTCGAGGTGGCTTTCCGGCGCAATCGCCTGACCTTCTTCTTCACCGCCGAGCACCGCGTTGACTTCCGCGAGCTGGTGAAGGATCTAGCCGGCAAGTTCCAGACTCGAATCGAGCTGCGCCAGATCGGAGTGCGTGACCAAGCCAAGCGGCTCGATGGCTGCGGCCCGTGCGGAAGGGCGTTCTGCTGCAGTACCTGGCTCAAGAGTTTTCACCCCGTCACGCTCAAGATGGCTCGCGAGCAACAGCTGTCGCTCAATCCCAGCAAGATCTCCGGTGCATGCGGGCGCCTCATGTGTTGCCTGGCTTACGAGTTGGTGCAGTACCGTGACAGCACCACGCGCATGCCCCCCGTGGGGGCACAACTCAAGACCGGCAAGGGCATCTGCACCGTGCAGCGCACCGAGACCTACCAGGAGGCGGTCTGGGTAAGGGACAACGAAGGTGGCGAGCATCGCATCGCGTACGCCGACCTGCCACCGGGCCCATACCACAAGTGCGGCGATTGCAACTGTGGCCAAAAGCCCAAGGGCAAGCAGGATGGGGATGAGTTCCCCCCCGAGGGGCTGGACGTCACGCCGAGCAATCCTGCGTGAACATTGAGCGTCAGCGTTACAACGCCCGCCTCGACAGCCCCCGGATCGCCAGCAGCACGAGCACCAGCGCATAGCCTGCGGCCCACCACACCATCGCGGCTGAAGGCACCGAGGCTGGCGAGAACGGGCTGACGTTCATCTGTCGCATGATGGCCGGCTGCATGTGCGACGCCGCCAGTTGCCACATGGAATCGGATGGCATGAGCAGGCTGGTCACGGTCCCCACGTAGCGCGCCGCATCGTTGCGCGCGAACGTACCGATCTGCTCGACCAGGTTGCCGATGAATGCCAAGCCGAACATCCCGAAGCCGACGATCCCATTGGTCACGGTACTGAACCGCGTGCCGCCCGCGATTGACAGGCTCATCAGTACGGTGGCCTCGAGCAGCATGAGCGGTAAACCGATGGATACGCCTTGTAGTTTGAAATGCCCGATGAATCGGGCCAACAAGATCACTCCGCCCGCCATGAGCAGTAGATAGCATGCCGTCACCAGCCAGTACGCGAGCCATTTGCCCAGCACGATGCCCGAGCGCGCGATAGGCTTGCTGGCAACGGTCTGGATCACCCCCGAGGCCACGTCGCCCGAGAGCGTGTCGATGGGCAACAGCACCGCCGACATCACGGTGAGGAAGTTGACGGCGTACAACCCGGCCAGCGTGAGCATGTTGAGCGTGATGCGTTGCTGCAACATCGTGCCGCCCTCGCGCACCAGATCCTTGACGATGAAATGCAGCCCGATGCCGAACACCGTGAGGAACCCCCCACCACAAACCAGCGTCGCCAGCAGGATTCGACGGCGCATCGCCTCATGAAGCGTGAGATGGCTGATGATGAGCATCTGGCGCACGAAGTTCATCCCGGCCTCTGGTCCTCGCCCATCACGGCGAGGAATGTGGCCTCGAGCGAGGGGCGAACTGCGCTCATGGCGTACAGGTCGACGCCGCGCGACACGATCCATCGGGCCAGGTCGGGAAGTTGGGCCTCGCCCGCCATGCGTAGACGGGTGAGGCCCGTCTCGTCCCCGAGTGGCTCCCCGAAGCGTAGGAGTCCAGCTCGCGTTTCGGCATCGAGGGGCCCTGTGCGCAGCACCACCTCGAGCCCGCTCGGCACATCCCCCAAGCGCATCTCTTGCAGGACGCGCCCCTGCTTCACGAATACCACGCGGTCGCAAGTGGCCTCGACCTCGCCGAGCAGGTGCGAGTTGAGGAACACGGACGTGCCCTGTTCACGCAACTCGTGGATGACATCGCGGACCAACAGGCGGCCGATCGGATCGAGCCCCGATGTGGGCTCATCCAGGAACACCAGCGCGGGATGATTGAGCAGGGCCTGGGCGAGCCCCACGCGCTGAGCCATGCCTTTGCTGTAAGTGCCCACGAGGCGGTGCGCCGCATCGAGCAGGTCGACTCGCCCCAACAACTCCTCGACGCGGCGCTCAAGAGCTGCGCCCGAAAGCCCGAACAGTCGCCCGTGGAAACGAAGCAGTTCGCGCCCCGTGAGCCAATCCTGGAAGCGGAAGTGTTCGGGGAGAAAGCCCAGCTTGGCGCGCGAAGCCCTATCGCCGAGCGGTTTGCCGAGCACCGTGCCGCGGCCCGCCGTGGGTTCGATCAGGCCCAACAACATCTTGAGCGAGGTGGTCTTGCCCGCACCGTTGGGACCAAGGAAGCCAAAGACCTCCCCCTGCTTGACGGACAGGGAGAGATCAGCGACCGCGAGCTTGTCTCCGAACCGCTTGCGCAGTCCGTCGGTCTCGATCACAACGTCGTGCATGCCACGCAGACTAACGCACCGACTCGGCCATCTCGATGAGTTCCATGTCGCGCACGTCGCCGGCCAGGGCATAGAGCCGTCCGTCTTCGGACCAGAGCAGCAGGTTGCCATTGCGCTTGCGCCCATTTCGGCCCGTGGACTCCCCTCGATTGGCGACGAGCAGCCCCTTCTGGCCGTGGATCGTCACCTCCCGAAAGCTCGTCGCATCGAGCGGCACGGGGACCACCAAGGTGTTCGTCCAATCGATACTGCGCGCCATGCGTCGCGCTTCAGTGCTGCTCATGCCCAGCACACGCAAGCCGATTTCGCCCAACCGGGCCATGTCCGTGCCCGGCGGGAGTTGCATCTCGGGGCTGGTCGCCTGCACGAACTCCACCTGCTGACCGCCGCCGGTGATGTGCTGGCGGATCGCAGCGGGCATCGCGATCGTGAAGCTCTGGCCATTGAGTTCGGTCGGCACCTGGACGTCGCGGATATCGAGCATCTCCAGCATCGCGCCGAGCTTCTGCGTGTCGACTTGGAATCGCGTACGCCCGCGGCCCGTGACCGTGATTCCGGTCACTTTGAGCTTCCGCGGCAGGTGGGTGATCTCGCGCCCCGGGATGCCGGCCGCGCTGGCCGCGCTGGCGAGCGAGCTGAACGTCTGGGGCGCTTCGGGCTTCTCAAGCACATCGACGTTGGCGAACATCATGTTCGCGGCCGAGTCGCCCTCCTTGGGGGCGAGCGCCTTGAGCTTGTCGAGCCTGGCCGGATCGAAGGCCACTGGTGCGAAAGTGCGTACCCGGAACAGGTCCAACAGGTTCTGCGCGGTGGCGCGGACAGAAGGCAGCGCGAACGAGAGCGCTACGACGGCGAGTGCGAAGGTCGCAACCAGCGTTGGATTCCAGCGACCCTTTGGCTCCGCATCAAGGTCCTCGACCTGGCGCAAACGAGCGCGCAAGGATCGGGCGAACCCGGGGCTCGGGTCGCGCCGGTGCTCGTGCAGGAAACGATCGTCCATCAAAGCCCTCCCTCTTCGAAGCCGGCGCGCAACCCCTGCACCGTGCGATGCAGAATGGTGCCGACATTGGATTCACTCAGGTTCATCTGTTTGGCGATTTCCCGGTTGGTCCGTTCGCCGCCATATTTGAGCGCGATGATTTCGCGCTCCCGCTCGGGTAGAGCCCCGAGCAGCGCCGAGAGCCGAACGAGATCCGAACGCAACACTGCATCGCGTTCAGGCGAATCACTGCTGGCGACATGCTCCGCGACTGCGAGAGGAGCGTGCACGCGTCGACTGCGGTAATGATCGACCGCAACATTGCGAGCGATGGTCATGAGCCAAGTCGCAAAACTCGCCAAATCGCGCCGGTACCGATTGCGCGCAATCCACGCTTTCTCGAATGTCAACGAGGTCAGGTCCTCGGCCACGGCTCCATCGCCGACCCGATACCGGAAATAGTTCAGGACGCGCGGCAACTGCTGCGCATACAACGCATCCCAATCCGCCTCATTGGCCGGGTTCCACGCCCAAAGCCTGCTGAGCACTGCCTCGCCGATCGCCATGGTGAAAGAATGTACGGCCAACCCGGCCACCTATCACGGAGTCATATGGCCGCTCGGGGCGGATATCAGGCCGGGGAGGGCTGTCGTGGCGCATGCCGGGGCGGGCCTCGCGCCGGGGAGGGCTGTCGAGGGGAGTCGACCGCAGCCCGGAGGCAGGGACTGCCGGAGGGCGTTAAGCGGGCGTCAGGGAGGGACGGCCAAGGATGGCCGGCCCGAGCGTTCCCCTCGACAGCCCTCCCCGGCGCGAGGTCCGCCCCCGCCATTCGTCGGCATGTGAACCGCCTGCCTGACCCGAAGATTCCCGCTATACTCCGTCGCTATCCCGCCGCCCCCACATTCATGGAGCCCCAGAGTGCCTCGCTTCTACATCACGACCGCCATCGACTACGTCAACGGCACGCCGCATCTTGGCCATGCCTACGAGAAGGTGCTGGCGGACGCCATTGCGCGCTGGCATCGACAAAAGGGCGACGCCACTTACTTCCTGACCGGCACGGACGAGCATGGCCAGAAAATCGCCAAGACCGCCGCCGCCGCAGGAAAAGATCCGAAGGCGTATGTCGACGAACTGTCCCAGACCTTCGTGGCGGCGTGGACCGCGCTCGATGTGGCGTATGACCAGTTCTTTCGCACCACGGATCGGCGACACGAGGAAGCCGTTCAGGAACTCTTCCGCCGCCTCAATGACGCGCTGAGCCCCAAGACGGGACAGCCGGTGCTCTACGAGGAGTCGTACGAAGGGCTCTATTGCGAAGGGTGCGAGGGGTTCAAGACGGACAAGGATCTGGACGAACACGGGCTCTGCCCGGAGCACAAAGTGAAGCCAAAGGAAGTGAAGGAGTCCAACTTCTTCTTCCGGCTTTCGGAATACGATGATGCGCTGCTCAAACACCTCGAGGCGCATCCCGAGTTCATCCAACCTGACTACCGCCGCAATGAAGTCATGAACGTGATCAAGGAAGGACTTCGCGACGTCAGCGTCTCGCGCCCGAATCTCTCCTGGGGGATTCCGCTCCCCGACGAAATCGATGGGAGCGAGGGACATGTCGCCTATGTCTGGGCCGATGCGTTGCTCAATTACCTGTCGGCGCTGGGCTGGCCCGAGCGGCGCTACTCGCTCTGGTGGCTGGCCAAGCAGAAGGATGTGGGGGGGCCTGGCGCCGCACGCCAGGATGAGTTCCAGGAACTCGACGGCCAAGGCAAGCCGGGCGCGGCCTGGGCTGGCACCAAGGACTCGTATCACACCAACGCGCTGCACCTGATCGGCAAGGACATCAGTCGATTCCATTGCGTGCTCTGGCCTGCGCTGCTACTCGCGGCCGGCGTCCCGCTGCCGCGGATGGTCTATGTGCACGGCTTCATCTATGCCAAGGGCGAACGCCTCTCCAAATCACTCGGCAACGTCGTGGATCCGGTGCAGCTGTCGAGGAGCTTCGGCGCCGATGCCCTGCGCTTCTATCTACTCGACTCCATCGCCACCGGTCGCGACGGCGAGTTCACGCTCGAACAGTTCGTGGAGCACTGCAATACGCACCTGGCGAACAAGCTGGGCAACCTCGCAAGCCGCACCACGACGCTCGTGCACAAGTTCTTCGGCGGCAAAGCCCCCACCGACTGGACGCCCGAAGCATTCACCGAAGACGGGGCAAGGGCAGGCCTCGCCGCGGTCATGGACACAGCAGGCGTGACTGCAGTGGAATGCCCCAGGGCGTGGGACGACCTGCGCCTGAACGAAGCGCTCGAGCATGTATGGAATGTGGTCGAACGTGCCAACGAGTTCGTGGACCGGACCAAGCCATGGGAGTTGGGCAAGGACCCCGCACGGCTTGCCGAGCTGGGCACCGTGCTATCGGCGCTGCTCGAAACCTTGCGCCTGACGGCGATCTGGGCGTGGCCGGCCATGCCGCACAAGTGCGAGGAGTTGTGGACGATGCTCGGGTATGCAGGCTCGCCCCGCGACCAGCGTGGCGACGCGGCGCAACCCCAATTCGGTCCGGTCGCGCCCCGGACCCTGGGCGAGACCCGCATCCTGTTCCCGCGCATCGACCTCAAGCAGGTGGCTAGCGCGTGAACGCCGGTTCGGGCGCTGCTTGCAGGACACGCCAGGCATGATCGACACGCACTGCCACTTGTGTGACAAGCGCTTCGACAAGGATCGCCAGCAGGTTTTCGACCGCGCGCACCAGAGCGGCGTCACCCACTTCGTCGAGATCGCGTATTCCCCGGAAATCTGGGAGCGCGGGTTCGCGCTGGCGGCCGAGCACGCCGACCTGTTCCTGTGCCTCGGCGTGCATCCAAGCGAATCCGGCCGGGTGCCGATCGACCAGCTGGACGCGCTGCGGGAACACGCCCGCCATCCGCGCGTGGTGGCCATCGGTGAGACCGGCATGGACTTCTACCGCGACCACGCCGCACGCGAGCAGCAGGAACGATGGTTTCGGGCGCAACTGGCGCTGTGCGACGAAGTAGGCCTGCCCGTGGTGATCCACCAGCGCAGTGCGCTCGAAGACGTGATGGGTATTCTGGAGGCCGCCCGACCCGAGGCAGGCGGTGTGCTGCATTGCTTCGACCAGGACGTGGCCACCATGCGCCGGGCCGAAGCATTGGGGTTCAAGCTGGGGCTGGGCGGCGTGCTGACCTATGGCCACGACCCTCTGGACGAAGCCGTGCGCTTGGCCCCCGAGCACATGCTGGTGTTGGAGACCGACGCGCCCTACCTCGAGCCCGAGCCCCGGTCACTGCGACGCAACGAACCCGGATTATTACCTCGCGTGGTGCGACGACTGTGCGAGCTTCGCGACTGGACGCCGCAGCAGGCGATCGAGGTCACGCGACGCAACGCCCGCGAGTTGTTCCGCCTGCCGATCGCGGCGTAATCTGGGCGGAGCCCGTTGTCAGGCAGGAGGACTCCATGCGCTTCACTCCGTGGGGCTCTGGCGGCGCTCCTCGCTGTGACACCCGCACAAGCACTGGAAAACTCGACCTCGCCGCTATCCGCGCCGGATTGGGCCGGCGGCGCCTACCGCCTGATATCCGACTCGCGCGGCCTGTGGGTATGGCATCTGCGAGCGGATGGGATTCCTGCGACGGGTTACGCCACGGCGCAGTTGGTCGACAGCCTCCATCCGGTCGCCTGGAGCACGATCCATGCGGACGGATTCGGTGGCGCCTACATCAGTTATCGGGCGCAGACCGCTTTGCCTAGTGGTGTGCGGACCATGCGCATCGGGCCAACCCTGGCGCCAGGGCCGGGCTGGGCCCTGCATGGTGACATTGCTGCTAGTACGCCCGTTGGGCCGGGGTTCTTTGGCATGGCGCCGGATATGGCGGGCGGTGTGTACACGGCATGGCAGGATTTCCGCGTCGACTATGGCGACCAGGACATCGGGGCACGGCCAACGACACGAGGCACGACATCTGGGCTCAGAGCGTGGCCCCAGGGGGAAGCGTGCGCTGGGCTGCCGACGGGGTGCCCGTCTGCCGCCGGGGAGAAGACCAGGTCACTCCGGCCATCACGGGTGACGGCCGGGGGGGAACACTGGTCACGTGGTTCGAGGTGACCGGAATCGGCATGCAACGGTTGACCAGCACAGGCACCGTGGCCGAGGGCTGGCCCCCCGATGGCATCCTCCTGGTGAATGACACCCTGCAGTTCATCTCGGTCGACCAGCCTTCCATCATCGCGGACGGCGACGGCGGTGGATATGCGCTGTGGTCGGATGTCCCGACCGCCGCATGGCCCAATGGACCATGGACGGCGCGCCTCCAGCACATTTCCGCCAATGGGGTGGTCGCGCCCGGTTGGCCGGAGGATGGCCTGCTGCTTTCCACTGGGGGCCACCAGAATATCCCGATCGGCATCGTCTCCGACGGCCAAGGCGGGGTGATCGCAGCATGGACCGAAGAGGAAGTCGGGTTGTGGCCCATGAAACGACTGTGGGTCCAACGGGTGCGGCCCGATGGGACCAGCGCGCCCGGTTGGCCGAGCAATGGCATCATGGTCGAAGAAGGTACGCTCGGATATGAGTCGATGGTCAAGGACCACGCAGGAGGTGCCACCCTGAGCTGGTACCCCTCCCCCTCCGCCCCAGATGTTTCGTCTCGGCCCACCGTCCGACGGGTGACGCGGGACGGCGTCGTCAATCCCTACTGGGGCGGATACCCGGATGTGGACGGCCAGCCGGTTGCGAGCCCCACGCCCTCGGCGGGTCCGGTCACTGTCTCGTTCGCCCTCGCGACGCTATCGTCCGTGGAAGCGAAGGTCTTCGACTTATCGGGTCGCCGTGTGCGCGATCTTGGCCGCATTGCCGAATCTCCCGCAGGCCAGCGCAGCCTCGTTTGGGATGGCCGCGACGACGAGGGCGCCGCCCTGCCCGCGGGGCTCTATTTCGTGCGCATGCGCTGGGGCCAGCGCGACCATCTCGCGCGAGTGGTCATCGCGCGATGACCGCCTACTTCGCCCGCTGGCGCTCCACCAGCGCCGCAATCGCCCGCACGGACTCGAAGTGGTCGGGGAGGACTTCATCGTCAGGGATCGTGATGCCGAACTGTTCTTCGCAGAATGTCACGGTCTTCAGGATCGACAGGGAGTCCAGCAGACCCTTGGCAAGGAGCGAATCCTCGGGCCCGAGGTCCTTCAAGTCCTGATCGTAAAAGACATCCTCGGCCAGGAACTGGCGAATCGCGGTTTCGGTGGCATTCAATGTCATCGGCTTGCTTCCTGCAGGCAAAGGAGTCAGGCGTCGACGAGCGCGCGGCGGTCCACCTTGCCACTGCTCGTGCGCGGCAACTGCGCGCGGAACTCAATCGTCTCGGGCACCATATATCGCGGCAATGTCGCCGCACAGTGCTGCTTCAAGTCGTCCGCGGTCAACTCCACGCCGACCTTGCGCACCACCACCGCCTTGAGTCGGTTGGTGATCTCCTCGTCGGCGATGGCGATCACAACGGCCTCCTGCACGCCCACATGCAGGTTGAGCCGCGTCTCGATTTCGCCCAACTCGACGCGATAGCCTCGCGTCTTCACCTGATGATCGCGTCTCCCCAGGAACTCAAGGTTGCCATCGGAGCGCTGGCGCACCAGGTCGCCCGTGCGATACGCGCGGTCCGTGATGCCGGGCGCGATTTCGATTTTCTGCAGCGAGAGCGCCGTGCGTTCGGGCCTGCCCCAGTAGCCCTGCATCACACTGGCGCCGCGGATCCATAACTCGCCCACTCCACCCTCGGGAACTGGCTGGAGCGCTTCGTCGAGCACCAACGCTTCGTCGAATGGACAAGCTTTGCCGATGGGCAGCGGCGCGTCGTCCGAGGGCGGACCCGCCAGCTCGATCCATGTGCAGACATTGGTCTCGGTCGGGCCATACAGGTTCGCGTAGCGCGCCTGCGGCGCCAACGCCATCAACTGACGCAGGTACTTGGTGGGGAACACTTCGCCCGCGAACAACAACACCCGCAATGCCGATAAGTCGAGTTTGTCGAGTCCTCCGCGCGTGAGCATGAGGATGAGTGAGCTGGGGGTGCAGTACCACACGCTCAAGCGATCGTTCACCCATTGTTTCGCCACCGCCGCAGGGAACGAGAAGATGCGCGGCGACACCGGATACAGTGCGGCTCCGGCATGGGCGGTCGAGAACAGGTCAAATGTGGACAGGTCAAAGTGGAACGGCGCGTGATTCGCCACTCGGTCGGCGGGCGTCAGCGCGAACCGCACCGCTGCCCAGTCGGTGAACGCGCGCGCGTTGCGATGCGACAGCATCACGCCCTTGGGCTCCCCGGTGGAGCCGCTGGTGTACAGGATGTACGCCAAGTCCTCCTCGAGCGCGGGGCTGTCGAACGCGGCATCGGGCTCGTGGGCAAGCATCGACCACGACACGCCGGGCAAGCCTGCCACGCGTCCGGCGCCATCGTCGCCGCGGCGATCGACGAACCACAGTGCGCGCATCGGGGCGTCGCCGCCGAACGCTTCGTCCAGCAATGCGGCGCGATCGCTCGTGGTCACCAGAGCTGCCACGGCGCAGTCACGCGCAATGTAGGCCAACCGGGCAGGAGGTGAGTGCGGATCCACCGGCACATAAGCCGCGCCCGCTTTCATCACGCCGTAAAGCGCGACGATCGCTTCGGGCGACTTGGGCAACCACAGCCCCACGCGATCGCCGCGGCGCACACCATGGGACACGAGCGACCGGGCGAATTGGTTGGAGCGCGCTTCCAACTCGCCGTAGGACAGCGTCACTCCGTCCATGACCACGGCAGGAGAGTCGGGTCGCGCAGCAGCAACGCGGGTGACGAGGTGTGGCAGCAAGGGCATCCCGGTCCTTCTGCTAGAGCCCAAGGCAGCGGGCGATGATCCGGCGTTGAATCTCGGAAGTTCCTGAGTAAAGCGTGCCCGACAAGGCGTCACGCACCTCGCGCTCGATCGGATACTCCTTCATGTAACCGTAGCCGCCATAGAGCTGCAGCGCGTTCAGCGCGGCCTCGTTATGCATCTCGCTCACGAACAGCTTGGCGATCGCGGATTCCATGACCGCGCTCTTCCCCTGGCCTGCGAGCCA
The DNA here is from genome assembly GCA_039917105.1 of Candidatus Eiseniibacteriota bacterium. Lineage (GTDB taxonomy): Bacteria > Eisenbacteria > RBG-16-71-46 > RBG-16-71-46 > RBG-16-71-46 > CAIXRL01. Next base: position 917 of record JBDSKE010000256.1, on the reverse strand, counting down.
ACCCACTCGGTAGAGCAGATACCGACCCGCCTCGATCGAAACCTTCATGTCGGCGATCTTGTTGGCGATTGATTCGAACTTGGCAATGGGTTGCCCGAATTGCCGCCGCGTCTTGGCGTAGCCGATGCAGTCATCCAACAGGCGATCCATGGCGCCAAGATGTCCCGCGAAGATGCAGGCACGCTCCCACTCCATCGCCGAGTTGAAGATGCGCATGCCTGCACCCTCGGGACCCAGGCGGCGGTTCTCCGGCACGAAGCAGTCCTCGAAGACCACCTCGCCCATGGGCGAGGTGCGCAGCCCCATTTTTGGGATCGGCTTGCCGAATGTGACGCCTTTGGCGTCACGCGGCACCAAGAATGCGGTCAGCGTCTTGGACTTGCCCTCCCCCCGATCCAGATATGCGAACGCCAGGGCGACGTCGGCCACGGGCGCATTCGTTGAAAAAGTCTTCTGCCCGTTCAGGATGTACCCGCCATCCACTTTGTCGCAGCGCGAGGTCAGGCTCATCACATCACTGCCGGCGCCCGGCTCCGTGATCGCGTGCGCGCCGATGGCGACGCCCGAGATCAACTTGGGAAGCCACTCACGCTTCTGCTCCTCGGTGCCGTAATGAACAATCGGCATCTGCACCGCCCACATCTGCGCGTTCAGGCTGAATACCAAGCCATTATCGCGGCAACCCCAGCCCAGCGCTTCCATGGCGATGGTGGTGGTGATCAGATCCTCGCCCTGGCCGCCATATTCGACTGGCACGGGCATTCCCAGAAGGCCGAACTCTGCACACTTCTGCCAACAATCACGCGGAAACATCCCCTCGTGGTCACGCTTTTCCAAGTCGTGGTTCAACTCCTCGCGCGCGAACGCGCGAATGGCGGCGCGCAACTCGGTTTGTTCGGAGGTCAGGTCGAGATCCA
>JBDSKE010000255.1:0-6813 GCA_039917105.1 Candidatus Eiseniibacteriota bacterium | reverse complement strand
GATCGTCCCCGCAAGGTGACGGAGCGCAAGGTCAAGGCCAAGGCAGCGCGCGCCAAGAAGACGGCGAACCCTCCCGCACCGAAGCCGAAGAAGAAGAAGAAGTAGGTTTTCGCAACTCAAAGTCGCTTGGACCCCAAGCCCCGGTGCTCGCACAAGCGCCGGGGCTTGGGCGTGGGTTGACGGCCCGCAGTTGGCTGCGCGAAGGTGCCGCGCATGAAGCGTTCTGCGATTGCATCGTCCGTGTTGCTGGCCTCTACCTTGTTGCTGGGCGCATGCCAAACCAGGCAAGGCGCGACAACCGCTCGCGCGATCGACCCTCAGGTGCGTTCACAGGCGCTCATCGATTCGGGCAATGCGGCCTACAAGGCAAAGGATTTCGCCGGCGCTGCCAAGCGCTATGCGAGCGCGGTATCGGTCGCTCCGGGTGACCCGGCAGCCCACTACGGGTTGGGTATGGCTTTGGCCAAGCTCGGCCGGGATGACGAGGCGCGAGCCGCGTACGCCAGAGCCCGAGAGATGGCGCGGGCATTGGGCGACAGTACCCAAGGCGAACGCAGGCGCTAGGCCGGCGGCCGCGGGCTTGCGCCCCCGGCGGCTTTCGGGTTTCCTCATCGGGACTCCTCGTTTCGCGCTGGCGTGAACCCCGCCGCGTCCACCTCAGCACTCGGATGGCTTCCCCATGCTCGATCTCAAGTTCCTGCGCACGCATCGTGACAAGGTCGAGGCCGGCATTTCGCTCAAGGGGGCGGCCGTGGACCTCTCTCGCTTCTATGCGATCGAGGAGCGCCGCCTGGCGCTGTTGCGTGAGACCGAGCAGCTCAAGGCCAAGCGCAATGCGGATAGCGAGGATATTGCACGGCTCAAGAAGACTGGCCAGGACGCGAGCGCGCAGATCGCCGAGATGCGCATGCTGGGGGACCGGGTCAAGGACCTGGACGCCGAACTGCGTCAGTTGGAGGAAGAGAGCAACGAGTTGGCGTCGTGGATTCCCAACATGCCGCACCCCAGCGTGCCGCCGGGGAGAGATGCCACGCAGAACCAGACCGTGCGCCACTGGGGCCAGGTGCCCAAGTTCGATTTCGAGCCCAAGCCGCACTGGGAACTGGCCGAAGCTCTCGGGCTGCTCGATTTCGAGCGCGCCCCCAAGATCTCGGGCAGCGGCTTCCTCTTGTTCACCGGGCTCGGGGCCCGGCTGGAGCGGGCGCTCATCAACTTCATGCTCGATTTTCACACCACCCAGCATGGGTACACCGAGGTGTCGGTGCCGCATGTGATCCGGCGGGCAGCGCTGTATGGCACGGGCCAGCTCCCCAAGCTCGAAGGCGACATGTATCACGTCGGCGAAGACGACCTGTTCCTCAACCCCACCGCCGAGGTGCCGGTCACGAACATCCACCGCGAGGAGATCCTCGAGGGCAGCATGATCCCGCGTTACCTGACGGCGTACTGTGCTTCGTATCGCCGCGAGGCCGGCGCCGCGGGACGCGACACGCGCGGCATGGTGCGGGTGCATCAGTTCGACAAGGTGGAACTGGTCAAGATGGTGCCACCCGAGTCGAGCTACGAAGAGCATGAGAAGCTGGCGCGCGATGTGGCCGACATCTTCGAGGCGCTCGAACTGCCCTATCGCGTGCTGTTGCTGTGCAGCGGCGATATGAGCTTCGCTGCGGCCAAGTGTTACGACTTCGAGGTGTGGTCGCCTGGCACGGGTTCCTGGCTCGAGTGCAGTTCGTGTTCGAACTTCGAGGACTTCCAAGCGCGTCGAATGGGCTTACGCTGGAGGCGCGAGGCAGGAGCGAAGGTGGAGTTCCCACACACGCTCAACGCTTCCGGCGTGGCATTGCCGCGCACGTTCGCCACGCTGCTCGAAAACCATCAGCGCGCCGACGGTTCAGTGGCGATCCCCAAGGCGCTGCAGCCCTACCTTGGGGGCATGACCGAACTTCGCGTCTGAAGTTCGGGCGCTGCAGTTGAGCTCACGGCACCAGCACCACGCGCAGGACACGATGTTCGGGTCCGCTGCTCAGTCGAGCGAGGAAAATGCCCGCACGGCTTGACCCGGGGGTCAAAGTCACACGCTCCTTGTTGGGGCTGACCGCGGGCAGGGTTCGGGTAGCCACCAAGCGTCCCGCCACATCGAACAGTTCCAGACGTGCCTGGGTATTCGCGGGTCGCGTGATCGCGAACACGATGTCGCCACGCACGGGTTGTGAGCCAGCCAGGGCGAGCGTGAGTTGCGAGGCAACCGGCACGGCCACCTTGGTTTCGGGTGTCGCATGACCATCACCGGCGCGAAGCCGATAGCCGTAGCTGTGGCCGGGCCTGACCGACTCGTCACTGAAGTGCAATTGACCGGTGCCATCTGCCCGCAACTCGGCTAGCCCTTGCCACTCGGCGGATTCCTCACGCCGTTCGAGCACGACGGATTCACCGGCGCCACCGCCCTGCCACGACAGTTCGACTCGATCCTCGAACGCCTCCACTTGGGACAGCGCCAGCAATGTCGGGACGGGGCCGCCGCCAAAGCCGTGACAGCTCGTCACCTCTGCGCCAGCAGGAAGTGCGTCGAAGATCCATTGCGTATTGATCTCGATGTGGTTGATTCCCCGGCCCCCTACCTGTCCGGAGGCGAGGCCCGTGGTCAAACGGAATGGCACACCGGTCGTGACCGGCATCAATACGCTGATGGTGTCCCGGATCTCGACCAGCGTATCGCCCGGGTTGGTTCTGCTCGGATAGAATCGATCCGTGATCGTCGAACTCGTGCCATCCGCGTACACGCGTAGCCGCATGACAGGCAATATGGGAAGCGGTGGCACGAGGCGGAGGGCGACCTTCCCGGTGATGGCGAGCCGCGCTCGCAAGGTGATTGCTGCGCCCGTGGGGATACCGCCGACCGTGAACCGGGTACTGGTGTTCGCCATGAATTGCCGACCGTCATGGCCCTCGAGCAGGAACCCGCTGGCGCCTCCCGGACCATCCACGAAGAAACGGCGCTGCATGATCGAGCCATCCGGCCCGGCCCAGGTCAGCATGGTGTCGTACTGGACCGCCGTGGATGGGACATAGAGCGGATAGGCCTCGTTCAAGAATCCCACGAGCGCGACTCCATGCACCCCGCAAGGCGTGCAGTTCTCGATCTTGTATGGCCTCTGCGCCGGGGTGGCGCCGCCGGCTGGCCACGATCCGACCCATGCGGGAGAAGTCCGGGCCGTCCCGACCGCTGCGCCATACGGGGTCTGGCGCACGACCGCGACATCGTTGCCCGCGGGGTCCACCATGATCAGCTGGAGCGTGCCCCCTTGAGGATCCATGGTGGGGACCGGTTCGACCTCGATGCCCAACATGGCTGCAAGCCCTCCCTTTCCGTAGAGAGGGAGTCTGAGCGGACCGGCTGCGGTCCAGATCCCGGCGGGTTCAGCCGCTCTGCGCAGGCGCACCGAGTCCAGCAGGGCCCCCGCTCGATCGAGGGTTCGGAGCTTCCCCCAGTTGGGTGGATACACAGAGTAAGTGCAGTACACGCCCCAGTCTGAATGACAGTGCTCCTCGGTCGGCGTGGCAACCTGCAGATAGCGGGTGGTGGGGTCGCCGTCGCCGCAATCGGCCCCCGCGCCCTGGAAATATGCTCCGATGGCGCTGATGTCTCCGTAGCAGCTCCAGGCTGACGGCATCGCGAATGCAGTCGGCTCGAACCCCTGCGGCGTCAGGGCCACGCCAAGGCGGCGCACGCCCGCACCCGCCGCAATGGGTCCATAGAAATGCCGGCCATGCACGAGCTCGGGGCCGGCAAGACTGGGCTCATACACCATGATCTCGCCACCTAAGGCATCAAGTGTGAACGGGCGCTCTCCGTTCGCACTGGTTTGAGCGGCTTGCGCAAAACCCTCAGCGCCCATGAGGTAGGTACCCGCACTACGCTGGTTGAACAGATTGCCCAGGTCGTACGTGAGCGCGCCGGTGTGATTCCGAATCCGCAGTCGGAGCGCGCCATAAGTGTTCGCCGAGGCTGTTCCGTTGGGGAGGAACGAGATATATGCCGAACTTGGCCCACCCGAGGCGCACCCGGGTGAGAACGCGGCGATCGGGATCATGCTGCTCAATGGGGAACGCCCCAAGCAGGATGTGACCCCATCCAAAGTCTGGCCCGCCGAGTTGCGCGGATTCGTGAGCATCGGGATCGTTGCGACGCCGTCAGGCTTCCGCTCCAGGCTGCGCCCGTAAGGCACGATTGGATAGTCGAAGCCGCTCACAACAGTATTGATTCCCATGGCGTCCACCAGCGTGGGTGCCTGCCCTGTGCCGCCCTGACGATAGAGCTCCACTCCGATCCAGTTATTGGGGACCTGCGTCAGCGGGGCCTCATCCCCGGCGAGCCCGTTCAATTGCTGGAAGCGCGGGCCTGTCACCAGCCATGTCCCACCGCCCGGGAACGGCGCACTCTCCCGACCCACGAAGAGTGGATAGTCTTTGCTACCTGCGGGCACGCTCACGCGAAGGAAGTACCCTTGCATGGAGGGGAGTGATAACCCGTCGTTGCGCAACTCGATGAACTGGCCGGTCCCATCCACAGGGTCATACGAGCAGCCCAGTGATATCTCACTCACGCGCACAGAAGCGAGGCTGCCTCGCGCTCGGCAGTCGGACAAGCTCCACGTCAGCATGGGATAGGAGCGCGCAACTTCGAACGACGGAGCCACGCTTCCACTGGCGATGCGCGAGAGTGCGACGCCGGGGGCAAGCGCAGGCGCACCCGCCACGGCAGCGCCGTACGCGAACTCATCCAGTTGGACCCGTGGCTGCCCGGCAGGCTGGAAGTACAGCCGGAGCCAGCCTCCAAGGGTATCGAGCAGCACGGAAAGGTTCGCATCCGGGGCACGGCCAGCGAAAGCCTGTGCACTGCCAGGGGCCAGTAGGAACGACTCGCCGGTCGCGAATGGTTGCCATGCGCGCGCTGAGAACACGCCCGGCAGATCGGCGAGCACGGCGCCATCAGCGCCGCGCACTTCGAGACCAACCGAGGGGTCGAGCGCACGCCGCGAAGTCGAGCGGAGCTCCACGAACTGGGCCGCTGTCGAGCGATCCAGACACTGGAGCAACACGGTCTGGACCTGGATGCCAAGTGGGGATCGGAATGCGAAGCAGTCACCGGTCGCTTCCGTGCCATCGAGGCGACGCGGCGACTGGACTGTCGTCGATGCGCGGGAGCCATCGGCCTGGCGCACGATCGCGCCACCGGGCGAGGGTAACGGTGTCGTCCCGGTCATGCCATACCGCCATGAATCAAGCACGACTTCGAAGGTGTGCGCATCATCACGCCAGAACAACTGGACCTCGCCCGATACGGGCGATGGCCCTATGGAAAGCTGTGCGTCCGGCGCGACGCCTGTGGCGTTCAGGAATCCGGCGGGCGCGAGCAGCATCCGCCCGGACTCCAGCCAAGGCCTCCCCAGAGTCGCTGCGGTCACAACCGAAAGCTCTTCGAGCATCACGCCAGCCCCATCTAGGAGTCGCACTCCCAAACCTGGGTCCACCTGAGCCATTGGATCCAAGGCCCGAAGCTCGACGAACCGCGTGTCGGCGTCCCCGCCGAAGCACGCCAGCGCGAGCTCCGAGATCCGTACCGCGGAATCCACTGGCGCCCAACAACGGGCGAAGGGCTGCGACCCGGAGAGATCGGTGGGAGTCGGGTGGCTGAGCACGACATATGAACCTGTCGAGGAGCGAACGAGGCTCGAGCCCGGGGCTGGCGCGGGTGAGTCCGGAACGCCGTAGGCGAACGAGGCATACACGGCGCGCACGTCCGGAGCCGCGGAAATCGTTTCGTAGAGCGTGAGCGTGCCGCCGATGGGGTCCAACTCGAGCGGTATCGTGGCGTCGGGGATCCGCCCCGTGTTCGCCACGAGGCCCGCACTCCCTAGCAGGAGCCGCTGTCCCGCGACCACCGATTGCCCGACTCTGTCGCCGTAAATCGTCCGGATGTCGGAAATCACCGTTCCGGCGGCGTTGCGAATCTCGAGTCCCATCTCGCCGACCAACGTATGCGGCGCATCGAACATCAACTCCACGAACGAGGCCGCGGCACCAGCGCCGCAGCGGGTCGCAAGTTCATCGAAGTGGACACTTGCCGAGGGACTCGGACCGTAACAACCGCCCGGCGCTGCGATGCTGCCGGCCAGATTCTTCGGCGTCGCGGGAAAGACGACGCTGTAGTCCCCTTCGCCCAGGCGCTGCAGGCTTCCCCCGGGGGGTAGCCCGCTCCCCGCTGACCCATAGGACACATCGCTGAGGACTTGTTCGCTCCCGTCGACGCGCGGGAGGTACAGCACCAGGCGGCCAGCCAGAGTATCCGGCGTCACGCGCAGCGACGCATCGGGCGAGGGTCCGCTCAGTGCGAACTCGCTCGCGGCCACCAGCACCGTTGCGCTCTGGGGGACGACTTGGTCCGCGTGGTTGGCGACCACTCCTGAAATGTCCCCGCGCAGCGTCCCGAAACGGTCGTACAGGCGTAGTCCCATTCGCTCGCTGAAGGTGTACTGGGTTTCCAGCGTGATCAACTCGATGAATGAACTACTCGGGACGCCGCGTCGACAGCGCAATCCCAGCTCGTTGATCCGGATCCCATCGGCCACGACCCCGGTGAAGCATTCGCCCGTCGCGGTCTTGGAGTCGAAGCGTTGCGGGGTTGCCAGGGCGGTGGATTGATACGCCCCACCAGCGCGCACGATGCTCCCGCCCGCAGGAGGCAAGGCCGCACCTCCTGTCGCTGAACCGTACGCCAGCTGGCTGAGGTCGAGTTCGCCCCCAACGGCAAGT
>JBDSKE010000254.1:0-10826 GCA_039917105.1 Candidatus Eiseniibacteriota bacterium | reverse complement strand
AGCATGATCCCGCCGATCAACTGCACGTCGTACGGCACGATCTCCCATGTGAGCGGGTAGCCGCAGACGTCCCAGGTCTTGCCGCACAAGCGCTTGCAGGCCTGCTTGACCGCCGCGAAGGCCTCTGGAAGCAGGTCGTCCAGGGTATCCTTCTCGCTGGCGAGGCGCTCCCGCAGGTCCGCTGTCCGGGCCTGGATCTGCTCGTCGGTATGGCTGTCCCACTCCCCGCTGAGGCGGTTGATCTCCTCGACAATGGGCTGGACTCGCTTGATATCGCGGTCGTGTTTGGAACCGAAAACGGACTTCAGGAGGGATTCGAACATAAGCAGGAGGATAGACAGCATTCTATAAGGAGTGCAAATCGGGCCTTCCCTTGGCCGAGGGGCCGTGCCCTACCGCAGGTAGCGCGTCAGGGGATCAACTGGCTCGATGCCCGCCTTGCCCCGACCCCGGTAGACGTTGGCATCCAACCAGACCAGCTCTGCGTCCTTCTGGATTTCCGGTAACTCGACACACCAGGCCTTCGCGTGATCGATGTCGCCAGGATCCCAACGGTAGCCCCTCGCGCGCAGGATGTCCTTGGTCTCATAGGGGGTGTTCACGGCGCGCACGCGCACAGTGGAGGTACGGGCGGATGCCAATAGGTACTCGAACGGCTGCTCGCCCGATGGCAGGGCTGTGGCCAGAAGATGCAATGTGGCTCGGCAGTCATCCGTGGCGCGATGCGCGTTGAAGAATGCACCGCAGTGGGTGGCCAGCAGACTTTCAAGAGCCAACGAGCGGCGTCCGAACGCCTGCCACGGGACATCCCGGAACGAGCATGCCCAGAGTTTCTTGCGCAGCACTTCGAATCGTTGGTCCACGAACGCGCGATCGAACGCGGCATTGTGCGACACGACCAACTCGACGGGAGTGCATATCTCCGTCACGCGCGCATCCTCGATCTGATGACCGGCCACCATCTGGTCCGTGATGCCAGTCAGCGCAACCACCTCGGGCGGGATCGGTCGACCGGGGTCCTCGAGGAATGACACGGCCGGCGAGACCTCGAGCACGCGACCGCTGCGGCGAGTGAAGGTGAATGGCAATAGCGCGAGCTCGAGGATGGCGTCGGCCTGGGATGACAGCCCCGTCGTTTCCACATCGAGTACCACGCCGCGCCCTATGGATTCGCCTGCGGCTTCGCCATAGGAGTCGCGCGGCGTGAACCGGCGCAGGACGCGGTACTCACCCGAGGCCTCAAGTTGCAGGGCGAGCGGTTCGAGGTCGGTGCGGGACTTGGGATCCAGCATGCACAGGTCCTTACCAGCTCGGGGGGCACAAGCGAGCGGCCCGATGGGACGCATCGGGCCGTGCTGGGTCGACGGGTGGTGAGCGTGTCAGCTAGACCTTGTGAACGTGTGTCGCCTCGGTACCTCGGGTACTTCTCACCACTTCGAACTCGACGTCCTCCCCTTCGTGAAGAGTCCGGAATCCCGGCTCCTCGATGGCGGAGAAATGGACGAACACTTCTGAACCGTCTTCACCATTGGGCCGGATGAACCCGTACCCTTTTCCTTCGTTGAACCACTTGACGGTGCCACGCGCCATCGGTGGTCCCTCCTCTTATTGCTGGAATGTCCAAGGCAGACCCGGACCCGGACACAAGGGTGCTCCTGACGGAGCGGGGTTACAAGCGGGACTTTCGTCGGCCAGTCACATTCCTGCGGCCAGCGGTTCAAGCCGTGGTGCGGACCCCGCGCCGTCGTCCCGCCAACCGGTCGTGCAGGGCCCGCGCCTCCCTGTGGCGCGCCTCAAGGCCCAGCACCAACCGGAGCTGCAAAAGCGCTTGGTGCGTGTCACCCGTGGCCTCGAGCGCCCGCGCGAACGCGACGCGTGCAGCGTGGTATTGCGGGTTCAGCTCGAGTGCATGCGCCAACGAATCGACCGCGTCATCCACGCTCCCAAACCGCAGTTCGTGCAACCCGAGCAACAAATGAAGATCGGGGTAGTTCGGGCGCTCCGTCACGGCTTCCCGCAAGGTCTTCACGGCTGCACCGTGCTCGCCTCGGTCGGACAACTCCTGGAAGGCATGCAGGCGGTGCTCGAGCCAAGCGTCGCTCGCATGGAGCGCGCGCCGCAGCAGTGCACCAGCGTCCTCGAAGTCCGCATGCCCCAGATACTCCAAGCCCTGTTCGAATGCCCGAGGCTCCGTGAGCTCCCTGTCACTCGCCAGGATGCGCAAGGTTTCCATGGCCTCGGCGATGCGACCCTCACGTGCATCGAGCAGCGCCCGTTCCACGGCCGCCGCCCGATAGTGCGGGTTCAGCGCCAGCGCGCGATCGAGCGCGCGGCGGGCATCCGCCCGTCGGCCCATCTGCGCAAGCAGTCGCCCGTGATGAGAGTGGAGGTCGGCCCACTCCACGAGCGTCGATGCCAGGTCGAGCGCAGCGATCGCGGCATCGAGATCGAGCCGATCCTCGGAGATGCGCGCCACCTGCGCCAGCGTCGCCGCGATCCGACGGCGCTCGGCCGGTTCCGACTCGAGTTCAAGGACTTTCGAGAGCAAATCAACAGCGTGCCGACAGCGACCTTCACGCGCCAATCGGAGTGCGAGGTCGGTCTCCCCGGGCAGCGGATCATCGGCTTCTGGGTGATGGCTCATGGTTGGGTATCGGTCCGCGGTACGCCGGACTTGCGCCCATGGGTAAAGCTTACTCAACACACGAGACTATGACGTCATAGCCTTGCAGCACTTTCGACTACGCCTCTGAATGTTTTGGCCACCTTCAACCTGGGAGCATCAATTTCATGGCATAGCCCGCCGCCAGCGTGATGCCCAGATTGTCATCGAGTGGGATCGGCAGCATCTCGACAATGGTGGCGGTGAGCGCCCCGACGAGCAGCACCGGCCATGGCAGGTGCCCGAACGTCACCACATAGGCCCCCCAGGCAAGGCACGCCACGAGGCAACCAAAAGCCCCCTCCAATGATTTCTTGAAGAATCTGTGGCGCCCGTAGGCGCGACCGACGAGCGCGCTGAGCGCATCCCCCAGAACCGTGAACCCAAGCGCGGCCGCTGCGACGGACTGCGGCAGGATCTCGATGGCGAGAAGCGCAGCAAGCAGCAGGTAAGTGGAGCCGAGCAGGCTCATCTGTTCGTGCTCGCGGATCATCTCGCCGAAGAACTGCTTGAAGAACTGGCGCACTCGGGTGTCATGAAGGCGCAATAGGTCCAGTGTTATCGCGCCCACGACAAGCGTCACGAACAACAGGCGGAATTCGCTCTTGCCATGAGGCCACGGCAGGACTTCGTGCAATAACTCGAGTGGCAGGATGATGAACCCAAGGTGCACGAGTTTGCGACGGAACTCGGTCTGCCACTGCGGGCGGCGCAGTGGCTCGAGCGGATCGGGGCGCTTGGGCGTATTCACGCCGGGCAGATTAACAGAACCCATTCACAGCGCACTGGTCGGGCGAAGCTCGCGGTATGCTTGGCGCATTCCCATGATGCGCCGGACATAATCCTGTGAGTCGGCATTGCTGGCCAGTTCGCAGAACAACGCCTCTCCGCCCTTGGCCAGCAAGAGGCGCCAATCCCTGCGGATGGCGCCAGGGCCTGCATTGTACGCGGCCAATGCGACGGCCTCATGGCCTTCGAATCTTTGCAGCAGGTGCTGGAGATACCGCGCACCATAGCGCACTCCTACCTCCGGCTGGAACAATCGCTCCTCGGTAGGATCTGGTTCACGCAACCACCCAGCGACATCGGTGGCGGCGGCTCGTTTGAGCTGCGCCAGTCCCAGGGCGTCGCTGCGCGAGCGCGCGCGCGGATCGAAGCGCGACTCCTGCCGCATGAGCGCCCATAGGAGCGCACGCTCGACCCCGATCGACTCGGCCGCCACCACGAACGACTCGAACGGTGGCGGGTAGGCCCATGGAACGACACTCCAGGCGAGTGAATCCACATCACCTGCTGCGGCGAACGCCCGCTCGGCATCTCGCGTGGCTGCCGAAAGATTGCCGCCCGCGTAAGCCAAGCGCGTCGCGAGCAGCCATTGGCCCACATCGGCACGGCGGCCCGCCGGAACCAGGCGGGGATCACTGGCCGCCCAGCGGGTGAGCAGGAATGCCGCATCCTCGGCGAGTCCGATTCGCCTCAACGAAACCACCGCATCGAGCACCTCGCACGCTGTGTCGGCCGCGCAATGTTCGGCTGCAAGCCGCCCGGTCCAACCCCGAACACCCAGAGTCTCGCGTGCTGAGGCGCGATAGAACGCGTAGCCCGGTGCTCGCGCCAGCACGGAGAGTATGGAATCCCCGGCCGCGCGATCGACTTCGCGCATGGCGACCCCGTACCAGAACCGCGCCGCCTCACTCGTCCCGGATCGCCACCAGACACGCGCGCTGTCGCGATCGCCTTGGACGAAGCGCATGAGTCCCGCCAGGAACCGCGCCTCCTCGACTCGTCGCTCCCCTGCCCCGACCACTTGCACAAAGCCCGAATAGGCTTCGGCCCAGCGGCTGCGATCCTGCGCCTCGCGCGCGAACTCCCACCACGCGGTCGCGCGGATGGTCGCTTCGGGAGCGGTGCGTGCGATGCGGCGATACAACCCCAGCGCCGAATCCGTCGTCGCACCATCGCGCAGCGCACGGGCGCGCTCCAGCTGGGCCCGCGCGCGCGATTCGGGGTCGGGCGCAAGCTGGAACGCCGTGTCTGCCGCCGCCCGCGCCGCCACTGGCATGCGCGACTCGCGCAGTACCTCGGCAAGACGCAGCGCCACTCGCCAGCGAGCGCTGAGCTCGACGCGGGGCAACACCCGTCGCAGCCGAGCCGCGGCCGATCCGCGCATGGCACGGAAGTGATCGACCTCGGCTGCGAGCCGTTCGTCCGAGGTGCCGAGGGAATCCCCCCTTGAGCGCAGGAGCGTCGTAAGTAGCTGGAGCGAAGCGCCTGCGGGCCCGAGCGACGGATACACCTGGATCACCTGCCGCGCGAACGCGATCGCCATGACGGTGTCGCCCGTCGCCGCCGCCAATCGCGCGCGTTCCGAAAGCCAGGCGGCGCGGTCGCCGTCGGGCCACCCGCCACGATCGGCGGCGTCCAGCATCCGCAATGCGCGCGCGGTGTCGGGTTCCGCAAGCGCAAGTTCGCTGCGCTGGCGCAACGCTCGCCACGCCCATACGGAAGTGCTCAATCGGGTGGATGCCAGAACGGAGTCCGCCGCGAGCGTGTCACCGTGAGCGGCCAGCCGTTCGGCGAACACACGCGAGACACCGACGGCATGCAGGCCTGGCCCCGCGAAGACCTGCGCCCGCCAGAACGCCAGGCTGTCAACAAGCGGCCCGGGCGGCGAAGAGACAGAGTCCCGGGCAGGGCGCCAGATCACCCTGGCACCCGGTCCAATCGAGGGTGACTCGAACACCTCTGCGGCGTTCACCAGACTCGGCAGGAGCGCGGCAGATAGGATCAGGCCCAGCCCGACTCCCCGGATCGCCATCCCCTTTCGCGGCCTCATCGCGAGACGTCGCTCTGATTCGGGTTGGAACCCGTGCTCGCCCCTGCGGCACGCACGATCCTCGCATGCAGGATGGCCACATCGCCACGCGCGATGAACCGGGCAAATGATCCCACGATCGCGGCCACGCCTCCGAGTGTACCCACATACAGCACCGCGTCAGCGAGCGGGAGCGTGGCGAATGTGATGGCTCCGGCCGTCAGGAGCACGAACAAGGTAGCGGGATTCGCGGCGTACGCCACGCGAAGTCGGGTCCCGCTGCCGGACGCCTCGCAACGGACCATGGCCCAGGTCTTCCACGGACTTCGATACCACGTGTCGCGTTGCAAACATGCTCGTCCCGCCACCGACAGGAACGTTTCGGGCATGGCATCAATGGCCTGGCTCACCACGGACGGCAGGTGGGGCGACATCAGGTGCTCGCTGGCCAGTGCGATCGGATTGAGCCACAACAGCGCTGGGCCCGTGGGTCGCGCACCCATGCCGGCCACCCCACTCACTCCCACTCGATCGTGGCAGGCGGCTTGCTCGTCACATCGAACACCACACGATTCACGCCCTGGACCTCGTTGGCGATGCGACTGGCCACCTTCGCCAACAACGCGTGCGGCAGGCGCGTCCAGTCAGCGGTCATGCCATCGACGCTGTTCACCGCCCGCAGCGCCACCACTTTTTCATAGGAGCGCTCATCCCCCTTCACGCCCACCGTGCTGACCGGGAGTAGCACGGCGAATGCCTGCCATGTGCGCGCATACCATTTCGAGCGGCGCAACTCCTCGATGAAGATCGCATCCGCCTTGCGCAGGACATCCAGGTCGGGCTCGGTGATCGCCGACAGGATGCGCACCGCCAGTCCGGGCCCGGGAAACGGATGCCGGTCCACAAGGTGGTCGGGCAGACCCATCTCACGACCCAACTCGCGGACCTCATCCTTGAACAACCACTTCAGCGGTTCGACCAGCTTCATGTTCATCCGGTCCGGCAGGCCGCCAACATTATGGTGCGACTTGATCACCTGCGAACCGAACCCGGCCGAGGCGCTCTCGATGACATCCGGGTAGAGCGTTCCCTGCGCCAGGTACTTCATCCGGCCCAGCTTCCGGGCTTCTTTCTCGAACACGGCGACGAACTCGGTGCCGATGATTTTGCGTTTCCGCTCTGGATCGCTCACGCCTGCGAGCTTCGAGAGGAACCTCTTCTGTGCGTTGACGACGCGCAGGTTCAGGTGCCGGCGCTGGCCGAGTTCCCGGAACACCTCCGTGGCTTCATTCAAGCGCAACAACCCATGGTCGACCAGGACACACGTGAGCCGATCGCCGATCGCCTTGTGGATGAGGGTGGCCGCCACGGTGGAATCGACGCCGCCCGAAAGGCCGCACAACACGTGTCCATCGCCGACCTGTGCGCGAACTTCGCGCACCGCCTCGCGCAGGAAGCTCTTCATGCTCCAGCCTCCTTTCAGGCCGGCGACCCGGAACAGGAAGTTCGACAGCACCTGCTTGCCATACGGCGAGTGCACCACCTCGGGGTGGAACTGGATCAGGTGGAATGGCAACCGGTCGTGCCGGGCCGCCGCGAACGCGCAGTTGGAGGTGTGCGCCACCCGGGCCCAGCCCGGCCCGAGCGACTGGACCTCGTCGCCATGGCTCATCCAGGCGCGGAATCGTTTGGGCACCCCGGCGAACAAGGGCGAAGGTTGGTCGAGGATGAATGTGGCGACGCCGTATTCGGCGTGTCGCGCCTTGGCCACCGTGCCGCCCATCAGTTGTTGCGTGACCTGGAAGCCATAGCAGATTCCCAATAGTGGTTTCTTGAGCGCGTACAACCCTTTGGGCGGCCGCGGCGCGTCCACTTTGTACCCGCTCGCGGGGGAACCGCCGAGGATGATCGCGCTGGGCTTCATGGCCCGGATCGTCGCGAGTGGCGCGTTACCCGGGATGACCTCGGAATACACGCCCAGCTCGCGCACCCGCCGCGCGATCAGTTGGGTGTACTGCGAGCCAAAGTCCAGGATCAGGACGAGCTCACGAGACATCGGGACTTCCTTCGCTGGCAAGGGCCGGGGGACTCAATGGCGGAACGTCCGCCGGTCCGTGAACATCATTGCGACGCCCAGACGGTCCGCCTCGGCGATGCAATCGGCATCTTTCAGGCTGCCGCCGGGTTGGACGATCGCCGTGATGCCGGCCTCCGCCGCATGCGTCACCCCGTCCGGGAATGGGAAGAAACCATCGCTCGCAAGTACTGCTCCGTCCAGTTCGTGCCTCGCGCGCCGGGCCTTCATCAGCGCCACATCCACGGCGTCGACACGCGAGGTCTGGCCGCTACCGAGTCCCACGAGCGTCTCGCCGCGAGCGAGCACGATCGCGTTGCTGCGGGCGGCGCCGCAGACTTCCCACGCGAACATGAGCGCCGCCATTTCAGCGCCACTCGGCGCGCGTCGTGTCACCGTCCGCCACGGCGGCGGGGCGCCCTTCGGCTCACGCTGCAGCAGAGCCCAGGGGCCAACAAGCCGGATCTGCCAGGGATCGTCCACATGCAGGTCGGCAGGAGTGAGCTCGACCAAGCGCAGGTTCTTCTTTCCCTGCAACAAGCGGTCGGCCTCGGGCGTGATCGAGGGGTAAGCGACACACTCCAGGAATAGTCCGCTCAATGCCTTGGCGGTGTCCTCATCGAGGGGCCGATTGAGCGCAACGATGCCCCCGAATGCACTCAGTTCGTCGGCGCGGACTGCTGCAGCGTACGCCTCGTTCAATGTCGCTCCGACTGCGGCCCCACACGGTTGATTGTGCTTCACGATCACGCATGCCGGGGCTTCGAACCGCCATACGAGCGTCACCGCCGATTCCAGGTCGAGCAGGTTGTTGAACGAGAGCTCCTTGCCTTCGCGCAGACTCTCGAGCCTGCGATGCGCACCGACACGAGTATAGAGCGCCGCAGACTGGTGCGGATTCTCCCCATAACGCAGCGTTCGCGCATGCTCCAGCGTGAGTGCATGGAATGCGGGGGGTTCCTCATCACCCGACACGCGCCGCGCCAGTTCACGAGCAATGGCGCTGTCGTAGTTTGCCGTGTGCGCGAATGCCGCGAGCGCCCAAAGACGGCGTTCCGCCGGCGTCACCCCACGCTCCAAGGCAGCCAACACCTCGCAGTAGTGTGCCGGGTCGTGCACCACGACCACACCTTCATGATTCTTCGCCGCAGCGCGCAGCAACGCCACGCCGCCGATGTCGATCTCTTCGATCATGCCAGCATCATCGAGCGTGACACCCCGACCCTCGAACGGGTAGAGGGAGACGGCGACCAGGTCGAGCGGCTCCAGGCTGCGCTCGGCAAGGGCCGCCATGTCCGCCGCCGCATCGCGCCGCGCGAGGATCGCGGCGTGTACATGCGGATGCAGGGTCTTGACGCGCCCTCCCAACATCTCGCTGAAGCCGGTCCATTCCTCGATCGGCGTTACGGCGATGCCCTCAGCGGCCAGCGCCTGTGCCGTGCCGCCGCTGGCCAGGATGCGCGTGCCGTGCGCGGTCAGCGCACGCGCGAACTCGGCCGCGCCCCCCTTGTCGGACAACGACAGCAATGCGGCCCGTGGCCAACCCGGCGAGAGGGGACGCCGCGGCACGGTCTCGGGTATCGGCGCGCTCATCGCGGAGGCCCGCTCAAGCGCTGGATGGCCTCGAGGTAACGCTGCTGCGTCTTCGCCACAACCTCGGGGGGCAGTGCCGGCGCCGGCGGTTCGTGATTCCAGCCACTCTGGTCCAACCAGTCGCGCACGTACTGTTTGTCGAAGCTCAAGAGCCGCCCTTGCTCGTACTCCGCACGATCCCAGTAGCGTGAACTGTCTGGCGTGAGAGCCTCATCGATCAACACACATTCGCCCTCGATGCGGCCGAACTCGAACTTGGTATCGGCGAGTACCAGGCCTCGTTCCCAAGCCCACGCTCGGGCCTCCTCATAGAGGGCGATACTGCGCTCACGCAGGTTCTGGGCGGTGGCAAGCCCGACGATCTCGGCCATGCGCTCGAACGAGATGTTCTCGTCGTGGCCATGGTCCTCCTTGGTGGCGGGCGTGAAGATGGCGGGTTCCAGCGCCGAGCCGTCCCGCAGGCCCGCCGGCAATGCGATGCCACAAACACTTTGGTGCTGCTGGTATTCCTTCCAACTGCTCCCGGTCAGATAGCCGCGGACGACGCACTCGATGTCGATACGCGCAGCCTTCTTGACCAACTGCGCGCGGCCCTGGAGCCACGCGGCATGCGGGCGAAACGCCTCGGGGAATGTGTTCGGGTCGTCGCTCACCAGATGATGGGGCTGGGCAGCTCGAAGCGTTTTCATCCAGAAGGCCGAGATCAACGACAAGATGGTGCCTTTGCCGGGGATGGGCGTGGGCAGCACGCTGTCGTAAGCGGACAAGCGATCACTGGCCACGATCACATAATGGTGTTCGCCCGCCTCGTACACCGAGCGCACCTTGCCACGGCGAAACAGTGCAACGCCGGGGATGTCGATCTCGCCGACAGCGCGCTGCGGTTCGAGCCATTCGGGGGCGATGAGAATCGGGTCACTGCTGTTCATGAAGGCCTCCTGCCGCCTCGCGGGACGGCTGTCCAAGTGGTTTGCGGGTTCGTTATGGATGGAGTGGACCACGGCCCTGCTGGGCGTGCACGGTGAAATGCTCCGCAAGGTATTGCGGAAGCTCGCCGATGGCGCGCACAGCATGGGTTCCCGGAGCAGCATAGTCCCCGGCCGGATCGATAAGAACGAAATGCATGCCCGCGGCGCGCGAACCGGCTTCGTCGATGCTACGGATATCGCCCACATAGACCGCCCGGTCAGGCGAAACGTGCAACCGCTCGAGCGCGATGCCGAACAGACGTGGATCGGGTTTCTCAACGCCCTCGATGTGCGAGTCGACCACGAACTCGAGGCCCGCGCGCACACCGCACACCACCAGATGGTGCTCGGCGCGCCCGTCGCTGTTACTCACGCAACACGCGCGCAGCCCAAGTCCGTACACGCCGTCGAGTGCCGCCCGTGCGCCTTCGGCAGGCCGGCCCCAGAGCAACGAGGGCGGTTCCTGTCTGGCGTGGAAATGCCCGAGTGCTTCCTCGAGCACGGGATGCCGGCAGCCGACGGCCTCGAGCATGCCGCTGAAGTACGCGTCGCTCGGGGCGATCGAGCCGAGCGGGTGATGCGGCTCACCCAGCGCCAAGCGTCTCGGGTGGGTGGCGGCCAGATCGTACATGCGACGGCCCCGTACCTCGGCATGGCGCATCTGCTGGGGCGTGACATGTACGCCCAGGGTCGCGAGCATCTCGCACATCCACT
>JBDSKE010000253.1:0-13173 GCA_039917105.1 Candidatus Eiseniibacteriota bacterium | reverse complement strand
GTCGTTGTAGGCGTCTGCGACAACCACTCGACCGTCGTTTGCCTGGACCATCTGGCTCGCCTGATTGTACCCATATACATTAAAAATGTGGCCGGGAGGAGCATCTGCGGAGACCCGACCCACGGCCGCGAGTGTGGCGATCAAGACGATTAGTAGTTTTCGAATCATTTCTGGACCCCTGGGCGGCATGCCCTACTAAGGAAATTAATACAGGGACTTTTCAGCTCCTTGACTATAACGGTGTGCCGGAACAAGCGTCAAGGTCGGGCTTCAACCCTCAGTCGCATTGGAATACCCGCGGGGATGGCCGTATGTTCTCCTTCCCCGACCCCGAGACCTGATATTCCATGACCGACCCACTGCTCGAACACATTGTCCGCCAGGCCACTCCCGTCCCGCGCTCCATTCTGTGGGTGGGACATGGGCGCGTGCCGAGCTTGTCTGGCGGCCCTCTAGCGGATTCACGAGTCACCATCCTTCCTACGATCCCGAATGCGTTTGACCATCGTCACGAGTTCGATGCGATCGTCATTGCGGACGGTTTTGAGCATGACCCTTGGCCGCGCTGGGCGTTACAGCGTGCACACCGTTGCCTCAAACAGGGCGGCACCCTCGTGCTTCAGTCGCGCAGGCCCGGAGCGCTTGGCTCGCCGCAGGATCTGGCCGCCGCGGCTCGCCGCCTTGCGTTCTCAGGAAGGCGATTCCTCCACAAGCGGATGCACCCAGAGCGGATGTTTCCTGGGGTGGCCCCCGATACGCGGCTCTCGGATGATGAACTGCGGACCATACTCGAGTCGCTCCATTATCGGTTGAACATTGGCCCTGAGCCGGCCCGCGGAGCGTTGCGTCGACTGGTCGCCACGACGCTGCCCTCACTGTACGAGACCGGATCGAGTGCGCCGTTCCCGGATGCCGCCCGGCACCGCCTTGTCCACGAGCAAGCCCTCGCAAGCGATTTCGCCCGGCGTGACGCATGGGCCGTCGCGCATCCTCGATGGGCACCGGCCCACCCGGAGCCGTTGGATCCCTCAGGCTGGACCGAGAGAACGATTGTGGTCCTATCACCCCATCCGGACGACGAAATCATCGGCTGCGGCGGCACGCTGCTGCGCGCCAAGGAAGCGGGGGCGAAAGTGATCTGCATCCAGGCCTCCGATGGATCCGCCGGGGCAGCTCTGGCCCATTTGCCCGAATCGATCCGCCAGCAGCGCAGACTCGACGAAGCCCTCGAAGTCGGGCACAAGGCTGGATTTACACAGGTCACTCTGTGGCGTGAGGACAACCGGCACTTCACTCCCGGTCCAGAACGCGCGGCGGAACTGGCGCGGCTCTTTCGCGAACAGGACGTTGCCACGGTGTTCGTACCGTTCGTCACCGACATTCACCCCGATCATCAAGCACTTGCTCACCTGCTCGCAGCGGCGATCGAGTCTGCACCGGATGCCTTCGACTCCCTCACCGTGGCCCAGTACGAGGTCTGGAGCTGTGCTTGGCCCACCCATGTGGTGGATGTAACCCGCCAGGCACAGCAGCTCGAGGAGCTCCTCTGCGTGTACGATACCGCCCTCCGGATTGACGATTATGTGCATCTCTGCGAGAGGCGCAACTACTACAACTCCTTGGTTCACGGCGGCGGGGCGGGATACGCCGAAATCCTCAATCAGGTGCCCGCGCGCGAATACCCTGAACTCGTGCGAGCGGGCTGTCCGCGTTGAGGACACTCAAGATGCACGGCAAGGGTCGTGTCCGTTAGAATGAGTGACGCATCGCGGGTCAGCAGGCCCCGAGTGTGCATTCGTCACACCCTTCCCCTTCCGGAGGTCCGGTCCACATGCTGATGTCTCCCGAGGCGGCGCATGCCTGTGTCACGCGCGCGATTTCCTCATTCAACGACAGCGAGGGCACTGAAGTCCCCATCGCCGAAGGCACGGTACTGCTCGGCGTGGGAGGAGCCGTGGACTCGCTTGGTCTTGTGCGACTCATTCTGGAAGTCGAGCGTGAAGTCGAGCATATGACGAGCCGGGGCGTTTCCCTGACCGATGAACGAGCCATGTCGCAACGGAACAGTCCGTTCCGGAGCGTGGGAGCGCTGATCGAGTACATCGTGACTGTAGTGAATGAGCCATCATGACCAAGGGCAGGACGGTGGTGATCACGGGAACCCGCAAGGGGATCGGTCGATACCTTGCTGAGCACTATGTGCGCTTGGGATGTCAAGTCGTCGGCTGCAGCCGAGTTGCGCCGGATTGGACATTGGAGGGGTACGAGCACCACCAAGCTGACGTCACCGATGAGCGATCCATCCAAGCCATGTTTCACTCGGTCGAGCACCGCCATGGTGGCTTGGATGTACTGATCAACAATGCCGGTATCGCGTCCATGAATCACGCCCTGCTGACACCGATGCGAACGGCCGAAAACATTTTCGCCACCAATGTATTGGGGACATTCCTGTGCTGCCGCGAGGCCGCCCGCCTCATGGTGCGTGGCAAACGACACGGCCGGATCGTTAACTTTGCGACCGTCGCCACGCCGCTTCGCCTGGAGGGCGAGGCGTTGTACGCGGCATCGAAAGCAGCGGTCGCGAACCTCACCGAGGTGCTGGCCCGCGAGTTCGCACCATTCTCCATCACGGTGAATGCGGTTGGGCCCACACCCGTCGCGACGGACCTGATCCGCTCGGTCCCCAAAGCGAAGATCGGCGCGTTGCTCCAACGGCAGGCCATTCACCGCCTTGGCACGATGGAGGACATCTCCAACGTCATTGATTTTTTCATTCGCCCGGAGAGCGACTTCGTCACCGGTCAGGTGATCTACCTCGGGGGCGTCTGAATGCCCCTGGACTTCCTCCGAAAAGTTTTCTCGGAATTTCCACAGGAAGCGGCCGTCATCCATCAGGCGGAGGCGGTTTCCTTCGCGGGCCTGTCTGGCCGGATGGAAGCGATCCGGTCCCGTCTCGTACAGCAGGGCGTGCCTCGTGGAGCGGTCGTCGCAATCGAATCCGGATATTCGCCTGACGCTATTGCGATGCTGCTCGCACTCATTGAATATGGAGCCATCGCAGTACCTCTAGCGCCCCCCGTGGGGCCCACGCGCGGTGCGCTGCTCCAGCTAGGGCAAGTCGAGTACCGAAGCTCATTCGACCTTTCCGGGGTGCTGCGAATCGAGCGGACCGACATTGCAGCGGGGCACCAACTCTACAAAGCGCTGCGCTCCGAAGGTCATCCTGGCCTGACGCTGTTCACATCCGGCTCGAGCGGAGAACCGAAGGCGGTAGTGCACGACATGACCCGCCTCCTGCGCAAATACCATGTGCGTCGGCACCGCCTACGCACGATGTTGTTCCTGTTGTTCGACCATATCGGGGGATTGGACACACTGTTCCAGTCCCTGTCGAATGCATGCACTTCCGTGATTCCTCGCGACCGCACCCCCGAGTCGGTCGCTGCCACAATCGAGCGCCATCAGGTCCAAGTCCTGCCAAGCTCGCCCAGCTTCCTGACCATGCTGCTCCTGAGCGGGGCCAACCTGCGGCATGACTTGTCTTCGCTTCGGTACATCACATATGGAGCCGAAGTCATGCCAGCCTCCACGCTGGGACTGCTCGCGCGCGCATTCCCCACCGTCAAACTCATGCAGAAGTATGGGCTTACGGAACTCGGCACGCTCCGATCCCAGTCGCAGGCGAATGACTCCCTCCTTGTCCGTATCGGGGGCGAGGGCTTCGAGACGCGTATCGTGGACGGCATCCTGCAGGTCCGAGCCGAATCAAGCATGTTGGGATATCTGAACGCTCCCTCCCCATTCACCGAGGATGGTTGGTTCATCACTGGCGACATGGTGGAACAACAAGGGGAATTCCTTCGCATCCAGGGCCGCGCCTCGGATCTCATCAATGTTGGCGGTCAGAAGGTTCACCCGAGCGAGGTCGAGAGCGTCATCCATGAACTCGACAACATCAGCGAAGTTGCGGTGAGTGGCAGGCCGCATCCATTCATGGGGCAGGTGGTGATCGCGCGTATCGTCCTCGTCAGCCCGGAGGATGCCCGCGAATTGGAACAACGTGTGCGACAGCATTGCCGGACTCGCCTCAAGCCCTACCAGGTCCCTGTCCAGGTAGTTTTGACCGAGGGTCTGCTTCACACCGAGCGTGACAAGGTGACGAGGCGCTGATCCCATGGGGCGGGTCGAGATAGCGACATCGGAAATGTTCGGCGAGATCCTGCCGTTGCTGCAGGAATTCCCTGGTGCGCGACTTTGCCCTGAAGGCTGGAGGCGCATGCTCTTCGATCCTCCCTGGCCAACGCCCGACGTCCAGCGGGGCTTCGTGATGCGGGACCAGGGTCGGGTCGTCGGTTTCCTTGGAACCATTCTCTCGACCCGCCGCATCGGGGACCATCACCGTCCGTTCTGCCATCTCTCGAGTTGGATCGTCCGCGAGTCCCATCGCTCGGCTGGATTCGAACTGGTCTTACCCTTGCTCGCGATGAAGCATTACACGCTGGTGAACCTCAGTCCGTCCCCGGCCGCCCACGAGATCTTCTCTGGACTCGGGTTTGAAGAGCTCGAGCGTGAGCAACGGCTCATCCCATTGTTCACGCCGCCCGGTGCACTCCTACGCACCTCCCGCGTACGTATCGTTCTGGGCGCGACGAAAGTGATTCCTCTCCTCGCCGGTGAGGAGCGACGGATTGCCGTGGACATGGCGGGCACCCAAGCAGCGCTTGCGCTACTCCAGTGGCGCAAACACCATTGTCTGGTGATCGCCACTTCAAGCTCATGGCGGAACGGAATGCGACTCGCCACGGTGGAGTACGCAAGCGATTGGGACCTGGCCCACGAATGGACGCCCCGGGTGGCGGAAGCATTCCGTCGGTCGCTCGGCACCGTCGGCCTGCGCATGGCCGGGCGGCATGCTCGCGGAATCCTGCAGCCCTTCGCCGTCAGCCGTCCACTCGAACGCAGCGCACTCTACCGCCCATCCGACTCACTTGTGAGGCCCCAAGATGTGGATGGCCTCTATTCGGAGCGCGTGCAACAACTCCCTTAGCGCGAAGCCCCAAGGAGCGCGCACCTGGCCCATCCATCACGCGCTGTGACCGCTGCTCAGCCTCCTTCGGCTTGGAGCTTCATCGCGCGTTCTTGATCCGCCAGGCGCAGCCCCTCGAGGATCAGGCGGTCCAGGTCCAGGTCGAGTTGGATGTCCTCGCCCACGCCCGACTCGCCCGGAATGAACCGGAACGTGCCATCGCGCCACAGCAATACGCCGTAGACGATGCGACGCAACACTTCGTGCACCGCCTCCCGCACGGCCTCGGGTTCCGCGTCCCCGGCCTCGATGAGCAATTGCCCGATCCGTCGGCGCGGCTCGAGTCGCTGCCGTTCGAGCGCGCGGGCCAGTGCCTGCGCTTGGATCACGCCGCGATGCAACAGCACTTCGCCGGCTCGCACCGCAAGTCCACTGGTGCGGGCGAACACCGGGCGGCCGCGGTCGTAGAGCAGGTCCACACGTTCGTTCTGGCGGCCGAACTCGAGCCGCCCGGTGGCTTGGGCAAGTTGCAACAACTGCAACACCTCGGAGGGAAAGAAATATCCGAGGTCGCCCTCGAGTGCTGCAGGGATCACGAGGCCCGCCCCTGCACGTCGCCCACCACGCTGCCGGTTTGCCTCGTCCCTCCGGTCATGAGCCGCAGGTTGTACCAACCCAATGCGACGACCTGGAAGACCGTGGCCGACAACATCACCCCCAACGCGATCTCGGTGAGTCGCGTCAGACTCTGCGCCGCTTCGCCCCGGACCGCCACGGTCAGCGTGAACAGTGCGATGAGCGAAGTGCTCATCACTCCCGTCATGCGACCGAAGAATGTGGGCTGGAGCCGCACGGGGCCGACGAACAGGTACAGGCCGGCGCCGCCCACGAGCAACACGGCATAGCGCAACACCGCGACCCAGAACACCCAACTCGCCAGCAACTGCGCGGCCGCGAGGCCGGCGAGCATGGCGGCGTTGAACACGATGTCCACCAAGGGGTCGAGCACCCTTCCGAGCGGCGTGGTCTGCCGCCAGCGGCGCGCGAGGTAGCCATCGAGCACGTCTGAGAGCGAGGCGACCACATACGTGATAAGTGCCGGCACGAAATGCCGCTCGACCAGGAACAACGCGATGCCGGGCACCAAGGCGACCCGGAGGAGCGTGAGCATGAGCGGCAAGTTGAGGCCCGAGAGACGGTGGCCCTGCTCGTCGCGCAGATGTCCCACGAACAACGTTACGAACAGGAATGCGGGCAGGATCCAGAGCGAGGTATTGAGGAAGAACCGCTCCGCCAAGTCACGGTCCCACGCCAGTGACATCCCCACCGCCGCCAGGAAGGCGCCCCCGAAATAGGCCAGCGCCACGGTCCAGATGGAACGCACCGCAAGCGGGTTCGCGAGCAAGTCCAGACGTACGCGCGCCGCCACGCGGTGCACATAGATGGCCCAGGCAATGATCGAATAGCGCTCCCGGCGCAGGTCCTGAAGGTACTCCTCGATGAACACGGCCCACCTCCCCGATGACGGCCCGAGCGTACACGGCCGCTCGAGCCCGGCCAAGCCGACCTTCACCCACCCATGCGCACGCGCGCAAGCGTGAACAGAATTTTGATACTCGCCCCGACCACTCCGCGCACTGTGCCCGCGACTTTGGATTTTCCCAGCCGACGCCGTCGGTACGAGACCGGCACCTCTTCGCATGCGAGTCCATGTTGCAGGGCACGAGTCTGCATCTCCACGGTCCAGCCGTAGTCGCGGTCCCGCATACCGAGGCGCACGAGCGCGTCCCAGCGGATGGCACGGAAAGGCCCCAGGTCGGTGAACATCGCCCCCCACATGAGCTTCATGAGCCAGGCCGCGAGGCGGTTACCGAATGCCTGCACGGGTGTGAATGCGCCGGGCTCGTGTTTCCCCAACACCCGCGAGCCGATCACCATCTGCGCTTGGCCGGCCGCGATGGGCGCCAGCAGCCGCGGCAACTCGCGCGGATCGTCGCTGTGGTCGGCGTCCAAGAACACCACCACATCGGGCGGCTCGGCCCTCAGGTACGCGAGCCCAGCAAGACAAGCCTGGCCGTAGCCTCTTCGCGGCTCGTGCACCACTTCTGCGCCCGCGGCGCGGGCCACTTGGGCCGTGCGATCGCGCGAGCCGTTGTCGACCACGACGATGCGCAGGAGGGTGGGCGCGGCGGCGCTGGGCAACGCCACGGCTTCCCCAGCGCGTGGCAGATCGGCGAGCACGCGGGCGAGCGGACCCTCTTCGTCGAGTGCGGGAATCAGGATGGCGAAGGTCATGGCGAAGAACCGTTCGCGAGGAGGGTCAGGCGCGACGCGAAGGCATCACAGGCGGGTCTTCTTGAACGCGTGCAGCGAGGTGATGCCCTTGAGGCACTTGGGGCAGGGCGAATCCCCCACGTGCCCCAGCGCCTCGTCGAGTGAATCGTAGGTGTAGAAGCGGCCGTCCTTGGCGCCGCCGTCCACCACCTTGGCCTCGAACACCGCCTCCTTCACATCGACACACGGCGGAACATGCACGCGGTCAGCCGCGACCCGGTCGGTGATACCGATGAGCCGTCCCGCTTTCACGAGTCGGCGAAAGTCCTCGAGCGTGCGGATCTCTTGCATTGCTAGCGACGGTCGCTCTCGGCGGCCGAGCCACGCACGGCCGCCTGCGCAGCCGCGAGGCGGGCGATGGGCACCCGGAACGGCGAGCACGACACATAATCCAGTCCGACGCTGTGACAGAACTCCACCGAGGCCGGATCCCCGCCGTGCTCGCCACAGATGCCGACCTTGAGGCCCTTGCGCGTGGCGCGCCCCTCGCGGACCGCCCACTTCATCAACTCGCCCACGCCCTCGGTGTCGACCGAGACGAAGGGATCACCGGCCAGGACCTTGCGCTGCACATACTCGGGCAGGAACTTGCCGGC
Organism: Candidatus Eiseniibacteriota bacterium; assembly: GCA_039917105.1. Taxonomy (GTDB): domain Bacteria; phylum Eisenbacteria; class RBG-16-71-46; order RBG-16-71-46; family RBG-16-71-46; genus CAIXRL01. The sequence continues at coordinate 5,214 of JBDSKE010000253.1, read as the reverse complement.
GTCGTCGCGCGAGAAGCCATACGTCATCTGGGTGAGGTCGTTCGTGCCGAAGGAGAAGAACTCGGCCTCCTCGGCGATGCGTGCCGCCGTGACTGCCGCGCGCGGCACCTCGATCATGGTACCCACCAGGTATTGCAACTTCACGCCCTTGCTCGCCATGGTCTCCTCGGCCACACGTCGCACGATCGCCGCCTGGTCCTTGAGCTCGGCCAGAGTTCCGACCAGCGGGATCATCACCTCGGGCGTGACGCTGCCACCTTTGGCCGTGACATCACAGGCCGCCTCGAAGATGGCCCGCGCCTGCATCTCGGTGATCTCGGGATAGGTGATTCCCAGTCGGCAGCCGCGGTGGCCCAGCATGGGGTTGAACTCATGCAGATCCTCGACCCGGCGGAGCAGCTCGGGCATGCCCTTTTTGAGCTGCGCCACCGTGAGCCGGTAACGCTTGGCCATGTCCTTCCTCTGCACCAGCGTCGCCTGGGAGAGGATGGCGATGTCCACCATGAGATCCTCGCGCTTGGGCAGGAACTCGTGCAGGGGTGGATCGAGCGTGCGGATGGTGACTGCGTAACCGCTCATGGATTTGAACAACCCGCGGAAGTCCGCGCGCTGGAACGGGAGCAGTTTGGCGAGCGCGCCGCGGTATTCCTTGAGCGGGGCCGCCAGTTCCTTCTGCAGCGCCTTCACCTCGGCTTGAACCTCCTTGGCTTCGCTGCCCACGGAGGCCGCCAAGGCTTTGCTCCGCTCGGCCAGCTTGGCTTCGATCGCCTTCACGCGCGGCGCCGCCATGATCATGCGCACCACGTGGGGCAAGCGGTCCTCGGCGAAGAACATGTGTTCGGTACGGCATAGCCCGATGCCCTCGGCGCCGAACTCACGCGCGCGCTTGGCATCCACCGGCACATCCGCGTTCGCGCGCACTTTGAGCCGACGATACTTGTCCGCGATCGCCATGAACTCCTGGAACTCACCCGAGACCGCTGCCTCGATGGTGGGCACTGCGCCCAGCATCACCCGCCCGGTGGAGCCGTCCAGCGTGATCCACTCGCCTTCCTTGACGGTGATGCCGTCCACTGTCATGCGGCGATTCTTGTCATCGACATGCACCGTACCGGCGCCCGAGACGCAAGGCTTGCCCATGCCTCGAGCCACGACCGCTGCGTGCGAGGTCATGCCACCCGTTGCGGTGAGGATGCCCTGCGCCGCATCCATGCCATGGATGTCGTCCGGGGTGGTCTCCTTGCGCACCAGAATGACCCTGTCCTTGCCGTGGCCCAGTTCGGCCGCCGTATCGGCGTCGAACACGGCCTTGCCGACGGCTGCCCCCGGCGAAGCCGCCAGACCCACGGCGATGACGTTCACCTTGGCCTTGGGATCGAGCCGCGGATGGAGCAACTGATCGAGCGAAGCGGGATCCACACGCAAGATGGCTTCCGGCTCGGTGATGAGGTTTTCGCGCACCATGTCCACGGCGATCTTGACCGCGGCCTGCGCCGTGCGCTTGCCATTCCGCGTTTGCAAAAGGTAGAGCGTGCCGTCCTCGATGGTGAACTCGAAGTCCTGGATATCGCGGTAGTGCTGTTCCAATCGCGACGTGATCTCGCGCAATTGGTGGTAGGCCGCGGGCATCTCGTCCTCGAGGTCGGCGATCGGACGCGGCGTCCGGACGCCGGCCACGACATCCTCACCCTGGGCATTGGTGAGGTACTCCCCGTAGAACTGGCGCTCACCCGTGGAGGGGTTACGCGTGAAGCCAACGCCCGTCGCCGAGGTATCGCCCATATTGCCAAACACCATCGCCTGCACATTCACAGCGGTGCCAATGTCTTCGGGAATGTTGTTCTGCTTGCGGTAATAGATGGCGCGGTCGTTATTCCACGACCGGAACACGGCGTCGCGCGAAAGCGCCATCTGCTCGTATGGGTCCTGCGGGAAGTCGCGCCCGGCGGACTTGCGCACGTGCCGCTTGAACTCCAGTACCAGCATCTCGAGATCCTTCGAAGTCAGCTCGGTATCGAGTTTCACCTTCCGTTTGTGTTTGAAGCTTTCGATGATGTCCTCGAAGTGCCGCTTCTCGGAGTCCATCACGACCGACGCGAACATCTGGATGAAACGTCGATAACAGTCCCATGCGAAGCGCGAGTTGCCGGTCTTATGCGCCAGACCCTGCACCGAGAGATCGTTCAGGCCCAGGTTGAGAATCGTGTCCATCATTCCGGGCATGGAGAACTTGGCGCCCGAGCGCACCGACACCAGTAACGGATCGTCCGCGTCGCCGAGCTTCTTGCCCAGTAGCGTTTCGAGGCGTTCCAGCGCCGCGTCCTGTTGCGAACGAAAGTCCTGCGGCAGGACCTTGCCGCGGGTGTAGTAGTGGCGGCACACGCTGGTCGTGATCGTGAAGCCCGGGGGAACGGGTACGCCAGCGTTGGTCATCTCGGCCAGACCCGCACCCTTGCCGCCGAGCACGTCCTTCATGGAACCATCGCCTTCGGCGCTGCCATCCCCGTAGAAGTAGATGTACTTCTCCGTCATCGTCGTATTCTCCGTCCCGCCTTCGATGGCGGGTTCCTGCTCGGTGGTGCTCATCGTTCCCTCTATCTCCCGATGACGCGCCCTCGGCGCACCATGGGCATACGGAAAATCGATTCGTCGATGGGACCATCGACGCGGACCTTCCGCACATTCATTGTGGTGAGTAGCGTGCCATCGACAAAGCGCTGCTCGGTGAAAGGCAACATGAGTCCGCCAACCGGTCGGACGTCGGTGAACACCCGGCGTTCGTGCCAGATGAGATCCGCACCCAACGCTCCGTCGATTGCCGCGACACGCCGGGTGCCCTGCTCCAGCGCCATGCGGGTGTGTACCCCGCGCGCGGTGACGAAGTCCACCAGGTCGCAATCGTGACCATTCACTTTGTCTTTCCCGCGTGCTGCCACCCGGCTGCCCGGCGCGAGCGCGCCACGAAGCGTGTTCACCAGGTCGCTCTCGAAGATGTTCTGCATGCTCTCGACACCCGCGCTGTCGGCCTCCGACAATGTCGCAGTGTCGGCCTGCGCCAGCATCCACCCTTTCCTACCATCCAGCACCTGGCGGCTCTCGAACTCGAGGATCTTGTTGTTGAATGCCAAGCGCGAGGGATGCACGCGGACCGTGCTGAACTGACCCGAGAGCTCATTCTGCCCGGTGATCGCCAGCATCTCGCCTTCCACCACCATGCTCTTCACATTGCGCAATCGGGCCGCGCCGCCATGGGCGGTCGCGGCCTGCTCCACCAGCTGACGGCCGCGTTGCAGTTCGGCCGCGCTCGGCGCGGCAAGGGTATCGGCTCCTGCCACGATGGGTCGGTCGACCGGCTCCACTTGCACCGCGCCGAAGGCCCGAAGGGAAGAGGTCAGCGAATCGGCCGGGCCCACGACCACGAGCCGAGCGCGTGTGCGCAATGCGGCCGCGGCGGCGGCCAGATCCTCGCGGCGGCCCGAATCGGCGTAGCGCGAGGCGGTGCGTGACAACTCATCCGCCGGCTGACCCGCGAGTTGGGTGTTCAGCCAGGCAGTGAGCTGCGCTCCCGGCGATTCCAGAGAGAGCGGCCAACTGCGCGCCACCATTGTTCGCACCGCATCCAACGCCGGGCCCTTGGGCGGCGCGCTGGCCATCGCCTCGATCGCGTCATGCAGTCGCTTGGCCGTGTTGCCGGCCTGCGACAGGGGCGACGGCGCGCTCAGCAGAAGCAAGCTGGCGTCCACAAGGGTCACGAGTTGTACCCGGGTCCCCGGCGGAAGGGAAGGATCCTCGTTGAGTGCCGCGGCCAATAGTGTCCATGCCGGTAGCGAAGGGTCGGCCCGACCAGGCGCGAGTGCACCCCAACGGATCTCGGCGGCGGGGGCCTCGCGCGCATCGATCACGCGCACGCCGGAGATCGGCGCAGGTGCGGGACGCACCGGGTCAGGCGTCGTGCGCCCGGCCCAGTGGCCGAAACGTTCCTGGGCGGCGGCGAAGACCTGCTCGGGCGAGACATCGCCTGTCACGGCGAGCACCGCGCGATCCGGACGCCAACGGTCGCGATGGAACGCGCGCAAGTGGTCACCTTTGGTGGCGAAAAGTGCATCGATGGCGCCCTGCTGCGATCTTGCATAGGGATGTGGCCCGAACAACGCAGCCCAAGCGCGCTCATCCGCGATACCACTGCCGTTGCGACGGAACATGCCGAGTTGTTGGGCACTCTGGCGTCGAAGCGCCTCGAACGATTCCGGATCGAACAGTGGATTGAGTACGGCGTCCGAGATCAACTCAAGCCCCGCTCCCAGATCGCCCGCGCGGAATCCGCCCGCGACCATCGCCGCGTCGCGCGTGACCGAGACGTTGAACACGCCGCCCAGTTGTTCGAGATCGAGCGAGAACTGTTGCCCGGTGCGGGAAGCCGTCCCCAGACGCAGCATCTGCGCCGTGAGCGAGGCGACGCCTTGGGGCGCGGCCCCTTCGGCCCCCGAGCCAGCGGGCACCATGAGTTGGACCTGCACCAGAGCTGTGCCCTTTTGTGGGAACACGGCAACCCGCAGCCCATTGGCCAGCGTCCGGATGACCGGGGCCGCGAACCGCAGGGGCGGCGCGGCGAGTTCCGCGGCCTGCACGGCGGACGCCGTCGGCGCCGCCGGCGATGCCGTGGGAGTTGTGCCCATGAGGGCCAGCGCACACAGCGCGTGGAACAAAGTGGCTGGCTTCATCGTGAACCTCCTGCGGGGGCGATCCACACCACCCCGCGCCCGGCATCCGTCAGGACGCGTTGCGCCACGCGCTGCAGATCGGCGGGCGTCGTGCGACGCAGGGCTTCCAGGCGCGCGGCCGCGTGCGCTGCATCGCCGGTCAATAGCTCGGCCTCCCCCAGTGCCTGCGCCCGGCCACGACTGGTTTGCTGCGCGAACAGCGTGCTGGTCTCCAGCCCGCGCCGCGCCGAGTTGAACTCATCCTCGCCAACGGGTTCGCGCGCGAGTCGGCCCACCTCGTCGAGCAGGATGCGCTCGGCCGTGGCGGTGTCGGCCTCCGCACCCACCACCGCGAATGTCCACAGGAGTGAGGCATCCCGGTGGACGTTGCAGCCCGCCTGCGCGGCCAGGGCCGCTTTCCACTCGCTGACCAGGGCGTGCGGCAAGCGCGCGCCCTCGCCCGCGCCGAGCAGCCGGGCGAGTAGTTCCAGCACGGGCGTATCGGGGTCGGCCG
>JBDSKE010000252.1:0-12843 GCA_039917105.1 Candidatus Eiseniibacteriota bacterium | reverse complement strand
TCAAGAAGCTGCAGCGCGCGATCACCAAACAGGACGGAATGCTCGATCGCTATCGCGCCTCGGAGCGGCTCGCCGCTTCATTGGCCAAGCGCGGCGTGAGCGCCGTGGGTGCACTTGCCAAGAAGGGTGAACCCGTGCACACCGACGCGGGTCAGCACTGGCTCGTGTTCCACTGGGTCGAAGGCGGCATGCTCGCGCGAGCGGATGTAGCCAAGACGCACGCGCACCGCATCGGGCGTGAACTGCATACGATCCATTCATCCGAGCAGGGGCTCGAGGGATTGGGCGTTGCCGAGGAACCGTTCGTGCCCGAGGCCACGTGGACCGGGCTGACGCGCACCGCGGCATCGACCGGCGCGCCATGGACCACAGATCTTGCCACCACGCGCGGAGCGATGCGCGAGGTGAATGCCCAGGCCGAGATCGCCGCACGCAGTTGGACGCGCGCCACCGTCGCGAGCCATCGCGCGCTCGATCCGGGGAATGTGCTCTGGACCGCCTCGGGCGAACCGGCGCTCATCGATTGGGAAGCAGCAGGGTGGATTCATCCCGAACTCGAGACCGTGCGCGCTGCGTTCGATTGGAGCGAGGACAGTGAAGGTTCGCTCGATCATGTTCGCTTCAGCTCGGTGCTCAAGGGTTATCGCGAAGCTGGCGGTACGATCACCGAACGGGCCAGCCTGTTGGTCGACGCCGCGCTCGGCGCTCGCCTCCCCTGGGTGGCGTACAGCATGCGTCGTGCGCTGGGGGAAGAAGGCAGGAAGCCCGAGAAGCGCGACCGCGCTCACGAAGACGCGATCCAGGCCCTGGCCACTTGGCGCAGGTTGGTTTCGCAGCGCGGGGACTGCTTGGGTTGGGTGCGCAAGGCCGCTGGCTGAGCGGAGCGGCGGCACCGTGTTCGCACGACTCGCACTGATCCTCGCCCTGACATGGGGCTCCGCCGGTGCCGCCCAAGCGCAATCCCTGCCTGGCGCCAATGGCATCGCGCGAGCAATCGCCGCAGGGGGTGATGTTTCGTACCTGCCGCAACTCGAGGCGGCAGGCGCAACCTTCCGCGACTCACTCGGCCCCGCCGACGCGCTCACCGTCCTGCAACGACATGGCATGGACTGGGTCCGAGTCCGGTTATGGCACTCGCCAGCGGATGGCAGAAGCGGACTTGCCGAGGTCACCGCCCTCGCGCTGCGCGCCAAGGCGCAGGGACTGCGTGTGCTGCTCGACCTGCATTACAGCGACACTTGGGCCGATCCCACACACCAGGGCAAACCCGCCGCATGGAACACGCTCTCGGCAAATGTGTTGCAGGACAGCGTGCGCCGATATGCGCGCGAAGTGATCGCCACGCTCGTCGCACGAGGCGCGCGCCCGGACATGGTGCAAATCGGAAACGAGATCACCGTGGGGATGTTATGGGACACCGGGCGGGTCGAGGGTAGCTTCGACACTCCCGCGCAGTGGACCCGATTCACCGCGATGTTGTCGGCGGCGGCGGTCGGGGTCAGCGAGGGCTCGCCCACCGTGAAGGTGCCCGTGATGCTACACACCGACCGCGGTGGCGACGCGACCGGTGCGCAGAAGTTCTACGACCACATGGTCGAGGCCGGTGTTCCGTTCGATGTGATCGGCGTGTCGTACTATCCATGGTGGCACGGCTCGCTGGGGCAGTTCGAAGCCACGCTCACTTTGCTCGCGAATCGTTACCAGCGCGACGTGGTCGTGGCCGAGACCGCCTATCCTTGGACGCTGGCCGCGCTTGATGGAACCACGAACACAGTCGGATCGCCCAGCCAGTTACTCGCTGGATATCCGGCGACGCCGCTCGGCCAAGCGCAGTTCGTGGAGCGCGTCACTCAGATCGTACGGCGCCTGCCGCAGGGGCGCGGGCGTGGCGTATTCTACTGGGCCCCGGATTGGATCAGTGCGCCGGGGTTGGGATCGGCCGCCGAGAATCTGGCACTCTTCGATGCTGCGGGGATGGCGCTGCCGGCTGCCGATGCATTGGCCTCGCGCGATCCGCTCGATGACATCTTCTACCAATTCATGCCCATCGCCTGGCGCGACTCGGACAATGACGCGAACCGCTTTGGCGATTTCGGCGGCATGAAGGCGAGCCTTGAATACCTGCGCTATCTGGGCGTGTCGGCGGTGTGGATGACGCCGATCTTCGATTCGCCCGCCTACCACGGCTATCAGCACATGCCCGCGAACCTGCTCAATCCACGCTTTGGAACCGAGCCGCAATTCGTGGACTTCGTGCGCCAGGCGCACCGCGACAGCGTCAAGGTATTCATCGATTTCGTGGCGTACCACGTATCGCAGGGCAGCACTTACTTCCAGACCTCGTACGGCAATCCCGCATCGCCTTACACCAACTACCTCGCCTACACCAACGCTGGCAATACGACCTACGATGGGGGCACGTTCACCACCTGGAACGGGGCTTCGGTGGGCCAGATCAAGTGGCGGCTCACGAACCCGACCGTGACGGGGCTGATCACTGGTTGGACGCAGCACTGGCTCGACCCGGACGGCAATGGCGACCCGAGCGATGGGGTGGACGGTTACCGCTTGGACCATGTGCTGGCCGACGAGGGCTACGGCTACACCATGGGCTGGTGGAACTCATGGAAATCGGCATTGCAGAGCGTGCAGGCGAACGTCTTCACTTTCGCCGAGCAGGCGGACTGGGGCTCGCACGGCTCCGAGCTGCTGACGGCGCATGATGCCGCCTTCACGAAGCCGTTCGAGTTCGCGGCCCGCAGCGCGTTGGCGAGCCAGAGCGCCGCCTCGCTCTACAGCGAGATGCGCTCCACATTGGCGTCGCTCCCTGCGGGCCGGACCTACCTCGCCACGCTTGGCGACCACGATGTGGACCGACTCGCCTCGGCGACCGGGGATGTTCCGGGACGCAACCGTGTGGCTGCCGCAGTCCTCATGACGCAACCTTTCCCGCCGGTGATCTACTACGGCGACGAGCTGGGTATGAAGGGCGTGAAGGCCAATTACGGAAGCGATGCGAACGACATCCCGTTCCGCGAACCCTTCAAGTGGAAGGCCGTGGCGGGCGCCCCCATGTCGAACTACTGGACGTTGAACGCACAGGCCTACACCAATCGCTACGCGCGGGACAATGATGGACGCTCGGTCGAGGAACAGGCCGGCATCAGCGGTTCGCTGCTCGAGACCTATCGCGGGCTGATCCGGGCCCGGCGCGAGCATGTCGCCTTACGGCGCGGCGTCTATGCCGAGGTCGCGAACTCCAGCGGCGCGGTGTGGGCCTTCGCACGTCATGCGGCAGGGCAGGAGTCGCTCCTCGTGGCGATCAATCTGTCGGCCACCGCCGTCTCCACGGTGCTCGATCTGTCCGGGTTCGGCATCGCGAACGGCTCCAGTCCCGTGCGCGACGTGGTAACCGGCGCTCCCTACCCCGCGCTCACCACCGCGAACAAGGCGGCGTATTCCCTTTCTCTGCCCGCCTACAGCTGGGTCATCCTCAATGCGGCCCTCACCCTGCCGCCACCGGCAGCGCCTTCGACGCGCGACGGCCGCAACATCCCCACGGACTTCGGCGCGGCGCAACTGGTGGCCACTCAGGACAATGTCACCGGGCTCGGCGACAATATCAACGAGTTGGACCAGCTTCACGTTCGCCCCGGGGTGAGCGGTATCGAGGTGGGCATCACTGGCAACGTCGCCACGGATGGGACGGCGTGGGTGCTGCTGTTGGACACCAAGAGTGGAGGCCAGGACACCCTGCACACCAGCAGCTTCGGCGCGCCGCCCTCGGGGTTGGCGCAACTCGACGGGCTGATCATGGACAGCGGCTTCACACCCGACGTGTTGCTCTGGCTGAACGGATATGGCGGAAACCTGTATGTAGACCATGTCGCGCTGGCGAGCGCCGGCGGCGGGACCAAGCGCTACGTCGGATCGACGGCAATGAACACAGGCCTGCCGGACCTCTCGGGCGGCAACAACACGTATGGGATGCAAGCCGCATTCAACGACAGCAACAGCGCTGGCGTGACTGGCTCGAGCGTCACGGGTGCCGCCACTGCAACCCAAGGTCTCGAGGCGATGCTGCCATGGGGCGATTTGTTCCTGGCCGGCCCCGGCGCCGATGTGCGGATGATGGCGATGATCGTGCAACCCGATGGTCGGATCGGGAATCAATTCCTTCCGGGTCTGGGCGGGGGCCGCGCGAATCTGGGCTATGCTCCCAAGAGCCTGAGGACCGTGCCCGGCGCGCAGTACGCCACCATCTCGACCGCAACTCTGGACGCATCCCACCTGACAATGGCCGTGCATCTCGCGGCTTGGCCGAACCCACACCGCGACGCCGTGCAGATCCGATTCGTCCTGCCGCGCGCCCAGCGCGTGATCGCCGAAGTGCTGGACCTGGCAGGCCGGCGCGTCCGCGACATGGGGGCGCACCCAATGGGCGCGGGAGCGCAGCGCCTGGAATGGGACGGACGCGAGGATTCCGGACGCAGCGCCGGTCCGGGGCTGTATTTCGTCCGCATCACCTCGGCTGACCGGGTGCAGGTGGCGCGGGTTGTGCGCGTCAAGTAGTCGGGCTGCGGATTTGGCGGGTGCAGAGCCTGGTGGAAGAGTAGGATGACGCCTCAAGAGTTCCAGGCCTTGTTCGAGGGTCGCCCCCCACGGCCCACACTCACCCTCGAAGCCAGGAGAGTCCGCAGATGGAGCGCTCATTCCGTGGGACGATTCTCGCCGTCCTGCTGCTCGCCGTTTCGTTGACAGGCTGCTCGTCCGAACGCATCACGCCCACCGCCCCTGCTGCATCGGCGGCCCCCGCTCGCTCGGAACAAATTGGGTTGGTCCGCGCGGTGCACAATCGCATGGCGGATTACTTCGACCAGCTCGAAGGGGTCGAGGGGCATGCGGTTGAGATCGCCACCGATGGTTCGGCGTTGATACGCCTCTACACGAGTCGTGCGCAGGTGGAAGTGCCTGCCCAGTTGGCCGGAGTCCGCATCGTGACCCAGCAGACGGGCGTCTTCCGTCCCTTCGCGCTCACCGACAAATTGCGCCCTGTTCCCATAGGAGCCTCGATCGGCAACGATGCCGAGTGCCTGCCGGGCACTGTCGGCGCGTTCGTCGTGAAGCCAGACGGCCGACGCTACATCCTGTGCGCGAATCATGTGTTCGCACGCTTGAATACCGCCGCGCTCGGCGAGCCGATCGTACAACCGAGTCGCGTGGATGGATCAGCGGCTTGCACCCCGCTGGGACCGGATTTCCGAGTGGCATCGTTGTCGGATTTCGAGCCGCTTGTGTTCGGAAATCAGGGGGCGAATGTCATGGACGCCGCCATTGCCCAACTCGATCCACGCATCGCTATCGAGACTGCCACGCTCGCGGATGGGTACGGCGCGCCCGGGTCGGACCCCATCGCAGCGCAGCTCGACATGGATGTGCAGAAGTACGGCCGCACGACCGGCCTGACCCAGGCCCGCGTCAAGGCGGTGGATGTCTCGGTGAAGCTCACCTTCCCCAGCGGGACGGTACGCTATGTGGGACAGATCATGACCACGCGCGACTTCGCCGGCTTCGGCGATTCCGGTTCGCTCGTTGTGACGCGTGACCAGGACAAGCGTCCAGTCGGCATCGTGATCGGCGGTAGCAATACTGGCGCCGCGATCGTGACCCCGATCCAACCGATCCTCCAGCGATTCGGCGTGAGGATAATGCTCCGCTGACCCGCGGGGATTTCGGCGAACCCAGCACGCCTCGATTACCCGGGCTCAGTGCCCCAGGTCGTGAACGCTGATGGTTTCCTCATCGAGGAACGCCGGCACGGGAACACCCGGTACGGCTTCAGTGGAGCGCGCGCCGAGGCCGGTGCCCATTGGGAATCGCGAGTGCGGTGGCCCTCGTCCCCGCCGCCCCCTATGCTGTGCCCATGCGTCCATCCTCCCGCTTCACCTCTGCCTCCCCAGCCTTGTTGGCCATGATCGGTGTCGTCCTTCTGGCCACCCGCTGGCCGCTCCTGGTGCACGGTTACGGTTCGGATGACGATGCATGGCGCTACGTGGTCTCGGCGCTGCACACCCGCGCGAGCGGCGCGTACCAACCGTCCCGTGTGCCGGGCTTCCCCGCCTTCGAACTGCCGCTCGCGCTCTTGGTGCCCCTTGGCCCGTTCGCGACCAACCTGGTTGCCGCCTTCGCGGGACTGCTCGGGGCGTGGTTGTTCTGGCGGATCGCGCGGCGCCTGCAGCATCCCAGGCCGGGCTTTTTGGCATTGGGCCTCGCGTTGACTCCTGCATTCTGGGTACAGGCCACACAGACCATGGATTACGCTCAGGCCACAGCGTTCCTATTGGCCGGTTGGCTGGCGCTGTTACAGGCGCGAGCGGGCTGGGCGGGTGTATGGCTCGCACTGGCCGCGGCGAGCCGGCCGACCCTGGTGCTGATCGCGCCGATCGCGGGGCTCTACCTGATGCTGTCGGGGGCACGCTGGGGTTCGCTTGCACGTTTTGCGGTCGGATTCGGGGTTGTGTTCACGGGGTTGGAGCTGCCCGCGATGCTGCACCCCGACACGCAGGGCGCCTCGGCTCACTTCGCGTTCCACGCTGCACGGCAGCACGTGACATTCGGCACGCTGGTGCCGGTGGTGCGCGGGGCGATCGTGTTCTTGGTGGGCAAGCTGGGCGCCCCGTTATTGCTCATTGGGTTGGGGCTGGGCTGGCGCTCTCGCGATCCCCGCGCGCGCCTGGGCGCACCGATCGAGCGCGACGCCTCGCTCGTGTTCGAACTGTTCTCGCTCGCCACCATCGCGCTGCTCTATCTGCTCGTGCCGCTCGATACCGGCTACTTGATCCCGGCCTTGCCGCTGGTGCTGTCGCTGGCCGCACGTATCGCCCTGCCCGGCTGGCTTCTGGCCGCGCTCGTCGCGGTATCGCTCGAGACCCTCGCGCAACCCTTGCTGGGCGCCGGCAGGATCGTGCCGGGCCGGCTCGTGCTCGAGGTTCGCGAGCGCCAAAGACAGATTGATGAAGCCAAGAGCGAGGCCATCCGGGTTGTATCGCAACCCACCGTGTTCATCGCAAGCCGTCCGCTGGTCCATCGAATGGTGGTGCTGGCGCCCTTCTTCACGCGCGAGCCCGCGGCGTGGAAACCGTTCTGGGCCTCGGGCGTGGCGCTGTGGTCACCGGACCGTCGCCGCGGCTATGCCGTGGACCTCTCCCCGGCGGAGCGTGCCGCGCTCGAGGTGCAGGGCTACGCGATCGTGAAACTGGCTCACTCCTCCGCGGTCAGCCGTTGAACCAACTGCCGCTTCTTGCGGAAGAACTCGCGGAGCAACTCACCGCACTCATCGGCCAGCATCTCGCGCTCCAACTGGACGCGATGATTCAGTCGCCGCTCGCCCAGCACATCGAGCACCGACCCGCATGCTCCCGCCTTGGGATCCCTTGCGCCGTAAACGAGCCGTCCCAACCGCGCCAGCACGATCGCCCCCGCGCACATGGCGCATGGCTCGAGCGTGACGTAGATCGTGCACTCGTGCAGCCGCCAGGAGCCCAGCGCGTTGGACGCCGCGCCGATCGCGAGGATCTCGGCATGCGCCGTGGCATCTTGCAGCCCTTCGACCTGGTTGTGCCCACGCCCGATCACCATGCCCTCGTGGACCACGACGCAACCCACGGGCACCTCGTCGCGTTCCAGCGAGGCGTGCGCTTCGCGCAGCGCGGCGCGCATGCCGGCGTCATCGTCGGGGACGATCATGAAATCACCTGTCCACGGCAGGAATCGCCACGGCGGGCCTCGCCGGAAAGTGTTCGGCCCAGCGTGCGAGCAGCTTATTGAGCACCTCGATGAAGGTGGGCGCGCCGCCCTGCCCGGTGATGGGCATGTTGTTGAGCCCGCTCGACTTCACGCCCAGGGGATTCGTGGTCGGATCTTGGAACGGACCCTCCACGGTCTCGCTGCCCGCCGCACTCCAGAGCAGACGCCCGCTCGAATCGACGAGGGCCGCCTTGAGGCTCACCGTTGTGGCGGGCCGGCCCGACTGGTTGAACTCGAGTTCGCGTCGCTCGAACTGGTCCACGCGGACCGTGAGCAGCGCCCGCGTGCGTGCGATGCGGCTGAACATCGGGGCCTGCAACGAATCGAGCCGGGGGGACCGGAGCAACTGGTCGTTGAGCGCCTTCTGCAACGAATCGCCGCCAGCGCGGCCCAGCCATTCCTTGGCGAGCGTGGGCGAGACCCAACGGTAACCCGCGCCGCGCAGGGCCTGGCCAACCGTGGCTTCGGTAAGGCGACGCGCCTCGAGACTGCCATCGAAGGTCGCCACCGGCAGGAACGCCACACTCTGCACGCCGTACTGCGCGTAATCTGGAGCCAGCGTGAACAGGTCGACCTTGCGTGCGTGCTTTTGCGCGTGGGCGACGCCGGACATGGACGCCAGCGCTGCCGCGACGATCAGCGTGAACCATGGCGATCGCATGTCACTTCCCTCCCAATGCGGGGGATTCCAGCGAGGACACGAGCGCGGTCTTCTTGATCACTACCGGGACGGCGCAACGCGGGCACTTCCCGCCGTGCTCGACAGGCTGTCCGTCCGCCGCACAACTGTAGTCGATGCGGGTGCGCACCAGGTCGACATCGCACATGGTGCACATGCCCGCACGGTCGAACATCATTCCGCATTTGGGGCAGTCCCACACCTCGCGCTGATCGGTGAGGGTGCTGAACTCGACCATGTCGGCGCCAGCTGCAGGCACTACAGCGGCAACGCCGGGCTCTGCGGTCGGTACGGACGCGGCCGGGGATGCGGGCTTGGAGCCGGGTGAACATCCCGCCACGACAAGCACGAGGACGAAGACGAGCGATCGGATCATCACGTCACCTCGGGGCTCAGTGGACCGGTTACGAAACCGGCCGCGCGGAAGCGATTGCGCGGCCGCTCGAAATGGTGGGCCCAGGAGGAGTTGAACCCCCAACCTTCTGATCCGTAGTCAGACGCTCTATCCAATTGAGCTATGGGCCCACCTCGACCATGAGGCGGTATGTCGGACCGTGCCAAGGGCCCGTTGCTGGCGGAGTGGAGAGGATTCGAACCTCCGAACCGGTTTTACCCGATTAACCGCTTAGCAGGCGGCTGCCATCGGCCTCTCGGCCACCACTCCGTGATGCGACTGGCGGAGGGAGTAGGATTCGAACCCACGGAGCTTTCGCTCAGCGGTTTTCAAGACCGCCGCCTTAAGCCACTCGGCCATCCCTCCGCCATATCCCACCGCAGGCGGCGAAATATAGGACGCCGAGCCGCGGCGCTCAACCATGGTACGGCTCGTCGGGACATCCGGTTGGCCTCGGCGCTACCCCCGAAGTCCAGCGGGCGGGCAAGGTACCCGAGGAAGCCCCATGTCGCAAGTCAGCTCATGATTGCAGGGTTCCGAGCCCACCTATTTTGTCAGGTGCGGGCGGAACGCGGCGCATCGCCCGGCGGCATGCGGAATGGCCCGGGCTCGAGAGCCCAGGCCGGTCCACAACGCTACAGCATGAGCGAATCAGCGCTCTTCGGTGCTCACCGACGGATCGACAGGGAGGTCTGACTTCAGGGCAGCCGTGGCGAGGTCCTCCCAACCGTACTGCGGTAGCGATCCCACTGCCGACTGGCACACATAGCCCGTTCGGTCGATAACGAACCACGCCGGCTGGGAACGGTGTGAAGCCAGATCGAGCACACCGTACTGCTCCCCGATCACGCTGCGTGGATCGGCCAGCAGACTGAAGCCCAGGTTCAACCGGCGCACCGTGGTCCATGCATCGACGTCGCGGCGGTCCACCACGGCCAACGGTGTGACGCCATGTGCCGACAACGCTTCGCGCCCATGCTCGAGCGCCAACAGTTGAAGATCGCCTGCGCCGAACACGAGTAGGACGGGACCGCTTTCGAGGATGTTGTGCAGGTTCTGCCACAAGTACTCATGCGATTGATAAGTGAAATCCGGCGCCACTTCACCGGCACCCGGAGAGAGAGCCGCCGTGCGGGGCGCCCGGGCGGTACTCGACACCGAAACGACATTGTTCTTCACATCGGGACGGAGCGCAGTAGGTTCGTGCGGGTGGTGCGTCGACTGGGCAGCGAACATCGACGCGGCCACCAATAGGGGGCCGAAGAGCAAGCATTCCTCCTGTATCGAACGGGCTGATGGATCCGGGGGTCCGGTAGGAGCCACAGTCATCGGCCGAGGCGGGGAATCACTTGAGCAAACCGTGGGCCGTCCGGCGTGCTGCGAGGAATGGTGCGCGAATGCGAAGCCACGCGATCGCCCGTGACGGGACGCTGACAAACCCACGGAATGAACCGACGCGGGTGCGTGCAAGGCGCGCGGCCGATGCGTGCAGGAGGCGCGATGCGGCGACTTTCAGTACAGCGTCGTCTGATCCAATCGACCGAGCCGCCGCGCCTGCCGTTCGAGGGCGGAGTAGGCCTTGAATGAGGCCACCGAGAACACGAGCGTGACGGCCGCCAGGACGGCTAGCAGCGGCAGGTCCCCGATCGTTGCCAGCATGGCGCTGGAACCTTTGCCCAGCAGGAACCGCCGCAATGCCTCGTACCACCAAGTGAACGGCAAACCGAGCGAGACCCATTGCAGGACGCGGGGCAGCAGGTCGATGGGGAAGATCACGCCGCACAGCAGGTACAGCGACACGGTCACGCCTTCCAACACGAGCATGGCCGCCCGCGTCAGTACCAGCGCCCATCCCGCCAGCAGCAACCCCATGAACAGGGCGGCAGCGAGCCCCAGGGCGATCGTCCCCGCGAGCGGCCACCACTGCACCTGGGCCCAATCCCAACGCACGCCGAGCGCGACCCAACCCAACGTGAGCGTGATGACCATGCTGAGCGAGGCGAGCGCGAACTTGACGCCCGAGCGCCCGACCAGATAGGTGAAGATCCCGATCGGGGCGGCGTATACGTACTTGAGCGTCTCGTACTCCTCGCGTTCCTCGAATACCACCCACCCCATGCCCACCATGACCGTGTTCACGTAGTTATGGAATGCGTTCGCGACGAAGAAGCCCACGAATATCGGGTCGTGCGCGCCAGAGCCGCGGACTGCGTGGTACATGGCCACCAGGATCGCCGCCGTGGCAAGCGGCCGCGCCACGATGTAGATGGTGAACAGCACCGGATCGGCCCAGTTACTCTCGACCTGCCAACCGAGCCATGCCGCCGACCTCAGGCGCGCGAATGTCGCGGTCATTGCCATCGCTGGGTGAGTCTCCCCTCGCGCTTGGAGAGTGCCTCGAGATACGAGAGCGAGAACCGCGCGAGCAACAAGAACACGCCGGTGAAGCCGCACAGGATCGCGGTCTCGAGTGGCACGGGCAGGAGGCCGTGTGCGTTCGAGCCGAGCAGCACCTGCCGCAGCGCATCCACGCCGAGCGTGAGCGGCAGGACACCCGCGGCGGCATAGCCGAGCGGACCGAGAGTGCGGATCGGGAAGTACAGACCCGAGAGGAAATACACCGGCTCCTGCAGCGCATTGCAGGTGTGCCAGGCTTCGCGCCCGTACAACAGGAACAGGCTGGAAAGCGTCATCCCCAACGCATAGAGCGCGCACATGGTGGCCAGGAACACGCCCGCCAGCGCCCACGGCGAGAATGGCGCCACCTCGATGTGGAACACGAACACCCCGAGCGCCACCCCGAT
This sequence comes from Candidatus Eiseniibacteriota bacterium, assembly GCA_039917105.1. Lineage (GTDB taxonomy): Bacteria > Eisenbacteria > RBG-16-71-46 > RBG-16-71-46 > RBG-16-71-46 > CAIXRL01. Next base: position 1,160 of record JBDSKE010000252.1, on the reverse strand, counting down.
GAGCGAGCGCAAGAGCGTGGTGACGAGTCCGCCTAGAGCCATGCCTGTCAGGATCGCCATGCGCGAGCAGGGCGCCGCAAAGTAGAGCTGCAGCTGCCCCTGCTGCTTCTCCCAATACAACTGCGCGCCCATCCCCCACAACACATTGATCCAGTAGGTGGTGAGCACGCCGCCGATCACGGCCATGGCCTCGAAGCTCTTGGGCGCCCCGAGAGCGCGGTACAACAGCACGAACGCACACATGCCCAGGTTGGGGAAGACCGCATCGGAGATGAACCAATCCCGCTCGCGCAAGGAACCCACGAGCCGCACATACATGCGTGCCCGCGCGGTCCGCACGAAGTGCACGGCCCCGTGCGTGATGGGCAGGCTCATTCGGATGGCCCCGCGTCCTCGAGTCCGCGACCGACAATCGCTATGAAAGCGTCCTCCAAGCTGGTCTCGCGGGTGGACACGCCCTGCACCGAACCGCCCCGGGCCTCCAGGTCCCGCAAGACCGAGCCCAGTTGCGACCCATCCGGCAGGCGGAACTTGAGCGTCAAGGTGCCGCGCTCGGGGTGCGGGGCGCCCCATGCAAGCGGCAATTCGCCAAGCGAGGTGAGAGAGGCGACTTCGGCCCCGGCGCGCACCTCGAGTTCCACATGCTGACCGCCCTCGACCGAACGGCGCAGGACGGCCGGCGTGTCGCAGGCCAGAACCTGACCCCGGTCGATGATGGCAATGCGGTCGCACAACTGATCCGCCTCGGCCATGTAATGCGTGGTGAGCAGCACCGTGCGCCCTTGGCGCTCACGCACCCACTGCAACACATATTCGCGCAACGCGCGCGCTGCATTCACATCCATCCCCAGAGTGGGCTCGTCCAGGAACAGGATCTCGGGGTCGGACACGAACCCGCGTGCGAAGTTCATGCGCTGGCGCTGGCCTGTGGACAGGCGATTGATGCGGGTGTTCGCCAGCTCCCGCAAGTCGACGATGTCGATGAGTTGGTCCACGCGCGGCCACGAGACCTTGGAGGGGACGCCATAGAATTGCGAGAACATCCACAGGCACTCGCGCACCGTCAGGATACCGTAGCCCGAGTTCTCGCCGCCCGAGACCAGGCTGATGCGGCGACGGACCTCATGGGCCTGCTCCACGACCTCGAAACCGGCGACGCG